>JAKADL010000073.1 GCA_021820565.1 Thermoplasmata archaeon
AATTATCTATGATTATCCATATTTCAGTGTTTAATCTGTATATGTTGGTAAATTTTATACCGTATGTCATAAGATAATCGGTAATTAAAAGGGTAAGCCCAGGCGTAAAAGATGATTCTTTGGGAAGTATGATTTTTATAAGTGCAATTTTACTCTGCTGATTTCCTGTATTTGCTATACATATGTAAATATTGGATTCTTTCATGACTAAAATTGTATTGTCAGGTATTTTCTTTATGTCATCAAAATAAAGTATGCTATATTCATATTCTATTGTTAGAGATGATTTTTTAAGTATTTCCAGATCATCTGCATATTCTGGTTTTTCTGTTTTCATATTTGCAAGTACCTTCACAATTGTGTTAAATTTAACTGTTTTGCCGGTCATGGCTTCTACCTTATCACGAATATTTTCAGCTACCTTTGTATAATTGCATAGTCCGCTTGAAATGGCCATGGAATAAATAAGATTGTTACTTACTATCACTTTTACCGAATCAGAGATTTTTGTCATAAAACATCATTATTTTAACCTATAAATTCATTGCTATTGAAAATATACTATTATATGCATAACTCGGATTATTATTACTATTTTATCCATGCATTAACACTCCACTGTAAATTGATCTATAACCGTTACAATGGTTTATGTTTTAAAATATGATTATCCATTATTTATTCTCTGCATTCTGAATTGGATGATGATTGTATGCGGGTTATAAGAAATTCTGAAAACGTAAATTAAGATTTGATTAATAATATAGAAATTTGTTAATTAACTGGGCCGGATTGTTAAAATAATTATGCAGAATAATTCAAAAATCTCTAATCTGAAAGACTTTCCATGAGTGATGTAAATCTTTCAGGCAATCTTTTGAATGCATATTTTAGAACTTCCGCAGCACTTAAGGATCCATCGGTTTCGAATTTAAAGATAAATTTATTTTCATCTTCTTCAACAACCACACCATCCCTCTCCATTAACTGTGATAAATAACTGCATGGTATATCATCTGTAAAAACTATCGTAGTATCGTTTTCACTGACTATGGATTTTGGGCATGTTTCTCTGTAGAATTCCCAGTTATCCATCACTGCCTTATTCACGTGGAAGTTCCTGTGGTATTTATACGAAACGCCGGATGTTGCCTGCCATTTTGCATGTTCTTTTCCTCTTCCCAGTATTGCTTCACAGGTTACGAGAACTGCCTGGCTCTTTTTAAGCTCTATTATTGGTATGAGCGGATCTGTAGGTTTGAGATCCGGATTGTTGATTGGCATTATATCAGATGAATATACGGTACCAGGACCCAATTTATTGATAGAATAAGTAACGGTACATAAATCACATCCCTTCCCCTCACAGGTACACTGATCTCTGAAATTCAAGGATAAATCGGTTTTAAGTGGAACTAATCCCAATCTGGAAGCCAGTACCTCATCGAATAAGGGAAGTGAAGAATCATAAACGTTCCCATCTGCATCCCTTATTTCTCCATGATGGAAAATAACATTCTCTATTGCAAGTTTGGGGATATCGTTAATAAGTGTACGCCTTATGGAATTAGCCATACCTGGTGTAATTCCGTCAATTGAGAATCTTATAAAATTGTCTTTTAATTCAATAATTTTGAGCATGATTAAACTCTCCTTCCCCTCTTACCGCCTTTCTTTTTAGTACCATCATGAGGTGTTGGTGTAACTTCCTCTATTCTGAGAATTTTGAATCCTGCCCTGGATAGTGTTCTTATTGCGGATTGTGCACCGGGACCGGGTATTCTTGACCTGCTACCTCCCGGGGCTCTCACTCTTATTATAAGATCAGTAATTTCCTTTTCCCTGAGCTTTTCTGTAATTATATCTGAGGCTTTCATTGCTGCATAAGGGCTGGATTCTTCCCTGTCGTTTTTCACAACCATTCCACCTGTAGATTTTGCAATTGTTTCTGAACCGGTCTGGTCTGTAATCAGTATGATTGTATTATTCTGAGATGCATATATATGTGCTATTCCTATTTTATTCATTGAGCTTCACCGTTGCTATTTGCTTTCTTTTCCTCTGATTCTTCCTTTTCAACCATTCCTGCCAGAACAAGCCTTATTGGATGTTTGTCATCAGAAAATGGGGATTTTTCATTGTATGTTATGGCATCTTCTCCATTCTTTTCTACAGCAAGGCTCGGAATTGTAACAACATGATCCCCGACCTTGATGTGGCCGTGTGTTATGAGCTGGCGTGCCTGCTTCATCGTTGTTGCCATATTGAGCTGGTATACTAGTGTTTGAAGTCTCCTGTCCAGAATGTTTTCAAGTGTAAGTGCCAGTATATCGTCAAGAGTGGCTCCTTCACTCAGGAGGCTCAATCTATCCAGTTTTTTCAGTAATAACTGGAACTGCTTTTCCGCTACCGGATCGTTATATCTTACCTTAGCCTGAAGTGTTCTTGCCTGGGCCCTGTAAGAAGATAAAACAGCCTGTGCCTTCCATAGTTCTCTTTTATTCTTTAATCCATACTTAACTACAATCTGCTTCTCATAATCTATTCTCTCCTTCTCCCAAGGATGCCTCGGAGTTGAATATCTTTTTCTCTGAAATTTTTGGTCTCCCATTATATCACCTTATTTTTTCTGTTCCTGTTTCTTTCGTATAACTCCCATTGATAATCCATGTCTTCCATTGGAACGTGTTTTCTGACCCCTTACTTTATGGCCCTGCTCATGCCTCAATCCCCTGTAAGATCTCATTTTTTTCATAAGATTTATATCATCATTAATCTGTAAATTCAGATCGTTTGAGAGAAGGTTCAAATCCTTGCCTGTTGAAATATCCTTTCTATGATTCAAAAGCCATACTGGCATTCCATCATATTCTTTATTCTCTACATATTTCCTTATTTCCAGAACCTCGTCCTCTGTAAGTTCTCCGATCTGCCTGTTTTTGTCCAGATTGAACTTTTTGATAAGTATAGTTGCCAGCCTGTCACCTATTCCATTTACATCAGCCAGTGCAAGGTTAAGCTTTCTCTCTCCCTTTATATCTTTATTCGCTATCCGAACGATATACTGAAAATTTTCATCATTTTTCTTATTATCAGCCATATTACCATCCTGTTAATTGTAAGTTATTCCCTATTATTTAACTATATATATCCTTTACCATTAGATTATGGCACCGGACAAAGCAACAGTAATAACGGATTACACTATTTTTGCCAGCTGTGCATGTGGTACCCCGTCTATTCTTATTACGTTTTCCCGGTCAATATAATTTGCCTCTATTGCGGCATTTACCACACGTTCACCCACGAGATTTGCTATTGTGCATATCCCCAGTGATGATATTAATGTCTCTTCCGAGACCTTCATCTCCCCGTAAAAATCCTGTTTTACTTCAAGATGTAACCTTCCTTCCCTGAGATTTCTGTTTATTAACTCGCTGTCTGCAGCTGCCAGGAGAACCTCGCCATTAATATTGAGTATTTTCATGTTGATAGTATTCAAATCAAATCCACCTTTTTATTCTGTGGCTCAAAAATAAATCCATCGCCTTTTAACCTTGCGAGATCAGTTTCCGCTCTCTCCCTGCTTATCCCTTTCTGCTTAAGCATTTCTATGACTGTTTCTATATCCGGTGCCTTTTTCTGCTCCCCTGAATTTTCCTTGGCCTCTTTTATTACTGAAAGCACGATCTCCAGTTCTGTTCTCTGTTTTGTGCTTATACCGGTACTGAGTATATCAATATCTACCTGCCCGTTCATAGCAGAAACATCCTTGAGATAGTAATCAACTACACCCTTGGCAAGAAGCGCATCCTCCACTGTAATTATTGAAGAAAGCCTGGCCCTTGCCGCCGCCTCTGCCAATCTGATCGTGGATTCAAGCTGCCTTGCTGTGATGGGCACGGAATCTATGCCACTTGCCCTGGTCTTTACGTATTCATCCTTGAGTATGGTGATTGCATCATCGCTCAATCTTGGAAACACACGATTTTTAGCGTATGATACATACTTTCTTATCAGGTCTTTATCGAGTTCAGCTATAAAATTTTCTTCGTCAGGAACTGTAATATCTATGTTGCTGTTCTCCATGCTTCTATATATCTCCCCCAGACGGTTTGTTTTCAGTACGTGCTCTGCTAACTTATCGTCTATTTCCCTGTTCGGGGTATCGATTAGCTTGAAAATAATATCGAATCTTGAAAGAAGTGGGGGCGGGAATTCTGTCTGCTCAGCTATTGTCTTCATGGGATCATATCTGCCGAATCGTGGATTTGCAGCAGCCAGTATGGAGCATCTGGATTTAAGTGTGGCCATAATCCCTGCCTTGGATATTGTTACGGACTGCTGTTCCATTGCTTCATGCATCGATGCTGTGTCGTTTTTATCCATTTTGTCCAGTTCATCTATAGCTGCAAAGCCGTTATCAGCAAGTACAAGTGCACCTGCCTCAAGTGTCCATCTCCCTTCGCCAAAATCATCCCTCACGGCCGCGGCAGTAAGTCCAGCAGCACTTGACCCTTTACCGAAGGCAAATACGCTTCTCGGGGATATATAGGTCATATATCTCAAAAGCTGCGATTTAGCTGTACCCGGATCACCTATCATCAGTATGTGGATATCACCCCTGATGTGGGTTCCATCCTTCATAATCTTTCTCACACCACCGAAGAGCTGGAGTACAAGTGATTTTTTGATTACTTCAAGCCCGTATATTGACGGTGCTATGGATTTTGCAAGCCTGTCTATTATATTAGGCTCCTTTGCCAGCTCTTTTATTTTTTTCTCATCTTCATCATTGATCTTTATTTCCTCAAAATCTCTCGTTTCCTTTCTGAAATTGTTTACATTAAGGTAAATGCTATATTCTGTCAACATTGTATTTCCAATGTGTTTCTCATCCGCTTTCAGGATGCCATACACTGTGACCCTGTCACCGGGGTATATCTTTCCCGTTATATCATCTTCAATTATCAGGGTAATCCTCTGCGGCTGCGAAGTCCCATCTATGCTGTCCGGATTCTCCTGTATTTCCAGCTTCTGGGTATCCACGAATTCTGATTCCTCCGGTATGAGCTTAAGTTTTCCCTTGTTCCATCCACATGCCTGGCATGCCGTAGGTTCAAAGAGTTTCTGTATATCCTCCGGAACTATGGTGAGTTCTCCGCACGCGGGGCATTTGAATGCTGCATTCTGAAGTCTGGGCAAAACTTCAGTATTTTTCCTTATTATACCATTTATAGATATGTATGAGTTCACATTGGTACTACGTACGTTTCGTATTTCATATTTTATTCCGCTTATGTCAGGTACATTGACCAGCCTGATATTCAGCCTCCGTACCTTGTTGTTGGTTATTCCCAGTGTTTCCTTTATATAAAATTCACCAATTGTAAGATAATAATAGGGGTCTTTCATTAAAGCTTCAGCAAAATCCGAGCTGTATCCTGTAAGGTCACTGTATGAAACATAAAGAGACTTTACATCGGGATAGTCGCTTCTAAGTTTATTTATCTGGTCATTGTAATCGTACTGGTCGAAAAAACCTATCCACTGACGCCTTATATCGTCTGCTTCTATGTCCTGGCTAATCATGAGTATTAATTATCAGTTAAGGGTATTTAACTTTTTATTCTTGAGTAAATTCAAAAATAATTTATATTCACTTATGATTAACCCTTAACGCCGTCGTAGCTCAGCCTGGTAGAGCGCGTGCTTGGTAAGCACGAGGTCGCGGGACCGAATCCCGTCGGCGGCTCTTTTGAAATGGTGTTAATATCCCTTTCTCGATGCGCTGAATTTTATATAATCAATCGTTGCATCTATTATCCTACTTTTTACCATAGCGGGTTTTGTCCATTTGAACAGTGACGGCTCCAGGTAACAGGAAAGCGCGCATTTGTTGCATGACCTGTATGGCTCCCAGTCAAAACTATTCCACATTTTCTTGATATCCAGATTCCATATATAGTCTGATCCGGAGTATTCGTTTATTATATAGCATGGCGTTACTACTCTCCCCTCCGGGTCTATATTAATGGTTAACCATGGCCTGCATTCCCATTTTACGTCATAAAACCATGAATTCTTTATCGATTCAAAATACTGGACGGTATTCATGATCGGCCCATCGTTTCTCTTATTATCAATGAGCATGTTAAGGACAGAAAGTAGTTTATCCTTCTCCGGTGAAATCTTCTCTGCTGTGGAATAATCATATTCAATCTGGAAATTTATGGGAACATCAAGGTCATTCCCTATATCAAGTATATCCGGTACTGTATCTATATTTTCTCTGGTTATAGTAGAGCTCATGGCTACAGGAACTGCATGCTTTGATGCGTTTATTCCCCTTATTGCATGCTCAAATGAACCGCTCATGCCTCTCATGGTATCGTGCACCTCCTTATTGCCATCAATAGAAACAAAAAGAAAATCAAGTGAATTGGAAATATCCTTTATTTTTTTCTCTAGCCTCCAGCCATTGGTTACCATTGATGTGTGAAATCTTTTATGGCTTTCTTTCAGTATATCCGGAGTATCATTCCTTAATAGTGGCTCTCCCCCCTCGAAGCCAAGGTATGAAACACCAGCCTCCTTTAATTTTTCCATCATTGCAATTTCCTGATCCATGGATAATAATTTACTATCCGGTCTCCTCCAGAAAGGACACATTTTGCACCTTAAATTGCACTCATATAGCAGCTTATGACCTGCTATCGTGGGTAATTTTTTATTCTTTACCCTTGATATATTCCTCTTGATTGACCTTAAAACCACAGCATTATAAACAGACACCAGAACACCACATAAATACTAGCCGTTAAAATTATTTAATCTTTTGTATTTTATAATATTTAGAATTTTAATTATGGTACGTGATATTTCTCACTGCATAATATATTCAGTATCCAAATGATATAGAAACATTGAAATGGCGGCTATAATTTACGTGGATGGGAAAAGAGGAATCATGCCGGAATAACGGAACTATACCGCTGGTAAATCAGTCTAAATGTGAGGCGAAAGGAGAATGTGTATCTATATGCCCGTATAGCGTTTTTGAATTGAGGCCTAGAACCCGTGAAGAGATATCCGGATTGACATTTGCGGGTAAAATCAAGGCAAAGGCCCATAAAAACCTGGTGGGATCACCATTGCATCTTGACCTCTGCAAATCATGCGGCGATTGCGTTGTATCATGCCCTGAAAAGGCAATCAAAATGATTCAAAAATAAATTAATTCAATCCTCTTTGTATTCAGTTATGGCAATACACCCGAGGTCAGCTCCGTTCTCCAGTGCCTTTATTATCTTTATTGGCCTTTTCATGGATTTCATTTCCTCCTTTACGGCAAGTCGCAAGGGTTTGAACAGGTTATCCCCCTCACGTGATATGCCACCTCCGATTATAATTGCATCAGGGTCAAGCGCATTTATTATGTTTACGAGACCAACAGCAAGATAGTATATAGTTTCTTCAACAATTAACTGGGCAAACATATCACCTGAAGCCTTTGCAGCGAATATTTCCTTTGCATCTATGTCAGCCGGATTCATATCGGAAAATATTGTGGAATTTTTGATTGCACTGATATTCTCTACAACCCTCCTGGTTATTCCCCTGCCGCTGGCCAGTGCTTCAAGGCATCCTCTTCTTCCACACCCGCATACTGGTCCATTGGGGAGTATTACCATATGTCCGAATTCACCGGCCATGCCGTGTGACCCTTTATAAAGCCGGTTGTTTATAAAAATTCCACCACCGATTCCTGTACTCAGGGTCATATATACAAAATTTGTATAATTCTTGCCCGAGCCATAAAGTTTCTCTGCAATAGTAGATGCAATTGCATCATTCTGTAGATAAACCGGAACCTTGAAATGATTTTTAAGTTCCTCTGTAATATTATAATTCTTTAACCCGATTATATTCGGGGATGATATTATTTTACCATTTTCCGAATCTACCGGGCCGGCAAATATTATGCCGATCTTTGAAACTTTATCTATGTTTTTTTTCTCTATCAGATCCTCGCCCATTGAGATTAGTTGCTGTGTAATCCCGGATTTCCCGTACTCTTTAACGGTTCTACGTACAAGTTTTCCGATAATTTCCCCCTTTTCATTCCCGATGACGGTTGAAATTTTTGTTCCACCCACATCATATCCAAGTATGTACATTATGTGGATATCTACCGAAAACATATAAAGATAGTCCAGAGTATTTTTATGATACC
>JAKADL010000074.1 GCA_021820565.1 Thermoplasmata archaeon
CAATGTAAGATACATTGAAAGGGAAAGAAGTGAAACAGCCAATCCTGATGAATTATACTTTAAAAGGCTTGAAGAACTGTCATTAAAGAAGATAAACAACATGAGAAGAGTTGCTAAAAATAGTAATGTGAATAACAATTCAGCAAATTTAATATACCGGGGAGGCATAAAAGATTGTTAAGTATAGATTTTTCATAGGAGTTGTATAATTCATTTTGCCAGAAATTCAAGGTCAGTGCAAATCCCCTGTATAGTAAGATACTGGATTGATTTTTTATGACAGTAAAACCCATTATTTTTAGCTCAAATCTTAATTTAAGAGTCGTAAACCGTGGGAGTATTGTAGAAGGAATGATGTTAAAGGTTTGTTTCCACAATGAGTACAATAAATCACTGAAGGAATACTAATTATGCAATTTGCTTTAGTAAAGGTATTACATTATAATTTTGATTTTTTTGAATTTAATTGAATTTTTAATTTTGAGGCAATTTTGAGAATCCATTGAGACAATTTTGAGAAAGTGCAAAATAATTTTGAGAAAATGTTGGAAACCATTAGAAATACTATGTCATGGAATTTTGAGAAAGTTTATCAAAACTACCTTATTCAATGAAATTTGTCATTATGCTTGGCATTGTAAATGTCATTATAGCTGTTATTTTATAATGACAAATTGGATAACAAGTGCGATGACAACTGGAATAATATAACAATATTTAAATAGGATAATGTTAGAGGCCTCCGTTGTTCATTGAATTCGAGAAAAAATAACGAATATTATAAATAAGATAATAATATTCGCCTATGAAAATAAAACTTAGATTTATTCTTCACAAAAAATTAAACTGAAGGTTGTTTGTTATTATTATGGACAAATTTTTATAAGGGGAAATAGTTTTAAGGAAAATCGTGAAAACAAGTGTTTTCAATGGTCTTCATAATTTTGAGAAAATTCTCAATGAAAAACCGTTTTCTCAAAATTAAAATCCAGTGTTTTCAAGGGTTTTTCCTAATTTTGAGAAAAATTGTGAGAATTCTCAAAATTGTCTCAAAATTGTCTCAAAATTGCTTTAATCGGCTTAACGTAAGGAGATATCTCATTACGTAAAGTGGGTGTTTTCAAGGGTTTTTCTGCATTTTTGAATTTTGAGAATCATTTTGAGAATTTTCATTTTCTCATTTTCTCAAAACTTTTTCTCAAAATTATTTTTGATACTGTCCCGGAATTAAAAATCATTATAATTATTTGATCATTAATTGCCAAACAAAATGTTTCCATTCCATGAGATTTATTATCTCTTCCATGTTATATTTTATTATGGTATAGGCTTAAAATAATTTTTTGCCTATCATTTAATGATCAATTCATTATTAACAGGGGATTTATATTTACACAGAATATGGTACACAACCTTTATTCCAGCCTTTCCCCACAATTCATACAGAATTTTGCTCTTTCAGGATTTTGAGAACGGCATAAATAGCATTGCTTTCCTCTATTATATAAGGGTTGTATACTGGCCATTTCTTGATCCTTCCTATTATTATAACCTGCTAGTATATCATCCGCCTTTTTCAATTGGTCGGCAACCTTTTTCCCTAGTGGAGTTAATTTTGTCAGAATGACCTTTCTACCAAGAATCTCAGTTTTCGATTCAATAAGCCCGGCATTGATAAGATCCAGCAAACTTCTACTTAGAGAATCAGAAGAACTCATAATTTCAAGTAAATCGGTTTTTTTGATTTCGCCTCTTTCAAGTAAGAATAGAAGAATTTTATTCCCATGCCTGATATCCAGTGGATCTACCATTTCCATATATGATATATAAATTTCAAATTTAAAACATTGGATTTTTATCATATTTCATAATTGGTATTTTGCTGAATAACCAATAGAAATTTATATAACAAACTGATATATTTATAACAGGTAATCTCAGCATGGAATCATTATTAAATGAATATTACAAGCCAGTTCTGAAATGGGCAGGTGGAAAGAGGCAGCTCCTTCCTGTTCTCCTCAAAAATATTCCGGATAAATTCAATACATACTATGAGCCATTTATAGGCGGTGCAGCCCTGCTCATATCGCTGTATTCATTAAATAGGATTAAGGATGCTATAATTTCAGATACAAACACAGATCTGTACAATCTATACAAAACCATAAGGGAAAATCCACAGCAGCTAATAGATGAATTAGATAATTTAGGATTCAGGAACAATAAAGAAGATTACTATAAGGCCAGGGAGCTATTCAATTCAAGCAGCAATCCTGTAGAGAGAACCGCCATTCTTATTTATCTGAACCGACATGGCTATAATGGCCTTTACCGGGTCAATTCTCATAACGAATTCAATGTGCCATTCGGAAAATATACCAATCCAGGAATGCCATCCCCTGAGAATATAATGGCACTTTCCAGGATATTGCAGTCATGCACTGTAATGAATGCCGATTTTGGAATAGCAGTCAAGAATGCATCTAAGGGTGATTTTGTGTATTTTGATCCGCCTTACATGCCCTTAAGCAGAACATCATATTTTACAGGATACACACATTCAGGATTCAATGAAAGGGATCAGGAGAGGCTTTCAGAAACATTTAGGGAACTCTCCAAAAAAGGCGTTTACGTAATGGAATCCAATTCAAGCACAGAATTCATAAAGGAACTGTATAAGGGTTTTAACCTGGTAGAAGTAGATGCCAGGAGAAACATAAATTCAGTGGGGACTAAAAGGGATCCAGTCAAGGAATTAATAATAACAAACTACGGTGTTTTATAATGCCAGGTGGATCAGGCACCAGGACAGGGACAGGCCAGGAGATAATGATAGAGAGCCTGTTAAAGTACAATAATTATAACTATGAGAAGCAGATATTTATTGGAAGCCAGCTATTCAATAACAGGTATAAGGCAGATTTTGTTATAAATGATTCAATCATAGTCAGTTTAAAATGGCAGCAGGTTCCGGGCACAGCCGAACAGAAGGTTATTTATGAAATAGCATCTTTAATAAAGATTATAAAGGAATCTGATAAGTATCGCATGGCCTATCTGGTTATAGGTGGAAATGGATTTTCAGTTAATGCCAAGGAGTACCTTTTCAATCAGAAATATGCAGATATACTGAAGGATGGCAATCTTGTAAGGAGCATAAGCGTTGAGGATTTTATTGCAATACTGAATAGTAATAATTTGTAATTATGTCCATTAATACCTGGAAATTATGATCAGGAGAAATACACATTAACCTCATTGGATTATTTTTGTCGTAATGAAACGTAAATTAAACCTAAAAATTTATACGTTTCAAAACATATTGTCTTTATGAATAATCCTGATTCCGACCTCGAAAAGAGGCTGTGGTCTTCTGCTGATAAATTAAGAAGCAACATGGATGCTGCAGAATACAAGCATGTTTTGCTCGGCCTCATATTCCTTAAATATGTTTCAGATTCTTTTACTGAGGTTTATAAAGAACTGGAGAATGATAAAGAACATTTTTCTGATCCTGAAGATCGTGATGAATACATTGCAAGGAATATATTCTGGGTTCCCCCAGATGCAAGATGGGATTACATTCAGAGAAATGCCAAACAGCCAACAATAGGCAAACTCATTGATGATGCCATGGACTCCATTGAGAGGGATAATCCATCCTTAAAGGGCGTGCTGCCTACTAATTATTCAAGACCGGCCCTTGATAAGCAGAGGCTAGGTGAACTGATCGACCTTATCGGGGGCATTACCCTTGGAACCGGCCAGGCCAGAAGCAGGGATCTCCTTGGAAGGGTTTATGAATATTTTCTTGGGCAGTTTGCTGACGCCGAGGGAAAGAAGGGTGGCCAGTTCTATACCCCAAAATCAATAGTACAGCTTCTTGTTGAGATGATCGAGCCCTACAGGGGAAGGGTTCTGGATCCCTGCTGCGGATCAGGCGGAATGTTTGTCCAGAGCGAGAAGTTCATAGAGGCACACCAGGGAAGAATTGATGATATACATATATTCGGGCAGGAATCAAACCAGACAACATGGAAACTGTGCAAGATGAATCTGGCAATAAGGAATATTGATTCTGATCAGGTGAAATGGAACAATGAGGGGAGTTTTCTCAACGATGCCCATAAGGATCTCAGGGCAGATTTTATACTGGCAAATCCACCCTTCAACGATTCAGACTGGAAGGGTGATCTCCTGAAGGACGACGTTAGATGGAAATACGGCATACCTACGGAAGGAAACGCAAACTTTGCATGGGTCCAGCATTTCATTTACCATATGGCACCATCAGGAATTGCCGGTTTCGTTCTGGCCAATGGATCAATGAGCTCCAATACATCTAATGAGGGTGAAATCAGGAAAAATATTATTGAGGCTGATCTCATAGACTGTATGGTTGCATTGCCCCCGCAGCTGTTTTTCAATACAGGCATTCCGGCATGCCTCTGGTTTCTCACCAAGGATAAGAAAAATAATAAATTCAGGGACAGGAGAGAAAAAACGTTATTCATTGATGCAAGAAACATGGGCACGATGATAGACAGAAGGCATAGAGTTCTTACAGATGATGATATAAAAAAGGTATCCTCAGTATACCATGCATGGAGGGGTGAAGGCGGGGAATACAATGATATTCCGGGATTCTGCAAATCCTCAGATACTGATGAGATCAGAAAGAACAGCTATGTTCTTACTCCAGGCAGGTATGTTGGAATAGAAGAGGGGGAAGAGGATGATAAGGAATTCGAGGAGAAGATGCAGAGACTGGTTTCTGATCTGAAGCAGCAGATGGAAGAAGGTGCAAGGCTGGATGATGAAATAAAAAAGAATCTGGAGAGGATCGGATTTGAGTGTTTCTGAGAGTACCCTGTCATACCTAAATATGAAAAGAGTTAGTGAACTCTGCACGATACACCTTGGAGGAACCCCAAGGACAAGTGTAACTGAATTCTGGAATGGCGATATTAAGTGGGTTACGGCAAAAGATGTTTCTAATTGCGAAGGTAGATTTATAAAAGAAACTGAAAGGAGCATAACAAAAAAAGCAATAGAACAAAGTAATGTAGAAGTATACCCAAAAGGGACAATAATCATAACAGCTAGGGGTACAGTAGGGAAAATTGCGATTTTGGACAAACCAATGGCGTTTAATCAGACTTGTTACGGTTTAGAAGTAAATTCACAGCAAGATAAATTATTTATATTCTATGCCATGAAAAACATATTATCTGAAATAAATGCTCTCTCTTACGGTACTGTATTTCAAACAATTACAATTAAAACTTTTGATGACCTTTTTATCGGAATTCCATCATTAAGGGACCAAAAAGCCATAGCCAAGATCCTATCAGATCTTGATGCAAAAATTGAACTCGACCAGAAGATGAATAAAACCCTGGAAGACATTGCGCAGGCAATATTCAAGCACTGGTTCATTGACTTTGAATTCCCAAATGAAGAGGGAAAGCCATATAAGTCAAGCGGAGGGGAAATGGTTGATTCTGAGCTTGGGCGGATACCAAAAGGATGGAAAATTAGTGCTCTTGGGGACTCAATAAAATTTACTAAAGGAAAGAAACCTAGTGAAATTTCGTCCGAATTAAGAGATAGTTTCGCACCCTTAATACTCATAAATATGTTAGATGGAAATGAACCTATATATGGTAATGCAATAGGTATGAATTTTATTAAAAAATATTACCCTATAATGGTAATGGATGGCGCAAGTTCTGGTAGAGTGGAGTTAGGGTTTGAAGGTATTTTGGGTTCAACAATAGCCTCTATAACTGCTAAAAATGAAAGTTTATCAAATTTCTATATATATTATTGTCTAAAAAGACTTCAAGCAGAAATTATAGACAATACCACTGGAACTTCAATACCCCATGCTGATAAGAAAAGGATAGAAACAAAAAGAATACTAATACCAAGCGAGGAGATTTTGTTAAAATTTAATGAGTTTAGTAAAAATGTAACTGATTCAATATTCAACAGAAGGGAACAAATAAGTTCACTCAGAAATATAAGGGATTTGGCTTTGCCAAAACTGATTTCCGGGAAAATTAGAGTTCCCGTGGAGGATTAAATGACTAAGCGTATGATTGAATCTGACGTTGAAGAACTTTTCTTAAAAGTTCTTTCCGAAATAGGCTATTCCGTAAAATACGGTCCGGATATTTCACCCGGCGGAAGCGATCAGGAAAGAGAGTACTCAGATCCGATCCTTCCTGGCAGACTCAAAGAAAGTCTTAGGCTGATCAATCCAGAGATACCCGATGAGGCAATCGATGAGGCCATAAGAAAAATAACAAAGAATAACAGCCAGGATACAGTATCAAATAACCATTACTTCCATAATCTTCTGGTCAACGGCATTGATGTGGAGTACAGGAAGAAAAACGGATCGATTAAGCATGACAATATCTTTATATTTGATTTCAACCACATGGAAAATAATGAATTTCTTGCTGTTAACCAGTTTACCATCATAGAGAACAGGCATGAAAGGAGGCCTGATATAGTTCTATTTGTGAACGGAATTCCCATTGTGATCATAGAGTTAAAGAATCCGGAGGATGAGAATGCAACAATATGGTCCGCTTACAGGCAGATCCAGACATATATAAATGAAATTCCCTCAATATTTAGATTCAATGAAATATGCATAATCAGCGACGGCATTGATTCAAGATACGGCACCATTACCTCGCCAAGGGAGAGGTACTCGCAGTGGAAAACCATTGATTACCGGAGGCCAGAGGACCTTACACAGTTTGAAACACTCATAAAGGGCCTTTTAACTCCAGAAGTGCTTATGGACGTTGTCAGAAACTTCATTGTATATGAAATGGAAAAAGCAAACGGTTCTGTTAAGATATCAAAGAAGGTGGCAGCATACCAGCAGTACAATGCAGCCAACAAGGCCATATTATCAACAGTAAAGGCTATTGATTCTGACCATAAGGCCGGAATAGTGTGGCACACACAGGGATCCGGAAAGAGCCTTACCATGGTATTTTACACCGGCAAGCTTGTCCTGGATCCGGAGATGGAGAATCCCACTGTAATTGTCCTGACAGACAGGAATGACCTTGATGACCAGCTATTCGGCACATTTGCAAGGTGCCAGGAGCTTTTAAGGCAGGAGCCAAGGCAGGCAGATTCAAGGGAATCATTAAAATCACTGATAAATGTTGCATCAGGGGGCATTGTCTTCACCACCATACAGAAATTCCTTCCAGAGAATGGAAATGATTTTCCCCTGCTATCAGAAAGAAAAAACATTGTTGTAATTGCAGATGAGGCACACCGGAGCCAGTACGGCTTCAGGGCTGACATATCCCGGGATAGGGCAGATATCAAATACGGGTATGCCAAGTACCTGAGGGATGCTATTCCCAATGCAACCTTCATAGGATTTACGGGGACACCTATAGAAAAGGAGGACAGATCGACGCCACAGGTCTTCGGCAAATACGTTGACATATACGATGTCCAGCAGGCCGTGGAGGATGGATCCACTGTCCGGATATACTATGAAAGCAGGCTGGCGAAGATTGATCTCAAGCCCGAGGAAAGGCCACATATAGATGAGGAATTTGATGAGATCACCGAGGGAGAGGAGATATCTGAAAGAGAAAAATTGAAGACCAAGTGGGCCAGGGTGGAGGCTGTTGTGGGCAGCCCCAACAGGATAAAAATTATAGCGAAAGATATAGTTGAACACTGGGAATCCAGATCTGCAGTGATGGACGGCAAGGCAATGATCGTTGCCATGAGCAGGAGGATAGCAGTAGATCTGCATGATGAAATTGTTAAATTAAGGCCTGGATGGTATAATGAGGATGACGACCAGGGAACTATAAAGGTAATAATGACCGGATCCGCAGCAGATGGGCCGGACTGGCAGAAGCACATCAGAAACAGGGAGAGGAGGCAGCACCTTGCAGAGAGGATGAAGGACCCTGAGGATCCCTTAAAACTAGTAATTGTAAGGGATATGTGGCTTACCGGATTTGATGCGCCCAGCCTGAACACAATGTATATAGACAAGCCCATCCAGGGGCATACACTGATGCAGGCCATAGCAAGGGTCAACAGGGTTTTCAGGGATAAGCCCGGAGGTCTGGTTGTTGACTATCTTGGCCTGGCCTTCGAGCTTAAAAAGGCATTATCGGTGTACACTG
>JAKADL010000075.1 GCA_021820565.1 Thermoplasmata archaeon
AACACAGGGAAGCAAGAAGTTGCCTGACGACTACAAAGGAAAATGGTTTGTCCTATTCAGCCATCCCGGAGATTTTACTCCAGTATGCACCACTGAGTTCTTTTCATTTGCACAGAGAAATGATGAGTTCACCAAATTGAATGCTGAGTTAATAGGATTAAGTGTTGATTCAAAAATATCCCATATGGAATGGATAAACTGGATACATGACAATTTAAAAATAGATGTTAAATTCCCAATAATAGCGGATCCGATGGGAAATGTTGCAAAATCGCTGGGCATGATACATGCTGAATCTGCAACATCTACGGTCAGGGCAGTATTTATTGTGGATGACAAAGCAGTGGTAAGGGCTATACTTTATTATCCCCTGGAGATAGGAAGAAATATATCTGAAATTCTGAGGATGATTAAAGCACTGCAGATGGTTGACAAATATAAGGTAGCAACACCTGCAAACTGGCCTGACAATGAATTAATGAAGGGGAAATTTATTATCCCACCACCGGCAACTATGAGCGATATACCGGAAAGATTAAAAAAATATAAGGGATATGCCTGGTGGCTAACATACCGTGATGCTCCTGAAGAAGAAGTGAAAGAAGCAAAGGAAGTATCAAGAATGAAGGAGGTGGATTAAATGCCGATGTATGAAACAGAAAGTAGTTTAGATGAAAAGACAAAGGATATGTCAAGGGCAAGGCAATCACTCATAGAGGAAATGCAGGCGATAATGTTCTATGATGAAAGATTGGATGCATCAAAAGACCCTGTATTGAAGGAAGTAATAAAGCATAACAGGGATGATGAAAAGGAACATTTCTCATTGCTGCTTGAATACCTCAGGAGAAATGACCCGGAACTTGACAGGGAACTAAAAGAAATATTATTCTCCAAAAAAGAATTAAAAGAGCTTGGAGATTAAACATTTATTTTTATTTTCATAAATCCTTTAGGAAGGAAATTTAAATATTTTTAATGATTTTTAAAAACAATTATAATATCAAATAATTTTTAAAACAAAAGGCAATTCCATGCTATGTATAATATTGTTGTACTTGCATCTGGAAACGGGTCAAATTTTCAGGCAGTCGTGGATGCAATAGATAATGGCGTCATAAATGATGCAAAGATATCAAAATTAATATGCAATAATAAGAGGGCGTATGTACTCCAGAGGGCAAGGGATAACGGTATAATGCCTGTACTGGTAGACAGCAAAACAGGAGATTATAACAATATTATATCTGAGATTCTCGCTGCAGAAAATCCGGATTTAATACTTCTGGATGGATACATGAAAATAATTCCGGATAATATAATAGATTCATATCCTTTCAAAATGATAAACCTCCACCCATCATTATTGCCTGCTTTTGGCGGCAAAGGCTTTTACGGGGGAAAAGTCCATGAGGCTGTTATAAAATCAGGGGCAAGGTTTTCCGGCTGTACAATTCATTTTGCCACAAAGGATGTGGACAATGGGCCTATTATAGACCAGAGGGTTGTTGAAGTATCTGACAGTGATACACCGGAGTCACTGGAAGAAAAGATACATGAAGAGGAACACAAATCACTGGTATATTCAATAAATTTGCTGATTACAAAAAGGTATTCAATTAATGGAAAACGTGTAATCAGGGAATAATTATTTCAATATCAGGTGCAATCCATCGAACAGTATGTATATTGCAAATGCAAATATTATAGCTGCAGAAACAATTTTAATGTATTTTTCATAGCCTGTTCCAAAGCGCCATACAACATATGGAAATACTATTGTCCACACTACAATTCCGGAATATAAACCGGTAATGGAAAATATGCTCAGTTCTTTGAGCAGGAAGAATCCAACTGTAAACCACCATATTATCTGAAAAGGGTTTGTCAATCCCATGGTTACACCTAAAACATAATTGCCTTTCCTTGTTTTTGATGGCATTTTTGACCTGAGTATCGATATGCCCAGGTAAAGCATGAAAATACCACCTATTATGTATATAACTTTCAGAATTGCAGGGCTTATGATTCCATTGGTCAGAAATACTATGGCAAAAAATGTTAAATCCGCAGTCATTGCGCCTAAACCTACCAGTGTGCCATGAAGCGGGGATTTCAGCGCTTCGTTTGCAATAATTGAATTTACGGAACCGGGAGGGCCTGCAAGTGACAGTCCCAGCAGGATGCCTAAGCCATAGTCGTAAAGAAACATCTATGGAAATATTATAAAGGTATTTTAAATCTTAACTCTACCAATTTATAGGTAATCTATATTAGCTATGAAAAAATTAAAAGTAATACCCTGTTGGCATACTCTGCTATAAGTCCAGTAAATGTACTGGCAAACATAATTATTAACCTGCCGGATAGAGATTTATAGTACCGATTAATATAACATAATGCGGTACAGTGGAAGAATTTTTGATGGAGAACACTTTCATGAAAAGGCAGAGATGGAAGTAAATGAGTCAACAGGAGAAATAGAATACGTTGAAGAAACTAAGAACAGTGATAAGGATTATGATGGGCTCACATTCTTGCCTGGGCTTATAGATGTACATACACATTTTTTTGGAACACCTACCAGGTCTTTAATGGACTGGATTCTTACTTCTGATGTGCTCCTTACATTACGATCTTATCAGGATGCCCAAAAATTATTAAACGGGGGATTTACTACAATAAGAACACTGGGAGATAAAGTGTCGCTTGACATGGGGAAGGCTGAAAAAATTGGGATGATAAAATCGCCACGGATAATATCTGCTGGTTTTTCACTTGCTGAAACCGGTGGAGATGATGACCCTAAAATGTTTACGCCGGAGGTAGCAAGGGAACTCTCATATTCATATTATTGTGATGGTCCCTGGGAATGCAGAAAAGCTGTCCGGATGAACCTTCGCAAGGGAGCTGAAGTGATAAAGGCATATGCATCCAGGAGCTTTGTTGGAGGTGGGTTGATAAAGGAAGAATTTACAGTGGAAGAACTTTCTGCAATAGCAGATGAAGCACACAGGGCGCATATAAAGGCCACTGCACATGCATATGGAAAGGATGCAATCACAAATACCATAGACGCAAATTTTGACAGCGTTGAGCATGGGCTGGAACTAACGGAAGACCACGTCAATAAAATGGTACATAAAGGAATGTATTACGTTCCTACATTGTCAGTATATAAGGTGAAACGTACAGATGTAAACCACTACAGGGATGCCATGATAAAGACACATCTGGAAAAGGATATACAGCTCGCATACAGTTCAGGTGTTAAAATAGCTGCAGGCACAGATTATGTAGGCAGTGACGATGAACCCCACGGACAAAACTACCGGGAGGCTGTCTATATATCTGAAGTTGTAGGGCCGCTTGATGCACTTAAATCAATTACATCTGTGGCAGCAGATTGTGTTGGCAGATCCGATATTGGAAGATTGATGAGGGGGAAGAAAGCAGACTTCATAGCAGTAAGAGGAGACCCGATGCAGGATGTATCACTTCTGAGGCCTGAAAACGTTGTTCTTGTAGTTAAGAATGGAAAAGTGGAAAAAAATACTCTCAATCATTGAGAATTATGCAAAACGGCTATAAAATTCCGTTCTTAACCATGATAATAAAAATGAGGATTAATGTGTTATTAAAATAAAATTATTATGTTGCCAATGGATCTTTTATTGCTGGTAATAAATATATTTCTATAGTACTCCATAATATGATATAATGGCTATAACGTTCCAGGGAGGAAAAGGTTCCTATCTTTTCACCAGTGATGGAAATAAATTGGTAAATTTTTCGGAATCAAACAATATACTTGGTCAGATGAACGCGGAGATAATAAATGCTATATACGAACATATTTCCACAAAACCCATTCATTACCCTCTAACTGTCTCATACAACAAATCAGCAGAAAATGTCATTTTAAGGCTTTCAGAACTAACAGGCATGCATGAATCCTCCGGCGTGTATTCGTCCTCCGGTAGCGAGGCGTGTGATATAGCCCTGACTACCCTTTCAGAACTCGGGCCTGTGATAACAGTAAAAGGTGCATATCATGGTAAATCAGGACAGTATATTAACAAAAATAGGTACGATTTATTAAAGTATGGCAGAGAATTTGAAATACCGTTCCCAACTGGAAATGATGTAATGGATCGTATAAGGGATTTAGTAAATGCAGGTTCAACTTCCATAATAGTGGAACCTATACAGGTAGAAAGTGGCATACATTCTGTCTATCCTGATTTCTTTGCAGACCTGGCAAAAGAATTCCCTAATCTGATTGTTTGCGTTGATGAATCATACACAGGCATGGGAAAAACAGGGAAAGTGTTCTCATACCAGCTCTACTCGGGTGCGTTGCCAGATGTGGTGATTGTTGGAAAAGCAATAGGTGGCGGGCTTCCATTGGGTATAACATTATTCAATCATGAAATTGCAAGCAAAAGTAAATTCCTGCTTAGCCTCAGGAATGGGGTTTATGGTTCAACTTCTGGAAATCTACTTTCACTTAGCCTTGCATCGGTTATACTCGATCATGTTTCGGATTCGTCATTTCTAGCAGAGGTTTCCAGAAAGGGAAAAATGATAGGGGACATTCTAGAACCTATATCAGGTAAAAGACTAAGAGGCTCGGGGCTTATATGTGGGATAGGATTCCGGTCAAAAAGTGAAGCAACAAATTTTTCAGACGAGCTCGTCTCATCAGGCATTTTTGCTACAGCAATGGGCGACGCAATCAGGATATCTCCTCCTCTAAATATAGAAAATAATGTTCTTAAAAATGCGATTGAAAAAATAAGGGAATTGATAGAAGGTCTTTAAACACTATCTCCCATATCCTCATTGCTGATTGCCACATTTCTCTTCCTGTATGCCACAAAAATTCCAATTAATATCCATACTATGATCACCGGTATGTCATATGCTATAGGCAGGGCAATACCCAGAAATGTGTAGTAGAAAATTATTATGATTGTGATTGTACCGACTGTTGGGGCAACAATATGCTTCACCACATTTAGTTGCTTGAGTTTTTTCATGAGGAAAGGTAGGCTCTGGTTTACTATGGCATGGTACAGCAGATTTGTAAATGTCAGTATTATAGACCAGAATACAATAGCATCAAACATTCCTGTCAGAATACCGAAACGATAAACCATGAATGCCTGTGTAATAACACTGGCAATCACTGCAAAGATAAAAACGAATGTGATAGCTATGACAGGGCTTTTATATTTTTTATGCACCTTAGCAAAGGATTCAGGAAATATCTTATCCCTCCCAAGAGCATAAACAACCCTGGAAGCTGAATTTCCAAATGTTAGCGGTGAAGTTATCTGGCCCAGCAATGCGACAATAAGCACGGTTAGCGCAAAGCCTAATCCCATGTAATCCCTGGTAAGAACCAGCGCAGGAGCATAACTTGATGAAAGGGCTGCAAGGTGTGATGGAGATGTTCCCACTGTTATTGAATACATCATGAAAGTTTCGAATACTGCAGCTATGAGGATAGATGTAACTATGGCCTTTTTCATAACTGTCTTAGAAAATTTTGCCTCTTCACTGAATTGCACAACAGCCGAATAACCTATGTATGCGGTTAGTGGACCCGTCACCATGCCAACAAAGAACCCATCTATTCCACCACTGGAATTCTTTATGTTGAAAGTACCAAGTGAGTTGTATTGTGTATGTGATACTATATAGATTCCAGCCGCAAGGACAAAGACAATTTCAAGAATTCCAATTACTATGCTTATCCTTGTAGATAACTTAACCCCAAAGTAACTGATTAAGAAAACATATAACAGCACCAGGAAACTTGCTACGAATGGCACCCAGAAAGGCAGTGTTACACCAAATAGAGCGCTTGCGGTTACAGGGATAAGCCATCCAAACACCGTTGCAGATATGATCACAGGGCCCATCTGGGCTATAAATTGAATCCATGCGGTGCTTCTGGATAGCACTGCATTTCCTGTTGCTTTTTCCACAAACTTGTAGTATCCACCGGCATTGACTATCTTTGTGCTGAAAATATAGACTGCTATAACATTGAGGAACATAAGCGCCGTACCTATGATGAATGTCAGAGGAGCAGCTTCACCTGCATATGTCAGGGCTGTTGTGGATGAGATAATGTAGATATTTGCAGGAAAAATTGCAACCATCGAAATAAAAACAACTCCCCAGAAACCGATACTCCCTCTATTTAGAGTTCCGTTAGCCATAGAGACATAAATATTTGAAATATTTAAACTTTGGTGTGTATAATTGAGCGAAACACCGGTGTTACTCATGGTATCCATATATACCGGGACTTATAGTTATCACGCATAGGGCTCATCTACTGGATTGTGCCCCTAATTCTGTATAATTATAAACTCTATGTTATCAATGAATTTATTGATGATAGCTTATACTTATATAAAAAAAGTTTTTTACCCCGCTTTTATCGAAAGTTAAACTTTTTGAAAATTTAAGAAAACTCTATTTTATCAATTTCTTTAAATAATATTCTGAATTTATTAATGCTTTCCCATATGAATTCTATATGATTGAATGAGCTGGGTATGGCAGTGAGAATACTGCGCGTGTCATACTAATACAACAATTGGGAAATTATTACAGAAATTCCTGCATCCTCTGAAATAGCAGATGAATAGCCACGTATAGATATATGCCATAAAAGTTGAAGAAAACTGGTGTTAATTATAGCAATGACATATTTTTAAGGATAATATACCCTGCAGCCAGGTCTTCCAATCCTATTCCAAGGCATTTGAAAACAGATTTGCTGTTTCTGTATTTATCAAGGTTTAACATAAATTCTCCCAATGTAGTTATTTTACTCCTATCCCTTATATCGCTTATTTCTGATGATTCCATTGCTGATTGTTTAGAATTTTCCTCTATTACCAGCCTGGAGTTTTCAAACACATCCCTATCTGCTTCCCTTGAACCCAGAACATTGGAGCCGATCAGGTTTATATGGTAATTTTCAGGCAGCATGGAATAGTTAAATATTGGTTTTACCGTATCTGTTGCGGATGCGATGACGTCGGAATCCTTAAGGCATGAGAGGCCTTTAACAGGTTCAACGTTAATTCTAGATTTTTCTGCAAATTTCTTTGCATGTTCAAAGTTTCTTGAATATACATAAGCATTTTCCAGTTCGTAGTACTCTGAAATTGAATTCAACTGCGATTCGGATTGAAATCCTGATCCTATAATTGTATAGTTGATTCTCTTTTTCTTTACCAGCATTGTTGTAACCATGGCTGAAATAGCCCCGGTCCTTATCTGCCCGAGAACATTTGCGTCCATTGCAAATAGTTTGCCAGGGTTTTCAGTACTGAACAGTATAACAAAAAACCGATAGCCGTTTTTTCCATACATATATGTTTTCAATCCTGCTATGCCGCGCCTTTCATAGAGTGCGGGCATTGTACTGAAAACAAAATCTTTTCCATTTATCCTGTCCCTGGGGCTAGAGTCAGATTCCCCCTTTCCATATGAAACAAAAGCTTCCTTTAACTCATCAACACATTCTTTTACAGGAAGGTTGTTTTTAACATCATTATCATCTATGTAGGTAATCATGATTTAACATATGATTATTATATTTCAATTTTCCCGGAATAAAATCCATAATAAATTAATTAACGGTGAAGAAATTATGAATTATGATAAGGGTTGGCATGATAGTGCCGGCCAACAACGTGGCACTGGAATACGATATGTATAAAATGGCTCCTGAAAATATGAGCTTCCATTCAACCAGGATGAGACCTTCAAGGAACTGCGAGCCTGATGATCCGGTAAAATTCAGGAATGATTTGAAACAGGCCTATAGTTTGTTGAGAAGATCATCAAACGTAATTGTATATGGCAGGACATTTGGAACACATAAAAATGCAGATATTATAAGGGAAGTATTCGGAAGAAATGTCATCATA
>JAKADL010000076.1 GCA_021820565.1 Thermoplasmata archaeon
AACATTGTAAATGCTATACATTAAAAAGCGGAGGTTACCGAGTCAGGCTAAAGGTGACAGACTCAAAATCTGTTCCCAAAGGGGTTCGCCGGTTCAAATCCGACCCTCCGCATTGCTATAAAGATTCAACTTGTTAACCAGTAAGGTATAGGAATTTTTTATTTGCTTATATAATCACGATTCTATTTTTATAATATAAGACTAATATTATATAATTATTAACGCATAATTAAAAGAAACTTTTATAAATCTTTTTTTTGGAAATCAGATAAATTCTGTAACTATAAAAAAAATTAGCTCTTTGGCTTATCGTTTATCTTTAAACTTTCTCACACTGCCCAAGTGAAAACATATTTGTCATAGTCATCTGTGCCACAGGCCTTAATGTATTCCTGTATAAGGTAATCGAGTATGCTGGAAGGCGTATTTAGGTGAGAATAAAATTAACTCGAAAATTTGTGAATTATTAACAATAATGGATATTCTACCATAAATATTAATCACGGTATGATATGTTATCTATTACTCTATAATAAACATAAATGTATTTATCACAAAATGTCCTTCTTTGTTATGTCCGATTTGGTAGAGTTACAGAAAATTGCAAGAGAATTTATCGATAAAAGAGACTGGAGGCAATTTCATACATTGAAGGATCTGGCAATGAACTGTTCCATAGAATCCAATGAGTTAATGGAAATATTTCTATGGAGAGACAAGAATTTTGAGGATCATATCCTAACTGGAGAAGATATGAAGTCCCTAACAATGATAAAACACGAAGTTTCTGATATATTTTTTTCCTGCCTGGCAATTGCAGATCATTTACATTTTGACTTGGAAGATGCATTCAGGGAAAAAATGAAAGAACTTGATGTAAGATATTCCCCAGATGAGGTTAAAGGAAAACTTTCTAAAATACCATCACCGGATAATAAAAACAAATAATTTATATTAAAAGTTTATTTTTCAGATATAAATCATAAAATCTGGTGCCACTGTTCATTAAACTTTCCGGTGTACCTTCCTCTATTATGGTTCCATGGTCAATATAATAAATATAGTCAGAATTTACAATAGTTTCCAGATGATGTGCTATGATTATTATTGTTTTCCCCTCCATGAATTTAAAAATTGCACGCTGAATGATGCCCTCATTTTTCAAATCAAGCTGGGAGGTTGCCTCATCCATTATAATAATCTGGGGATTATTTACAGAAGCACGGAGTATTGATACTGCCTGCCTCTGGCCCTCTGATAAATTGGTTCCCCTTTCTCCCACCTCAGCATCCAGTCCCAGTGGGCCCAGAACGCTCTTAAGCCCAAGTTGATCGATTTTCCTTACTATCACATTCTCTGAAATTGACGGGTCGGCAAACTTTACATTTTCAAGTATTGTCCCCTCGAACAGAAAAGGATCCTGTAATATAACCCCGAAAAGCTTTCTGTATTCCAGTGTATTGAAATCGTTGATATCGATCCCATCCATGTAAATATGACCTTCTACTGGCCTGTAAAAATTCAGAATCAAACCGGACAGAGTTGTTTTTCCTGCACCTGTTTTTCCTATTATCGCGATCTTCTGACCTTTCTTGATAGTCAGTGATATATTTTTTATTATCATCTCATGGCCATAAGCAAATGAGACGTGTTCAAATAAAATTTCGTTGTTAAAAACGGGGTTTTTATTCCCTCCAGTGTTATAATCAACATCCTCATCTATTATTCTGTATATTCTTTCAATTGCAATGGAAGATGATTGATAAGAATTGTAAAATTGTGATAGCTGTACTATGGGATTAAAGAAACTCTGTACATACACTATAAAAGAGACGAGTATTCCTATACTGATTATCCTTCCGAATACCTGTGTTCCGCCCTCATAAAGTACTATCATTATACCCAGGCCCTCGATGGTCTGAACAATGCTGGAAAATATAGAAGTTAATCTAACGGCTTTCACGTTGGCACTATAGTTATTGGCGTTAACTGTTTCAAAATTGTTATCGAATACTTCCTCGGTTCCGGAACTCTTAATTGCTTTTATCCCGTTTATGGATTCTCCCACATTGCCGGTCAGTTCAGCTATGCGTTTTCTCACACTTATATAGTTGAATTTAATTCTTTTATTCATAACCAGTATTGTTCCCAGAAGCAGGGGGATAATAATAATCGCATAAAGGGTCAAAACCGGATCAAGGTACAGCATTATAATTATGGATGCAATGATTCCGGCAATACCCGCAAGAACCTGGGGTAACTGGAATGTAAGAAAATCTGATAGAGTTTCAGCATCATTTGTAATCCTGCTTATTATTTGTCCTGAGTTTTTCCCTGAATAATATTTGAGCGGAACGTACTGAAGTTTTTTGAACGCCCTGTTTCTTAAATTTTTGATAACTTCCTGCGAAGTGTTCATCATGTATTTTGTTCTTTTATTCTCAGCCAGGTAATTTACAAGGTATATGGCTATGTAACTCACCGCGAGAAATATCAGAATTTGGAATCTTAAAGCAATTATTGAATCTGTGGCAATGCCGATTATATACGGGCCAATCATGGCAATCACCGATGAAGCAAGTATGGATGAGACAATTATGCTGGAATTCCTTCTATATGAGAGTACTTCCCTGATCAGACGTATGAAGTAATTATTCAATAGTATCACCCCTGAATCTGGCGGAAAATAATTCAGAGAAATAGCCTTTTTTATGCATAAGGTCCGGGATATAACCTTCTTCCCTGATTCTTCCATTTTCAATTACAATTGCCTTCTCGGCAAGCATGACAGATGAGAGTTTATGGCTTATAATTATGGTTGTTTTTCCTGCTATGAATTCCTTGATTGTGCTCAGGAATTGGGTTTCTGTGGCTGCATCAAGATTCGATGTTGAATCGTCAAATATAATTATTTCCGGATTTCTTATTATTATTCTTGCAATAGCAACTCTCTGCTTCTGTCCTCCAGAAAGAGTTATACCCCTTTCACCCACAGGTGTTTCATAGCCGGATGGAAGGCTTTCAATAAAATCATCAAGCATTGCAAGCCTTGCCGCATTTTTAACCTCCTGATCAGTGTAATCCTCTCCCATTGTTATATTATGCCTGATTGTTCCTGAAAAAAGAGTGGTGTCCTGTGAAACTATCCCTATTTTTTTTCTTATGATCCTGTCATCTATGTCTTTTAATTCATTTCCATCCAGATATGCATGGCCAGTGTAATTCTTGAAAAGTCCGGAAATAATGTTTACAAGGGTAGTTTTACCGGAACCGGTTTCGCCTACAATAGCGATTCTCTCACCTTTTCTGATTTCCGCGGTTATATCTGCAAGAATTTCCGTATCTCCCGATCTGTAAGATAGATTTTCTAGCTTTATATTCCCCTTTATATCCGGAGTAAGGGTACCGTGGGTTTCATGACCATCACTGTTTATTGAATTTATCCTGTCAAGGCTTGCCATGCCGTTTTCATAGAATGAAATGTACCGGCCATAAAACCTGACAGGCCTGAGCACAAGCGTAAATATATTAACCGCCGCTATGACGCTGCCGATTGTAATTACTGAATCAATGCTTTCAATACCACCATATATAAGAACAAAACCGACTGCAAGACTCAAGATAAGCGTCAGTAGAGGGTTATAAAGTGATCTTACTCCTGCTATTCCACGGTAATCCTGAAAATAGGAATCCGTTGAATCATTAAATCTATTTATTTCCTCCTCCTCAGCAGTGAAACTCCGGACAACACGGTTTCCTATGATATTTTGATTTATTATGCTGTTCATTTTTCCATATTTATTTCTCAGGGATCTCCAGAATTTTCTCTGCTTCCTCTGCATAACAACAGTAAAATAAATTACGGGTGCTATTACGATAAAAAATATTATAGTGAAGCCGTAATACAGCCTTGTAAGTTCTATTCCAGCGATAATTATGAGGAAGGTAACGCTGAAAAGATTTGAAAGTGACATATTTACAAGCCTCCTGAGCGTTTCGATATCCATGGTAAATTTTGACAGTATATTTCCGGTGGAATTACTGTTGAAATATTCATAATTTTTTGACAATAATTTATGAAATTCATTTTTCCTGAGATTGTACACGAATTTCTGACTGGCTTTATTTGACATGTAATCAATAAGAAAATCAAATACGGAGGCTGCAACAGTGACAGTAAAAATAAGAAGTGCAAAATGCAATATTATTGCATAATTGTGGGATACGAGATCATTTACCGAATCTCCTATGTATAAAGGAACCAGGAGTCTTAAATAAGCATATGCCAGTGATGCGGCTATCACTACTATAATGAGATGCCACACTCCCTTTATATTCCTTAGTATTATTGAATATCTATTCACAGCTTTTTAACATTGCTTATGTTTATTTTTATCTTTTGTATTTGAGGCACTGTCAATTTTCAGCTGATATTTCTAATTTTGACAGTTACTGTGGTTATTGCTACAAATAAGTATGTCTATGCACCGGATATTTGCCGGTACTTAGAAAGAGAACGGGTTTTAAAATTAGTTGCATTTTTGATAAATAAACTTATATAATTACATCAAATAAGGGGTAATATGACAATTTATCAGGGTAAAAGCACAAAGAAATTTACTGGTGGAAAATTACGGAGAAACCACTCTAAAAGAAGATATGAACTCGGAAGAGAGCCATCTTTCACAAAGGTCGGTAGCACCGAAAGAAGGGCCATAAGAACTATGGGTGGAAACAGAAAACTTCTTCTGCTGAAGGAGCAGTATGCAAACATCTACAATCCAGAAAGCAAGACTACAAAGAAACTCAAAATATTGACCGTGAAGGAAAACAACGCAGACCCGCATTATGTGCAGAGAAATATAATGAACAGGGGGACCATCATATCCACCGATGAGGGCAATGCAAGAATAACTTCCAGACCTGGTCAGGATGGAATCGTTAATGCAGTATTAATAAAATGATAGTTTTATATTCGCAATACTTCAATCCCCGAATTTCCAGGAGGCTTGGGCGTAGAATAAGCAGAGAAAAAGCCAAAAATTTTTCAGATGCAAAGCTCGAGCAAATATTGAAGTCAATAAATTTGACATTTGAAATCAGGGATGCAAATTATTCCAGAATACCCTATGAAGAATCCAAAATGTTTGTGGTTGATGTGGATATGAAAAAATCAACATTATTGAAAATTATAGAAGCAAAATTGCAGTAATATAATACTGATTTATCTATCCCTTTTTCTGGCCGAATCCCTCTTTTTGCGTTCATAGTATTGCATTGGATGCTTGATCTTCGGGCACAGGGGGTCATCACCCATATAACATAGATGATTTGATTGCAGGGTCGCACATTTAGGTGGGGAATATTCTGTACCGGAGATTATACCGGTAATATGGTTTACCTGGTAAGTTGTAAGGTCCTCCTTGAAATCCGGAACTGTTTTGAAAAGGGCGATCATATCGTCGTTTGTCATACCTGCATTATGTAGAAAGCTTACCAGTGTGAATCTGGCGAGATGAGCAAGATTCTCCCCGTCCCTCATCTGCGTGATATAGGTTTTTATACACGGGGGAAACATTGTAAAATCAACATCACCGAGTGATATTGTGCTTTTGGCTTTGATTTCCAGAAATTCCTTCTTTATCAGATCGAGCTGATCAATATATTTTCTGAAGATATTCTGTGAATCCCCCGGGGATATCTCATTATATATATCCATTATTTTTACTACAAAGTCCTCACGTAGGAGATGTATAAATTGTTCCTTGCTGACTATAATCTCCCCGGCCCTTAACTTCTGATAAACCAGCCTGTATTTAAAACCCGATAATTTTCTGTTGTTTTTGATAAAAAAATCGAACGGGATTTTAAAGTTGTCTCCCTCCGTAACTGCATTTATACCCGCGCTATCGCAGTAGAAAATAATATTTTCATTTGCCTCCCTTGAAATTCTGTGAAGTTCCTTTTCGAATACATCTCTCTGCGTGATTACGAATCTTGATGTAAGACCATTTTCATTTATATACCGGAGCATCCACATGACTATGGCAAAGGCCTTCTTGCCCAGTGTAATATTATATTCCTCTTCGTTGTTATATTTCCTTATAAGGCCTGAAAGGTAATCCAGTGCTTCCCTTACGGATCTGCGGTTATCTATTTCAAGTGAATTTACCGTGCTTTCTATTTTATCCGGATCCTTTATGAGGGTAAAGTCAACAAAAAAATTTGAGGTTATCATTTTACAGTTCTAGTAAATCCCGTGGTGCCGAGGTTATCTCTTCGTGCCCGTTCTTCTTTATGATTATATCATCTTCTATTCTTACACCACCGAACCCGGGAATATATATTCCCGGTTCGTCAGTAACAACCATATTCTGTTTGAGAATAAAGTCGAGTGTGGGTGAAAGCGCCGGATGGTCATGTACATCAAGTCCAACCCCGTGGCCCAGGCTATGGATAAATCTCCCAGGATATTTTTCGTCTATAATATCACGAGCTATTCTATCTATATCCTTTCCATTGGCCATAGCCTTCAATGCTTTTTTGCTCTCTGCCTGGGCTAGCTTCACTGTCTCGTATACGTCTTTCTGCTTTTCATCTGCTTTGCCGAAAACAACAGTTCTAGTGGTATCTGAACAATAGCGGTTATAAAGTGCCCCGTAATCCATTAAAACGAAATCATTCTTTTTCAATTTTGCTTTTCCCGGTGAATAATGTGGTATGGCGGAATTCTGGCCGAAGGCGACAATAGTTTTGAATGATTCCCCTGATGCACCGTTCTTCATCATTGCATAGACTATATTGGCTGCAAGTTCAGATTCCGTCATGCCTTCCCTGAGAGTTTTCGTGAAATCCTCAAAGGAATCGCTGGCTATTTTAGCTGCCTCCCTTATATTCTTTAATTCACTCTCCTCCTTTATCTTCCTTGCTTCATCTATGGATTGCGAAACATCAATGAATTCTTTATCAGGTATCAATTTCATCAACTGCTTATACAGATCTAGGGTCAGTGCTGAATAATTAAGTCCAACATTAACGTCATTTTTGAATATATTTTTAACTATATCGTTTCTTTCCGTTCCATTATTATAAACCAGCACTTCAAGCCCGGTTTCCCTGGCAGCTTCTTCCTCCAGTGCGGATGTTATGATTGTTACCTTTTCGGGTTTGACATGAAGAATTGACCCCTCGAAGATACCGGATTTTGCCGCAGTAAGGTAAAAAAATGTTTTATCTACCTGGTTTTCTCCACCGTTCATTATAAGAATGGAATCAACGTTTCTAACATAATCAAATATTCTCTTTTCTTTCATTATTACTTATTTATCCTGTTAATATAACTATTTCGTTATTAATAGGAATATATTTTAAATCGCCAGTTATATTCCCATATGTATGATCAGGTATTTTCCGGGAGATTTCTTTATGATGGATCGTTTCAGGAACTGGATGTGGGTGTGGAAAATGGGATAATCACCGGAATAAAAAAACATATAAGCGGAGACAGGAAAGTTTTGAAACATGCTATAATGCCCGCAGGCACGGATACCCACGTACATTTCAGAGACCCGGGAGAGACTGATAAGGAGGATTTTGCAACAGGAACAATATCAGCCATCTATGGCGGGACGTCCACCGTGTTTGATATGCCGAACAATCGGAGGAAAATAGATAATTACGCTTCATATAAGGATAAGCTGGAAATTGTCCGCAGAAAAGCTTTCTGTGATTTCGGCCTTTATTCGATGTATACTGGAAATAATGCTTCCATCATATCCAGAGAATCTTCTGGAATTAAAATTTA
>JAKADL010000004.1 GCA_021820565.1 Thermoplasmata archaeon
TCAAGAAACGTGCTGTATAGCATTGGTTCGCCCTCCACGGCATAAACCGTTCTGGTCCCTCTTTTACAGGACTCTGTTATAATTTTCCCATATCCGGCGCAAATATCCTTTATTCCTGCATTTCCGATAGGGAACTGCATGGGCCTCAACTTGGATTTATCTATTTTCATACCATTGAGTATATTTTCTGCGGAGTTCAATGAAGTTTTCGGGTAAAAAATTATCTCAGCATCCATCAAGGCTCTGTATCCTTTCATTGTTACCAGTTCAGGGTCTCCCGGTCCGAGTCCCACAACCGTGAACTTATTCATTTTTTACCACCCTAATTATGTAAATCTGATCCATTGGTACAAACCTTGTATATTTCGAAACAGGAGTTAATTTTGATATATTTATTTGACTGATATCCGCCTTTAATTTCATAGATTTAATATAATCCATGGCCCTCTGGAAATTTTCGATAGTCGTCAGGTTGATAACCATCCTACCATCTATTTTTAGCCTTTTATATGAATAATCCATGATTTCCCGGATTTGGCCGGAAGAACCTCCAATGAATATTGCATCAGGATCAGGCAGCTGATGGAGTATCTCAGGTGCAATTCCGTTTATGATTTTTATATCGCAGCCGCTCATTTCCATATTTGATTGAATATTTTTACAGAGTTCTGCATCTTTTTCTATTGCATATATCTCTCCCTCTGTATCGGTGAAAGAGGCGGCTATGGCAAGAGATCCCGATCCTGAGCCTATATCCCATAAAATTGTATTCTTATCAATATCCAGGTCGGATAATGATATATCCCTCACCTCTTTTTTTGTGATATTCCCATTCCTCTTTGTAAATCCGCTATCATCGGGCATAGAAATTTTATATTCCGATTCCGCCGTGAGTATCATTATATTGAGCGGATCAAATTCCCTGCCTTTGAGTTCCTCTATGGAATAACTACCAGATTTTTCATTGCTGTATCCCATATTTTCGAATACATGTGCCCGGTATGAAGTCAATCCAAATCTTATCATATAGTCTGCTATAGTAGATGGTGTGTTCACGGTATCCGTAAATATCACGATTTTATATTTATTCCGAATTTTCTGTGCCAGTCCCTGTATGTTTCTTCCATGGAGGCTGACAGTATAAATTGCACTGGAATCCATTGCAATTCTTGAAAGAGCTACCTGCATGGAACTCACCTCAGGAATGATTTCAATTTCATTTCCAGGATAATTTTCGCTGATATATTTTCCTATCCCATAAAACAAAGGGTCCCCGGTGGCAACTACGGTTATTTTTTTACCTGATTTATACGCATTTTCCATATCAATTCTGAATTTTTTGAATTCGCCGATATCAACAATTAACTTATTCGTTGCTTCAAAGAACTCCCTGTTGCGGTGACCGGAAAATATTATATCAGAGTCATTCAGGCATTCTACTGCCTCGTGGCACAGTGGTTTCCCAGGAAAAACCCCGATTACGTTAATTCTTTTCATATATTCCACCGAAAAATGATACAATTTTTTTCTCTATTTCATCATAAGGATATTCAATTCGCATTACAGGTATTCTGTCAGAAATTTTGATCTCAGGGGGCAGGGATTCAGATTTACCTGCAAGCACTATAAGGTCTGATTTGTCCAGATAATCTTCAATGTATCCGTTGAAGTTATTTTTTTGAAGTTTTGCTATATCAATTTCTCCAGAATTTCCATAGCCCAATTTAATATAACTTCCATCTATCTCTGATATGTCAACTAAATTAAAAATCCCGTACTTTTTCAATAATCCTTTTCCAATTTGATCCGTTGCTATTTTGCCCGCATCCCTTAAATCGAATTTATTCCATATTAATGTATCAAAAAAGGCCTGTACATATCTTCCTTCAATGGCAATGTTTTTACCGCAAAGTGAGTGCACATCTATTTTAACCGGGAATATCTGCGATTCTTTAATTTTAAAAATAGTGAATCCCTTACTTTCGAGATAATCTAATGGTGGACTATAAAAATCATAAAAAATTGATATGGTTTTTCCGGAGTACTCTCTGTTTTCAATTATCTGGAATTCCCTGTGATAATTAACAACATTCCCAACAACGATAATTGAAGGTGATCCATTATATTTATAATCTATTTTTTCAAGGGTACCGCTAAAGGTTTTTTGATAATTATATGTTCCATTTTCAATTATGGCCACGGGGGTTTCCTTCCTGTAACCTGCTGATAGTAGTTTTTTGATTATGTCCATTAAATTGTAAGCTCCCATAAAAATTACCAGTGTATACATGTTGCACTGAAATTCATGGCAATCTGGAATGCTAAGATTCTCTACACTGTTGCCTGTTGTAACTATCACCCCGTGGTTCACATTCCTGTGTGTTAGTGGTATCCCTGAAAATTCCGGCACGGAAATTAAGGCAGAAACTCCGGGAATTATTTCATATTCTATGCCATTCTTTTTCAGTTCCTCTATTTCTTCCCCTCCCCTGCCGAATAAAAATGGGTCTCCACCCTTCAGTCTAACAACTATATTTTTTATTAATGATTCACGGACTATTATACTGTTAATTTCTTCCTGTGATATTCTCTTGATATAGGGTTTTTTGCCTACATAAATTTTATCGCATCCCGGTTTTGCCATATCAAGAATCTCTGGATTTATCAGATGATCATAAATTAGGGCGTCTGCCATGCCAATTATTTTTGCCCCAGCAATAGTAAGCATATCCTTATTTCCCGGTCCGCAACCGACTATGTACGCCTTTCCCATCAATGGGTTATTTTGAACTAATATATGATTTTGCTCATTAAACACTTAAACTGTCTTTTAAATTCCATCTACATAAACCTTTTGCTCAGGAAATAATTTAAATAAACATATACACTTATCATGTATGAATAAAATTAACGTCCTTATAATTGGCGATGCTAATGCAGGCCTTATAACTGCAAATAAATTGAGAATGCATACCGGAAATGATGTTAATATAACCGTGGTGGGGAAATCCGAAAAAACCTATTTTAAACCGGAAGGAGTTCTTATACCGTTCAACGGAATTGATTACCGGGATACTGTAAAACCAACGGACTCTTTACTAAATTATGGCATTAATCGAATTAAATCCATGGCAAAAAAGATAAATCCTGACAATCGTACGGTGCTTCTCGAAAATGGCAAGACAATAGAATATGATTATCTCGTGATTGCAACTGGTGACAGGCTTGTCCCTGAAAACGTGCCCGGATACAATAAGGATGTTTATCATTTCTATGACATGGAAAATGTTCTGAAATTGAGAGACAAACTGAATAATTTAAAGGCCGGTAAATTCGTGGTGGGACCAGCAAGCATTCCCTTCCAGTGCCCGGTTGCTCCTGAGGAATTCGTGTTCGGCCTTGATATGCTATTGCGCAGGAAGGGCATCAGGGAAGATAGCGATATCACTTTAATACTTCCCATGGATGACGTTCTTCCTTTCAAAAATGTTTCGGACCTGGAGAGAAAGGGTTTTTCTGAACTGGGAATAAACTTCATTCCGAAATTCAAAACACAGGCTGTGGATACTTCTAAGGGTACTATTGTAGCTGAAAGTGGCGAATCTCTCAATTACGACACACTGGTTCTTGTACCCCCACATATGGGGCAGAATGTTATTATTGACTCGGGAATGGGCACGGCAAAGGGATTTATCGATGTGGATAAATTTACCATGAAGTACAAAAATTATGACAATATTTTTGTTGTGGGAGATGCCGCAAATTTTCCCATGAAGGTGGGGGCCCTGGGGCACTCAGAGGCTGCATACGTTGCAAGCAAGATCGCAGCAGAATGCGATGGAACAATCAATGATGACAAATTCGATGGATTTATGGGTTGTTCCAGTGTATACTCCGATAAAATGGGATTTACATTGTCCTTCGACTATAATTCAAAGCCCTTCGTGAATTTCCCATCAAAAACAGATTATTTTCTGAAATACATATCGGGGGATACTTATTTCTCTTCAATAATAAGAGGGATACTTTAGGTGATTGTTATGGATAGTGATAAAAATTTGATAAAAGATAATGAACTGGAATCAGCACTTGAGAATAATATGGATGTAATACTGGCACTACTCAGATTAACGGAACGACTGAAACAAGCAGGAATTGTGCAGGCTTTGGACCACATAAATAATGAAGTGCTTCCCGATAATTTTGACTTCTTTGCAAGAGCTTTTACTTCCAAGGATATGCTTGAAACAATTTCAAAATCGGGGAATACAATGATTTCACTGTTATTCCTCCTTTCAAACAGGGAAATGGGCGATATGATCAAGGCCATTTCATTTAATTCACAGGGTATAGCAGAAGCCATTCAAAGTGGAGCTTCAGGGTCACAGCCACTCTCAATTTTAAAGATCATGGGGCTACTCAAAGATCCTGAATTTGCCACGGGATTAAATGCAATGATTTCCGGTCTGAAAGCACTTGGGTCTGTACTTAAAAAATTAGACTGATCTTGCAAGGCCGAGAAGTTCAAGAGCTCCGGATTCGTTGAGCTTCGCATCCATGTATGCGGTGCTTATTTTTTTTAATCCATCATTGTAGCCGTTAATCATAACGGTTATGAGTTTTGTCCTTGAATCCCTGTTGAATAGGTCTCCTATATTTACCTTATCTTCACCATCTGTGATAATTATAATTGTATTTGTTTCATCCATGATATGTCCGTTTTCCAGATCCTTCACTGCGGTTTTCAGCGCACATTCTATGCAGGTGCCCTTATTGGCCTCAACCGTGAGTATATTATCCACTATATCCACCGGGCTGCTGAGAAGATCATGGGGCTTATTATCAAAAAATCTGAAGAAGTATTTTCTTCTTTTTATTCTCGCTATCCTGAACAGAGCAAGTGCAACAGATCTTGACCACAGTGTTTTGTCGCCTTCATACATGCTACCACTTTTATCAAGAAGCACATAATATGCTCCCGGGCTCAAAAGCCGTTTCTCTTTTCCTGTGAAACCATTGATAAGTTTTGAATAGAAGACCTCTTCAGGCATAGCAAGCTCTCTGGAAAGAACGTTTGATATGTGCCTTGTTTTGTAATATCCAGCAAGCTCGCCTGTATTTGAATATGATCTCATTTTCTTGGTATATCTCGGCATTATATCTATGAGCTTGTTTGCCATTGTGAGAATTTTATCTGCATTTTCAACATTCATTGCCCTGTCAGTAAGATCCATGAGGCTCTCCATGGACAATCCGTCCTTATGGCCGATATTTCCTCCTGGGCTTCTGTCTTTTACCACTTTTTCTATTTCATGGGCCGTTTCCATTTTCCTGGATGCTTCCTCCATTGATTTCTCGACATTTTTTGAGTTAATTGAAGGATCAGAATTCCCGTTTCTGTTCATATTATTCTTTGCATTATTGTTCAATTCTTTCATAAAGTTAATGCTGTACAACATCGAGAGCCTGTCATTAAGAAGAGAATATGTCTTTGCCTGTGAAAAATCACGGGTTTTAATCATATAATCCATTTTCAGCCTGACATTTTCCATGAATTCATTGCTGTTTCTGGTTCTGTTCACACCGGCTATTCCTGAATAAAATAAAAAATAAAGGTCGGATGCCGCAGTTTTGATCTCTTCAGCAGAATTTTTGTCAAGGTCAATGTTTACGCGCCTGACCAGTCTTTCCTTAGTTATCCTGTAAACAGTACTTGATTCAGGAATGCCGCTTATATTACTTTTTGGTGTATTTCCCATATCAGTCACCTTCCCTTGAGTTTTTCATATCGCTCACCTGCAAAGTTCAGGGATGAGTTAATTCTGTTTACTATATCCCTGTGGTATGGCGAACTATCGCTTCCCAGATCAAATTTCATTTTTTCCAGTTTTTTAATATATATTTCCAGAAGGCTCAACTGGTCGAGAACAACATTATACGGTGAATTCCTGTTTATTGCATCCTCTGTGGCCTGTATGAGCGATTTTGTTTCCTCCATGGTAGTTTCAGCTTTCTGCACAATTTCGGATTTGTTTTCCAGCTTTGAATCGATGATCGCTGCCTCTATTTTCGGCTTATAATCCTCGCTGTCTGCACTATAACGGAGCGCCATGGCTATATCATTCCCTGTAATGGTTTTTGAGTTCATGAGTATACTGAAAGCAGATGCAATCTTCAGTAGTTTTATCTTTCTCCTATCGCTCAGTATAACATCATTCTCCTCCATCTGGAACAGTGCCTCCATATACCTATCGATAACATCATTTTTCATATTTCTTAGATGGTTCAGCCTCTCTATGGCATCGGCCTGCAGGTTTCTAACCTCTTCAATGGTGATAAATGGCCTTTCATCATCCTTTCTTGCCTCCATATTGATTCCCCTGTCAAGGAGGTCACGGAGTATAGTTCTCTCAACATATCCGTGGAACACCTTAATGGGGTATCTGTCATAGAGTGCCATATCCTCCTCATCATCTGAGATTTCATTGCTTGCAGAATAAATTCCCAGAAGGTCGAGGTCCATCATAACTCCACCGTTGGGCAATCTCCTGTTTAGCATGATATCAAGCAGGGTATTCCTTATTGCAGAACTTGCCTTGAATATCTCATCCAGGAATACTATGTTTGAATCGGGTAGCTTTCCTGTTATGATATTTTTATATTCACCATTTTTCAGGGCATTGATATCTATGGGCCCCAGCAACTCTTCCGGTTCTGTAAATTTTGTTAGCAGGTAATAAAAATAGCGTGCGTTCATGAGTTTACTCATTGTATCTATAATTGATGTTTTTGCAGTACCCGGAGGCCCGATGAGAAGCGTGGGTTCGCCGGATATCAATCCAGCAAGTACACCGTTTATTACATCCTCCCTTCCAACGAATGTGTTGGTAAGATAATTCTGTACTTCAAAGATTTTATTGATATTTTTCATTCTTATAACAAATTAAAACGATGTTTTATAAAGTTTTGCCAGATGGATAAGTCATTGCTTTTTATCATCCGGCTTCTTGTCATCAGGTTTTTTGTCTTCGGTTTTTGGCTCACTGGCCTTTTTTAATTCACTGTATGCCTGTTCAAAGGCAAGATTTGTCTCGTTTATTGTTTTTTCCATGGTTCTACCGGACAATTTTACCTTTGCAAGAAAGACATTTGTTGTCGCCCCCCTTGTTAAAAGTATAATTTCAGTATCAGGTAGCAGTTTCGCGGTTTCATCTATTAATTTCCCGGAGGGAACATCCGAATTCAGTGTTACCGTAACCGGATAAACTATTTCAGAACCCTCATACATTGAATTGGGTCCCAGCACGTTGAATTTTGATTTTATATCCCAGTAAGCACCGTCTATTGCCATATTCGCCCTGGCAGTTTTCTCATTTATCTCAGTGACCTCATTAAATGAAATCAAGGCCTCGAAGGTATTGCTGACGCCGTTTTTGCTGGAAAGGAAGAATTTCATATCCTTTAAATCATCCCTTGCATTTACCTCTTCAAGTATTTTGTCTGCCGGTACATCTGCCTGTGCGGTTATGTTCAGAGGATAAATATAACTGCTCCCATTATCCCTGAATTCCGTTATCACGCTGTTTCCAAGAATTTCAGAATTTGGCAAATATATTACGTTGTTGTCTTTTGTCAGTATCTTTGAAAACAGGGTTTTAACATCCACCACTTTGCCGGTAGTTTCCACACTCCATACCCATGAATTGACTGATATGACTTCCCCGAATTTTACTGTATTGGACGACGTTGCAAATATGCTGGATAAAACATTGGAGGCAACCGTCTGCACAGCAAGACCCAGTACCACACCTCCTATTGCACTTCCTGCAAGTATTCCTGTAACACTGACATGGAATGCACTCATTACCAGTGCAAGTATTATCACATAAAAAATAATTCTGACTATGAGGGATATGCCGTAGAGTCCACGGTTAGTTTTTATCAATACCTCCCTGAGATACTTGATAAATGATCCAACTATTAATAATCCCACTATCAGTATGACTATCGCATGTACGGATTCTATTATAAATACCTCATCTGATCTATACTGCGGCAGAAATGTATTTATGAATAAGTCTGCTAAATAGCCAGAAAGTATGGCCAGTATTACCCCAATTACCACTTCTGATGCTATTTTTAATACCTGATCCCTTCTAACAGCAAGATTTGATTTAGTTTTTGCCATTATTTAACCTCCGTGTTTATTTCACTGAATCCTGTATAAGGTACAAGAACATCAGGTACTTTTATTCCATTTTCCTGCTGGAAATTTTCCATTATTGCCACAAGAACCCTTTCTGTTGCAATTGCGGTACTGTTAAGGGTATGAACAAATTTATTCCCATCCGGAGTTCTGTATTTTACATTGAGTGACCTTGCCTGGTAATCGGTATCATTAGATGCTGAAACAACTTCCCTGAACTTTCCCTGGGACGGGTACCACACTTCTATATCATATTTTTTGGCCGCAAGGCTGCCGAGGTCACCGGAACATATATTAACAATTCTGTACGGTAATCCAAGGCTTCTGTAAATATCCTCTGCATTGCTTACCAGTTCCTTGAAGTAATCCCATGATTCATCTGGCTTGCAGTAAATAAACTGCTCTATCTTGTTGAACTGGTGAACCCTGAATATGCCCTTCGTATCCTTGCCATGGGCGCCGGCTTCCCTTCTGAAGCAGGGTGAAACGCCACTCAATCTCAATGGCAATTCGTTCTCTTCCAGGGTTTCACCGGATAGCATGGATGCGAGGGGGTGCTCAGCAGTTGCAATTAGATAAAGGTCATCCCCTTCTATTTTATACAGCGCATCCTTGAACGTTTCAATGTCAGTGGCACCTGACATGGAAGCGTAATTAATCATAAACGGTGGCTCCATAACAGTAAAATTTCTCTGGGATAAGAAATCAACTGCATAATTAATGAGTGCCAGTTCCAGCTTGAAGAGCCTATTTTTCAGAAAATAAAACCTTGAACCGGCTATTTTACCAGCTCTCTGCAGATCTGCCAGGTCATATTTTTCCATGAGTGTCTGGTGGTCAACAGGCCTTGTATCAATTATTTCATAGTCCCGTGAATCCATGCTATTCTGTCTGAAATATTCCTCATCTTCGCCGAATACCCGTGCATGCCCCCAATACTTTACAATTTTGCTATTATCGTCACCCGTGCAGACAGGTACATCATCAGCCAGAAGATTTGGTATAAGGTGAACTATTTCACTTCTTCTGCTCTCTATCCCCTTCTGTTCTTCCTCGATGCTACTGATTTTTTCGTTGATCTCCCTTACACTGTCTTTCAGCCTATCGATATCCTTATTTCCTGTTTTCATCATTCTGGAAATATCAAGGCTGATGGTATTTTTATTGTGTTTATAATCATTAAGTGTTCTGAGATTATCCTTCCATTTAGTATCCAGTATGAAAAATTCATCAAGAATCTTCGTATCAAATCCTCTGGCCCTGCATGAATCGTAAAATTTTTTACTTTCAGATCTCAGAAGTTTTATATCTATCATATTTTTGACCTTTAATATTAATATAAAAAGACTATATGTTTTTTATGATAAATTTTTGATTTTTACGGAATTTTTATTGAAAATGCATCAAGAAATTCTCTTTCCTTTTCATTTAACCCGGCAGGTATAATAATTGAAGCGGGGGAACCTGCAATCCTGTTGCCTATAATATTTTTTATGCTTGAATTGATTATTTCTTCATTTTCAGTGGCTATTCCTATACCAACTATTACCTCTGTATCACCGGTTATAATCTGTTTCTTCCTTTTTTCTTCCATACCGATGAGTGTGAGCAAAGCCTGATATGGGGGCATAGTTTTTCCATCTGCAAGATCCAGGAGCAGGAGTGTATGCATATTATTTGAATAATTCAGATATATTTTATCATATACACTGGTAGGGAAAAAATTTTCATAAACAAATGGCATGGATACAATGTTACCCATCTTGTAGTTAAAAAGCCCTGTTCTGGATACAAAAGCCGTAATTATCGACGCATTTTCAAATACATTTGCGGTTATGCCGAGCCTTTTGGCCTCCATTCTGATCTCATTATGCGTTGTTGCTGAGAGCGCATCTCCTGTAACAATTAATGTCACAATTTTAGTTTTGGCTTCAACCAGAATATCCATTCCTCTTTCAATGAAATCCCTGTCTGCCTTCTTCAGGGTACCTCCGCAAAGGTCCTTTAATGAATCAAATGTGCTTTCTGGGGAAATTGATGTATAAGTTTCAAAATAAACAATATCAGAATCCCTGAGAATATCCGCTTCTTCTAATGTAAGGCTCCTGGGTCCCCGCAAGCCCAGGCCCATTATATTTAACATACCTATATCAGATCCTCTTCAATCCTTATAACTTCATTCAGTTTTGCCAGCCTTTCACCACCGATTGTGCCTGTTTTTATGAATCTGGAATTGAACGCAATAGCAAGAGAGGCAATAAAATCATCGGTCGTTTCTCCACTTCTGTGAGAAACTACTGTGTCCATAGAATTCTTTGTTGCAACTTTAACCGATGCTACCGTATCTGATAGTGTTCCTATCTGGTTGACCTTGATCAATACAGCATTTGTGGATTTTAATTCCACACCCTTCTGAATCCTCGTTGCATTTGTTGTATAAAGATCATCGCCCACTATCATCGCATTTTTTCCAATCTTTTTTGTTATTTCCGCAAATCCCTCGAAGTCACTATCATATAGTGGGTCTTCTATATAGTAAAAGCCGTGTTCCCTGTTCAGTGAAATTGCGTAATCTATCTGTTCATCCCTGGTTTTTGTAGATTTTTTGTATTTATATTTTCCATTTTCATGGAATGAATCTGCTGCGAAATCAACTCCAAGGTATATTTTTACATTATTTTCAGATGATATCTCTCCTGCGGCAGATTTCATTATATCTATTGCATCCTCATCAGAAACATCTGCTGTCCACGCTTTTTCATCTCCCAGGCCGACGCTCTGCCCTTTGAGTTTTTCGGATAATTTTTCACCCACCCTTCTATGGACCTGTATATTATAGAATACGGAATCGTAAAAGGTCTTGCCCTGTGAAGAGACGAGGAATTCCTGAATTGTAGTACCATTTTTCGAATGTTTTCCACCACCTATTATATTGCCCATCGGGCGCGGTATTGATGGATTTAGGCCACCCACATATCTATAAAGTGGAATTTCAAGATAATTGGAAACTGCCTTTGCATTTGCCATGGACAGAGCTGTTGCAAGATTTCCACCCATACTGGCAAAGTCATCGGTTCTATCCAGCTCATGCAGGAGTCTATCAAAGGCACCCTGGTTCATTGCATTGAAGCCTTGAAGCGCATTTTTTACATGTCTGTTATAGAAATCCACACTTTTATCAATATCATTATCCGGATATGCCTTTACTTCCGTTTTTCCCGTGCTTGCACCTGCAGGTGCGGAGGCTGTTCCCGAGGCATAATTCAAAAAAATTGTAGCCTCTATAGTAGGATTGCCTCTGGAATCAAATATTTTTGTAATTTTCGAATCAACTATTTCTATATCTTCCATATAATGATAACGTTATAAAAAATATATATTTATTGATTGCACTTATTTTTTTAGACCGTGACAGGGATAATGTAATTTCCCACATTTATTATATAATTGTTAAAAAATGCTCATAGGAAAACTTAATTATTAGAATTAGATAATGATTACGTGGACACTAAAGATGATGATGTTGAAGAATGGGTATCTAAATTAAGTGTTAAGAGCACCAAAGAAATAGAGGTCCCCAAACTTCTGTTTAATCAGGTAGTAGGCCAGGAGCACGCTGGGGAGGTCATTAAAAAAGCAGCTATGCAGAAGAGGCATGTGCTTTTAATAGGCGAACCCGGAACGGGCAAATCCATGCTGGCCCAGTCTATGGTCGATTTTCTACCTAAAGAGGATCTTGAGGATATTTTGTGCTTTCCCAACACAGAGGATTCAAATAAACCTAAAATCAAAACTTTTCCTGCTGGAAAGGGAAAAGAAATATTAAGGCAGTACCAGATCAAGGCAGAACGTGAAAAGAAAGATAGATCTAAAAGCATTCTATTCATAGTTCTTTCAATAATATTACTTGGAGCAATTCTAGCCATATATCTGTGGGCAGTGGCGAAATCACCAGGCACCGCAATAGAAATACTGTTCCTTGCAATCATAGGTGCAGCATTCCTGTATATAATTATGGCAATGAATCCCGCGGCCCGTGTTGAAAGGGCAATGGTTCCGAAATTGCTTGTCGGGCATAATCCCAATGATAAACCCCCGTTTATAGATTCGACGGGCGCACATTCCGGGGCATTATTAGGCGATGTAAGGCATGATCCTTTCCAGTCTGGAGGATTAGAAACACCTGCCCATGAAAGGGTAGAAGCCGGTAATATGCAGAAGGCTGATAAGGGCGTTTTGTTCATAGATGAAATAAACCTTCTCAGGCCAGAGGATCAGCAGGCCCTATTAACTGCAATGCAGGAAAAACGTTTCGCAATATCGGGTCAGAGCGAGAGAAGTGCAGGTGCAATGGTGCAGACAGAGCCTGTACCGTGTGATTTTGTGCTTGTAGCAGCAGGAAATCTTGATGCTATAAGAAATATGCATCCTGCTCTGAGATCGAGGATCAGGGGATATGGTTATGAAGTGTATATGAATGACACCATGGAAGATTCTGATGAAAATAGGAAAAAAATAGTTCAGTTCATCGCACAGGAAATAGCCAAGGATAAAAAAATACCGCCATTTGATATAAGTGCAATTACAGAAATACTGAAAGAAGCCCAGAAACGTGCAGGTAGAAAGGGCAGATTAACATTGAGGCTAAGAGAACTCGGCGGACTCGTCAGAGTAGCAGGAGATATAGCTGTAACAAATAAACAATCTATAGTAACAGCAGATGATGTAAATGAGGCAAGATCATTGAGCAAGCCAGTGGAACAGCAGATTGCTGATAGGGCAATAGAAGTCAAAAAACTTTATAAAATGTTCACCGGCACAGGCAGTGCAATAGGAAAGGTGAACGGGCTTGCTGTAATGGGGTCGACAGATATGTCTGATTTCACAGGTGTTGTAATGCCGATTGTGGCAGAGGTAACGCAGGCACAGCATCCACATAACGGTACGGTATATGCAACCGGCAAACTGGGAGAGATTGCCAAGGAGGCGGTTCAGAATGTTTCCGCAGTAATAAAGAAAATAAGTGGAAAGAACGTTGCCGATGTGGATATCCATGTTCAGTTCATCGGCACATATGAGGGTGTGGAGGGTGATTCCGCAAGTGTTTCCATAGCAACTGCAGTTATATCTTCCCTGGAATCAATACCTATAGATCAGACGGTCGCCATGACAGGGTCATTAAGTGTGCGTGGAGATGTGCTTCCTGTGGGCGGTGTAACAGCCAAAGTAGAAGCTGCAATAGATACAGGTCTCTCAAAGGTTATAGTGCCAGCGTCTAATTTCAATGATATAATACTTGATGAGGCACACAAAGACAAAATCCAGATTATAGGGGCATCAAGAATAGAGGATGTTCTTGAAAATGCACTCATAACAGGTCCTGAGAAGGATAAGTTCCTCAAGAAAATAAAGGACATCGTTAATCCTTCCACAGATATTAAAAAACCCGTCCAGAGAAGGGGCACAAATGTTGCATAAAATAAAATATTTTTTTTTAAATAAATTTGATGATAACATTCTTGATTTTCTTAAAAACACGCACGGAATTTTTCAATTGATAGACACTAAATGTGTTATTTCCGAGATACAGACACTGGAGGCCATAAGAAAAACAGACAGATTCATGTCACACAATGAAAAAATAAGGTCTCCTGGAGCTATTCTCCTGATGTACATAGCAAGAACTAATCAGATAAACGTCGCAATAGAAAAATGTGGCATAAATAAAGACACAGAGAGTGGAATAGTAGTTTATTCAGATCAGAATGATCTTCAGTTTTTAATTAAAAATGATTACATACGTATTGCCGGAAGATTATTGCCATATGATAAACCGGAATACGATTTTGAGGTTTTTTCAGGGATGGCAAAGATAGATCTTATGCATTGATAGTGGATAGCATATCATATACCCCATCAAACGTCATGTGGAACTCACTTATCCTGTTTTCAATCGCCATTGCTGCAGTAATATTTGCAAACATAACCGACTTTTTTAAATTCAGTCCTCTATACAGTGCCGTATAAAGTCCTGCCCTGAATGAATCCCCTGCCCCTACTGTATCTTTAACATGACTGGCTTTTATTCCATGAATTATACTGGAATTACCATCTTCAATCAATATGGCACCATTGGGACCGTCTGTAATTATAATATTCCTAATTTTCCGGCTTATTTCGGATTCTTCCAAACCTGTCAATTCTTCTAGGTAACCGAACTCTTTTTTATTCATAATCAGCATCTGACTGTTCTCTATCATAAATCTAGCATTTTCAGGCGAGTATGTGTACCATATCTCCTGCCCCGGGTCAAATGTTATACTGGCATTTTTCTCATTTTCTATAATTTTTTTGTACTCTTTTACCGGTCCTGTGCCTATATCGATATGTTTGTAATTTCTATATTTGAAATCTTTTGAAGGGTGCCAGTCTTCCATAGGGCCCTGGAACATATATGCTATCTGTTCTTTTCCATCTGATGGAATATAACAGATCGGGCCCATTTTATCCGGTACTATATCCACATGTTCCGTGCTGATACCGAGTTCTCTAAATCTTTTAAGATAGTCGCTATGGGAAGACTTGCCCACAGTAGAATACAGGTCAAATTCAAGGCCAAGTGAATGTGCTACAAATGCAAAATTGCCAGCAGTTCCAGCAAACTGTTCTTCTAATCCTGTAACCCCTCTGGCTTCTCCCGGCCCCGGTAGAGAATTTACACCTATTTTTACGTCAATATTAAGATGACCGAAAATGGCTAGGAATTTCATTATTCTGTAATTATATGATTGTATATAATAATTGATAAGACATTTTCAATTCTAAAACTTACGGGATATCATAATTGATAAAATTAACCAGTATATAATTTTTATCAGGTCATTTCATTCATGTAAGTATACGAAATATTTATAAGTGTACATTTCATTATTTCATTATTGAATCATAGGGTTTTATTTGCGATGGGGATAAGTGCAATTCTAATAGTTACGGTATTTGCAGGAGCTAATATAGCTTATCCCAATTATATTCCTATAGGTTCCCTTGGATCAGGAAATAGTACAGGTTCTGGTGGTTTACATACATTTTCAGACCAAAATTTCACACTCACTGGAAACGTTTCGAACTTGTATAACGGTCTGCCCGTGCACGGGTCACTGATAATAAGTAATTCAACCATGAGTAAAGAATTGAATTATAGTCAGAATGGAACTTTTAAAGTAACCCTGCCTGGAGGCCCATATTCGTTGAGCTATTCATCTCCGGGATTTGACACAATGAGTAGCTCCATATTTCTGGACAAAAATAAAACTGTAAACCAAAATATTATACCTTCACAAAGTATAGGTAATAGAATTTCTATCCTAGGAACTAATACTTCTATTATAGGTAATACATTAAATATTTCTCAAAGTGTACCATATCTAAGCGATAAGAATATTTCATATGGACTGGATAGGAATAATATAACAGGACAGAAGAATAATATTATAACCTTAGAGTTTGGAAAAACCCTAAACAATACTGCTTTTATTGTATTGATAACACAGGATGGCACGGTTTATGAATACAATGGTACAACAAATAGTACCGGAAATGCCACAATGAGCCTAAATTATTCAGGCAACTATACTATGTCAGCATACACTCTATACTATAATTCCACCATAGTTAAATATAAAACAGCAAGCGGTAATGGAACCATAAAATTCCAGATGGAAAAAAGGCAAACATATAATGAAACTGTAAAATTATCCAGTAATTATAATTTAAACGGAAATAAATCAGTGAATGAATCAGCATTAACCGGTCATGGTGGTATTTTCCATCTGCAAACCACTGATATTACAATAAATTCAACAGGTACATATTATCATTATTCTGTTCCTGCTGGAACATATGGATTTTCGTATAATAATCAGAGCTTTGTAGGAAAATTATTTTCCGTAAATGTAATTGGCAATCAGACTTCATCAGAAAATGTGAGTGCATATGTAATAGCCGTTAATATTACAGATATAACCGGCTCTGGATATTCTTATAATATATCAGGGGTGGCCGTCAATAATATGGTAAATAATACCTATAGGGCAACTGCGGGCACTCATACTTTGAGTGTATCAATATCCGGGAAGATAATATATACATATAACATAAGCCTGAAATCTGGAAATCCATATTATGAGGTAACTCTAACTTTAAATAACAATAATTTCAATGTTACCGGAATTTTAACCTCTTATCCTGACAAAGACTTGAACTTAAATTATACTGGAACGATACCTAGCAATGTTACCATCACGGGGATGCAATTAAAAAATGTAACTTTCTCCAGCAGTTCATCAAACGTAACAATTATTAACAATAAAACACCTTACAGCGTAAATGGCACAATGTCGAACTATATATTCAACCTGACAACTCCTCTGGCCATATCTTCTGGAAATCTAGCTATCAGGGTTGTAATCACTAATAGTACATCAATATCAGTCTCTCAACCAGTGTATGCATATGTCCATGCCTACAATATAACAGAAAAAGGCATTTATAAAGATTTATGAAAGTCGGTGATCTAATTGTTGTTTAAAAAAAATTCAAAGAAAATCAGGGAAGATACGCAGGAGGAAAAAACCGTTCTAAAAATTAAGACAGTAGACGATATACCGGTAATAAAGGAGATGCGGAAAAAAATCGGCAATAATGAACGAAGGGATGCCATATTATATGCTTACGCCAGTGTGAAAAGCGATTATACCAGATACTTCGGTGCACCGGGTTATAAATCAAACCGTGAATTCATATTCGGGGAAATGGAAAATTTTAATATAAAACCGGAAGACGAGGAATCCCGTACAGATAATATTGCAATTAAAGCCCTAATTTCTGATTCTAACTACCCAGACAAGAAGGATAAAGCAAGTAATGATAGTAATACTATGGATAAAAATAGTATGAAATTTTTTGCTATAAAGAAAATAGCGCTCTTTTATTTCAATTACTATGAGATAGCGAGATTCGGGGATTATAAATGGGAGAATCTGGATGAAAAACAGATGATAGACCCTGTAAAGGACATCTACAACTATATGGATATAATGAAGCTTTTCTATAATGGTGATTCAACTGGGAACTGACATCATTCACTTACTAACAGATTATCACACGAGCATCAAATTCTTTTACCCAATATTGATACTGGCGATACTTACACTGATAGTTACCGTCCACTCACGTAAATATAAAACATCTGATGATAAGGAAACTATCCATACCGTTAAACTTCAAATAGAAAATACGAGTTTCATGGATGAACTCAAAAAAATCAAATCCGGAGATTTTTCAGATTATCTTTTCATGATAAATCATGATATGGAAAAGATGACCACGCAGATGAAGGAATACAGAGCAGCGGTAAAAAAATTTAATAAATACGATGCTAAGTACCATTCATATTCTAATGGGATATTGAGAAAACATGCAGGTAAAATGAGAGATGCCTATCTTATGAGTATACTCTATGACCTGGAGAATATGAAACAGATGAAAATGGCAATTGTTAATGACGAGGTGTATGACGAATGGAAAAAGAAACAAAAACAGTAAGGGATATAGCCAGGGATATGGAAACATCCATAGATGAAAAGGTCATAGGTTCTAAAAGGATAGTGAGGTTCATGTTGATATCCCTATTCACCAGTAACCATATTCTAATGGAAGGTGTACCTGGCCTTGCCAAGACAATGCTTGCATCGGAATTTTCAAAGCATCTGGGTTTGCAGTTCAAGAGAATTCAATTTACACCAGATATGCTGCCATCAGATGTCACCGGAAATATGATATTCAATCCTGAAACGAAAAAAATGGAATTCCGGGAAGGCCCCGTTTTTTCTAACATAGTGCTCGCAGATGAAATCAACAGGACACCCCCGAAAGTTCAATCAGCGCTTCTGGAATCCATGGAAGAAAAACAGGTTTCGGTTTATGGAATAACCACACGGCTTCCATCTCCATTCCTGGTTATAGCGACCCAGAATCCCATAGAGCAGGAAGGTACTTTTCCTCTCGCAGAAGCATTGATGGATAGATTCCTTTTCAGGTATTACCTGGATTATCCGGATCGTGATGATGAGCTGAGAATACTGAATTCAGTATACAAGAATAGCGCTCAGGTATACAATAAACTTGATTCGGATACTATACTGGCCTTCAGGAAGATGGTTGAAAATATTTATGTAAACGAAGATATAATTGAATATATAATAAATATTATAAGGAAAACCAGGGAATCCGAGATGGTTTTTGTGGGGGCAAGTACCCGTACAGCGGTAAAATATCTCCATGCAGCAAGGGCTAATGCATTATTAAGTGGAAGGAGTTATGTAATCCCGGAGGATGTTATATTTATGGCAAGGGAAATATTGAATCACCGTCTTATTCTCCGGCCGGAAGCTCTCATGGATGCCGATGCCGATTATAAAAAAATAGTTTATGACGTCATTGATTCTATAATAAATTCAGTAGAGGCTCCCCAATGATTCGAAGGTCTGGCTATGCAATTCTTGCCATATTGACATATGGAACTATTGAAGCCCTTCTTCTCGGTTATAAATATTACATCATACTTACTATTCTGTTATTTTTCACTGTTGCATTCGAGGTTATATATTTCAATATATCCGGTGCAAGGGCCATGTCAAAAATTTCTGTAAGCCGGAATTCTGATACACTGCATTTCAGGAAAAATAGAAAATTCAAAATAACACTTCATTTTACAAATAAAAATAAATTCCCATTAACAGTGCATTTTTTTGATGAGGGTATCGATATACTGGAGATATCCGGAAATACCGGTGGAAATATACAGATTCCATCTTCAGGTTATAGAGATATTGAATACTGGATAGTTCCCAGATATATTGGGAAGTATGAATTTGGCAATATAAAAATAAGGCTCTCTGACCTTTTTCACATTTCATCTATTGAAAAAACCTTTCTGAGCAGGCAGGAAGTTCATATATCACCTTCCATGGCAGATATCAAAGCAAGCAGGAGTGAGCTTCTCAGCAGTTTTCTATATACATTTGGAAACCATTATTCACATAAAGTAGGGCAGGGGTACAATCTATATGGTGTGAGACCCTACACTTTTGATGACGATCCACGTTATATAATATGGTCAAAGTATGATGAGGTAAACAACAATCTGCTGGTCAAACAGATGGAAGAGGAGCGTGAAATAACTGTGATTTTTATAATCGATTACAGTATATCAATGAACTATGGGTCTTCCGACAGAATATACGACAGAACAATACTGGATATAATAAATTCTTCATATTTTATGGTGAAGAATAGAGATAATGTAGGATTTTTACTGTATTCCGACGTTATTCATATGTATATACCACCGGACAAAAGCGGAAAAAGTATAGAAAGGCTTGAAGTTGAAGTTTCTAATATAATACCATCTGGAACATTCAGTGCAGCGGAAGCGATAAAATACCTGGAAAAAAAACAGAAAAAAAATGCTTTATTGTTCCTTATAACCGCCTCAGTTACTGAAGCGGAAAGCATAAAATATCATAACAACCTAACAGTATTTCTGATAAATCACGGATCGTACTATGAATACGAACCCCAGGGGGAATTCGATGATCTTCTTGCCCGAGACATAAGATTCAAGGAAATGAAAAGGATAACAAAAATAATGGGATCAGTGAGAAACAGGGGGATAAGGTGCACTTATGTGAACAGAACAAATATGCTACCGAGAATACTCCTTGAGTATAACTATGGGAGAAGTATGAACATGGGGGCATCATAGAATGGATCGACCAGTACTCACCGTAGCAGCTATTGTAATATTCATTCCGGATTTTATAATGTTATTTGCATTACGGAATGTAATATACAGTGTTACGGTTATATATTTCACTTTACTTTTTACGGCGACATTTATTATAATGAAACTGGTAAAGATATATGGAGTTCTAATATTCCTTTTATCCATATTAGCAGTTTTACTTCTTTATATCAAAACATTCTATTCATATACAGCTACAGTTTCAAAATACTTTTTCTATCTGCCAAATATGCCCATTTCGAATAAAATAATATTTACATTCATAATACTTTTAGTAATATTTTTTATAATTCAGGGTTTATTTTCAAGAAAATTCTGGGCCCTCCTGTCTTATTATTTTATGGCTTCAGGTGTGTTACTGTTGCAGATGGCCACACTAGCGTACATGCGCACTTTTCATATAGGGATAAACATAACTTCCTATCTAGTATACTTCGGTTATATCATGGATCAGGAACACACGTCAATTGTTTCCCTTATGAATCACGGTTACCAGACCTATCTACCGTTATATAGATTAAGCCTGCCAATGGCCTTACCGCTTTCCGCTGGATTCGCAATCTCAGTACTAGGATCAATTTTATGGCTATATTTAAAGGATAGCAAAACAGATGATAATATAATTGGATCATTTTCAATCATTATCGGCCTCGCAATCGGATTTATATTTTTTATATCCTTACGTTATATTATACCATTAAAATTTGAATTTCTTTACATTGCAATAGCTTTTACCACGTTATTTATTATAATATCTTATAGTAACAAGAAAGGAAGAGATATATATACCCATATCTGAAAATTGTGATAATATAGCCATTAATTCTATTTAACTCAAAAATTATTAATAACTTGAAAAGTAAACATAAACGCCATAATAATAGGAAAATAGGCAAAAATTTATAATTTATGAAGTTATGATATTATCATAGCCCAGCAATAAAAGGCATAGTATTGCCGTCCAGTAAAAAGCTGATGTAGTCCCATCAGCTCTGCTGAAAGATGGTAATGCTATTTAGATAAGGGGCTTTTCTTCTATTTCCCATCCATATAATCCATTATAAAGGTTATATATATTTTCTATTCCATTTTCTTCAAGGAATTTGCCGGTATAATAACTCCTATGTCCTGAACTGCAAACCAGGACTATCTTTTTTCCATCATACTTTTTTACCAGGGAAATATCATTAAAAACATCATACATGGGTACCAGGACGGACCCCTCAATATGTCCGGTTTCATATTCAAACTGCTCCCTGACATCAATGATTATACATTCATCTTTCGCAATCATCTCTGAGAGTTCATCAGGAATTATGTTTAGAACCATGTCACTTAATCACAATTAAATATTTAACGGTTAAAACGTTTTCATTGCTACATGGGGAATCACTGGATATTATACAATTATTACCCTCGATAATATACCTACGTATATAACATAATAAATATTTCTGGTTAAATACAAATAAATTCAGGTTTTCTCATTCCTGGAATAAGCCGCATATTCAAGAAGGGTTATCACTAGTTCGGCATGACTCCATACCAGTGGTGATACCGAGTGTGGCTGCCCGGTATAGGGATTGATCTGCTCCGAGAATATCCCGGATTTCTGCCTGTGCGATTTCACCCACTCTATCAGTGACCATCCTCTTTCCAGGTCTCCCGCCTTCATGAAATATCTTGCCATCCAGAGTGTTGTGATTATCCATGGATTTCCGGGCACATTGCTATCTTCCTTTATCCTCATGTAGTTATCCTTTTCATATCTGGCTATACCGCCGACACCATTGACCCAGAGCTTTTCCATGATAGCTTCCATGGTGCTGACCACCCTGGAATCCTTTGGCTCCTTCATGCCAAAAATTACAATGGAAGAAAGGGCACTATCCACAGTAAAATCTGGTTTTCCATCGATTATTGCCCTTGCATATCTTCCATATTCATCCGAGTAAAATTTTTGCTCAAAGGCATTGTACATCTTCGTAGCAGCGTCAGAATATTTTTTTGAAAGGTCCTGGTCTCCGAAAGCATCAGCAAAGTGAGATGCTGCCTTTAACGCAGCGTATGTGGTTGATACCGTATAGGCATGTATTCCATACCTTTCCTCCCAGAGATCAAACGATTCCCTGGGCAATCCATCCTCGTCTACAAACCCTGCCATGAATTCAGCAGCTTTTATCACCAGATCCTCATAAAAGGGTGCAGTGAAACCTATATCATTGTACTTTCTGAAGTATTCCCAGAGTACCCATACAAGAAGCGCAGTTTCATCCTCCTGAATGGGATATATCTCCTTGCCCTTCATTATATGTGGAAGCCAGCTGCTTGCCAGATGCCCGTCCATGTTGTATTTATGTTGCATGTATCCCTGGTTTGAAATAAGTGATGTGGACAGTGTAAAGAACTGCCTTGCAGTCTGGGAATGCCCTGCTATGCTCAGTGAATACGCTGCAATGGCAGCATCCCGGGGCCACATGTAATAATAACCATCATGGCTCATTTTCAGAATATCACTATCCGATGATGCCGCTATTGACCCAAGCACATTTGAATGGCTTTTGATAATAAAAAGGGAACGCCTGAAAAGCGCATTTGTATCCGGGTCAAGATTAGGCGTAACCTTGGAAGACCATAGCTCCCAGTAGTTGGTCGTTCTCCGTTCAAGCTTTTTGAGGTATTCCAGATCTATATTGCTTTTTATCTGTAATATCTCTTTATAACTCTCGCCCGCAATGATATAATAATAAACAGAGAACTTTTTACCTGGATCAATGTCCACTGAATGCCGCAAAACAGAGTCCACAGATCCAATAGAAACAGGATTCATGGAAAGTTCATTATCTTCCGCATCCTTCCATGTACCCTTCAGCTCACCTGTATCCTTTATGCCTGTTGCATACTGATCCATGGATTTATTATCCTGGTCCAGAGTGGAAGCCAGGAAATACCTGTTTTCTTTGTAATGCACAATGCCATTGAGCTCAGGATACAGTGCAGCCGTATCGCCGATATCATTCCCGTAAATATAGAAATTTTGATGGAAAAATAATTTAATATTTTTTCTTGTATTCCCGGTGTTTGAAATACTTATGTGCCTGAGGTATATATTTTTGTAAATATCTACAATATCATGGTTTTCGAAATCCAGGGACGACATGGGGTAAAATACGGTGCCTACCATGGTATGATCATAATAATCCATGAATTTCAAATAATTCCTATCCATCCACACAAAATTATTGTCTACTGAAACACCGAACATAAACGGGTGGCCACCTGAATGATTCTCAGATGCGTATTTTGAATAATAAAAATCAGTTATCCTGTAATCTTCATCAAATGTCAATAACATTCTACCATTTCCCAGCGGGAGGTATCTTACCATGGTTCCATATAATTATATTCAGTTTAAAACCTTTCCGTAGTGATATAATATGCCTCTAAATTTAAATTCTTTTTTCCCAGTAGGATTTCTGGCAATGTTTATTAATAAAATAATGTTATGCCAGTATGGATTATAATCAGGAATGGTTGATTGCCAATTCCCGTGGTTCTTATTCTTCTTCTACAGTATCATTTGCCAATACGAGAACTTACCACGGGTTACTTGTAGTATCCAATCCGGATAGATATGAAAGATATGTAATTCTTTCCAAGCTGTTTGAGGAAATCACGTTTTCCGGAAAAACCTACAGTCTTGATACTAACTATTACCCTGACACGATTTACCCATCAGGATATAAATATATAAGTGAATATTCAACATGCCCTTTCCCCATATTCAATTATAATATAAACGGAGTTCCGGTTAAAAAATCGCTTGTGATGGATTCAGATTCAGATACTATAGTAATACGATATGAATTTTTGGAGAAAATTCCGGAATCCATTGCATTTTACCCGCTTCTGGCTTTCCGTAATTTTCACAGCGTAATAAGGGAAGGCCAGCGGGATTTTACTGTTAATGAATCCGGTACATCATACGATTTTACCGGCGGGAATTTCACACTCCATATCTCAAAAATTGGCTCATTTATAGCAGATAAGCACTGGTATTATAATTTCAGGTACCCTGTGGAAGAGGAACGGGGCACCAACAGTATGGAAGACCTTTATAATCCGGGTAGAATTGAAACTGTCCCCATAAAAAAACAACTGGATATAAAAATTACAGCAGAAGCAAACCAAATGCCGGATTATGAAGAAATTCAAAATAAAATGTTAAAAAGAGGGTATAGCACAGAAAAGAATCCTGCAATTAAAGCCCTGATGTTCAATTCTGCCAACTTTAAATTGCAAAATGATATAATAGCAGGTTTCCACTGGTTTGGACCATGGGCCCGTGATACCTTTATTTCAATGCCGGGTTTGCTGCTCATACCGAAAAATTATGAACTTGCCAGAGCTGTACTCAATAACTATGCAGGAAAAATGGTAAAGGGCCTTATACCCAATAATGCTTACATAAATGGTTTCCAGCGTTCCGCCGATGCATCACTCTGGTTCATATATGCCCTCCAGAAATATTACAATTATTCCGGTGATAAGAACTTTATTTCAAGCATGTATGATAAAATAAAAAGCATTATCAGTGCATATATAGACGGAAATGATGATTTTTACGTGGATGGAAAGTTTGTACATATCAAATCACCACTGATGACCTGGATGGATGGCAAGGCCGGTAATACATCATTTACTCCTAGACTGGGAAAACCGGTTGAGATAAATGCACTGTGGTATAACGCACTGAAATTCTATTCATATTTTTCCGGAATTTCCGGGAATAAGATGGAGGAATCGGTTGCTGAAATTCTGGCATCCTTCAGAAAAAAATTTGTGGAAAAATATACCGCCGGTGGAATGATTGCCGACACCCTGGATCCCGTTGACACTTCCTTTAGACCGAATTTTTTGTTGGCCTATTCACTTCCGTATAAACTACTGGATAATCCTGATTTTTTAAATCGGGCAAAACAGGAACTAGCGACCCCTTACGGAATTAGAACCCTATCTCCACAAGATCCGGGGTTTAAAGGAGTTTATTCCGGAGACCAGTATAACAGGGACAGTGCTTACCATAATGGAACTATATGGCCCTGGCTGGCAGGCCCATATATAAGTGCCATGGTAGGCAATGGCGAAAATCCAGATAATCTGTTCAGGTATTTTTCCCCGCTATTCACAATGCAGTATGTACCGGAAATATTCGATGGGTTGAATCCTGAAGCACCGAAAGGATGCATGATGCAGGCCTGGAGTTACGGTGAATTGATAAGGGCTTACTACGAAAATTTGAGGCCCCGGAAACGAAATAAAAATTCAGGAGATGTTATGAGTTGAAAGTTGCAGTTATAGGATGGGAGCTCCCCCCGGCATTTTCTGGGGGGCTTGGAATACATACATACAATTTGTTTTCCATAGTTGGTAAGATCATTCCGGTTGACATATACCTACCTGATATGGGATATTCCTTTCCACCATACCCGTTCAATGTGAGAACCGTAAAAATTAAATCTGGAATAGCCGGAAATGTATATTCCCATGTAACAAACTTTATTGATGCGGTCAATGATTATAATGAAAAGGTTGTTGAAAATTTCAGGCCGGAAGGCGTTTCACTGGTACACTGCCATGACTGGATAACATTCAGGGCAGGAATTGAAATCAAAAAACGATATAAGATTCCGCTGGTGGTAACATTCCACAGCACAGAGTATGACAGGTCTGCATATTTCAATCCGCAGGAACCAATCATGAAGGTTGAGGCGGAAGGGGCCAGTGAAGCCGATGCCGTGATTACTGTATCAAATCTCACAAAGGACGTTGTATCGAAGAATTACCATATAAATCCTGATAAGATAACCACTGTATACAACGGAGTAAAGGCATTCCCCTATACATCTGGAATCCCATTCAGCAAAGAGAGGCAGGTTCTGTACTTCGGCCGGATAACGAGCCAGAAGGGCCCGAAATTTTTCATGGAAATGGCCAGAAAGGCCCTTGAATATGAAAACAATATAAGTTTTGTCATGGCAGGAACCGGTGACCTGCTGGATGAGATGAAAGCATATGCTTATAACTACAATATCCAGGATAAATTTTACTTTCCAGGATTCGTGGATTTCCAGAAGGCAATTGAATATTATAAAAAGTCCTCCGTATTCGTGATACCTTCGGTTTCGGAGCCATTCGGAATTACTGTTCTGGAATCAATGGTATCGGGAACACCGGTTGTGATGAGCAGAACAACGGGAGTTGGTGAAGCATTGAACAATGCATTGAAAGCAGATTTCTGGGACACAGATGTGATGTCATCATACGTGGTTTCCATACTGAATCATAAAAGCCTGATGGATACTCTATCAATTTATGGAAAATATGAGGGTATGTCATTTACATGGGAAAAATCAGCCATGAAAACACTGGAGGTGTACAGATCAGTATGGAGGATATAATTTTTTATTTTGAATTGCACCAGCCATTCAGGATCCGTCCCCTGAGAATGCAGGATAAAATAAGCCCGGAGGATATTTTCTGGGAGGAAAAGAATATGGAAATATTCAGGAGGATATCTGAAGACGCATACATACCGGCCACAAAAACATTCATGGAAAGTGGTATACATTCAACCTTTTCCCTATCAGGCACATTCATAGAGCAGGCATTGAAATATAACCCGAAAACCATTGATGTTATTGATGACTATGTCAGGTCAGGGTTATGCGAACTGATGGGTGAAACCTATTTTCACTCACTTGCATCTGTATGGAACGAGGATGAATTCATAGAGCAGGTAAATGATCAGAGAAAGCTTATCAGGGATACCTTTAACTATGTTCCTGAATCATTCAGGAATACAGAGCTCATATATAACAACAGAATAGCCGAGATTGCGAGGGATCTGGGATTCAAAAATATCATTGCAGAGGGGACGGATAATATTATCAAAAATTATAATCCGGATTATAGATATCTCGCTCCATCAGGTATAAACTTATATTTGAGAAACTATGCAATGAGTGATAATATATCTTTCAGGTTTTCCAATGATCAGTGGTCTGGATACCCATTAACAGCTGAGAAGTTTATAAAATGGGCAAAGGAAAGCCCCGGGGATATAATGAACCTGTTCATGGATTATGAGACCTTCGGCGAGCATCAGAAAAAGGAAAGTGGAATATTTGAGTTCATCAAATATCTTCCAGGTTACATAGAAGAATACGGATTGAAAACCATGAATATCAGAGAAATATCTGCGCATCACAGGTCCATGGGAACAGTGAGCATAGATAAAACCACTTCATGGGCAGATGCCGGTAGGGATTTATCTGCATGGCTTGGAAATTCTATGCAACAGGAAGCTTTCGATAGGCTGAAATCCTGCAATAATTTTGATAAAAGGAAAATATGGAGGTATATGCAGACATCCGACTTGATATATTATATGTCCATGGGAAACCCCGAAGATTTCAGTGTTCATCAGTACTTCAATCCGTACAGATCACCCTATCTGGCTTTTATTTATTATATGTTTGCGCTGGATATTTTATGCAATAAATAGAATATCATTTGAGCTATTCCTGCCGTAAATACCGGAAGAAAATAGATATTTAATATTTAAAGCGCATAAGCTTGCAATGGGTGAGAATATGAAAAAAACTGTGGGCAATCACCTGCCTGTAGTGTTTCAGAGCATGTTTATAATAGCCCTCGGCAATTTCATAGATTCCGCATATGCACCCCTAGCACCTTTCATCAAAAACTATTATCTCCTGACGGCAACACAGGTGGGACTTATCACAAGCATCCTGTTTATTGGGTCTTCCAGTGTTTCATTATTTACTGGATTTCTCGTTGATAAAATCGGCTATCGTAATGCAATGAAACTATCCTTCGGTATAATGGCCCTGGGTTCAACCATCCTTTTCAGTTCAAAGGGTTATGCCATATTATTGACAGGTTTTTATTTCATCGGATTCGGCTACGGCATACTGACCCCGGCAACCAACAGCCAGGTGATGAAGGAATACTATCCGGAACATCTTACCAGAATGGGAATCAAGCAGGCAGGTGTCCCAATGGGCGCTGCACTTGCTGCAATTGCCTTGCCACTTATAGTCATTAAAATAGGCATTCCGGATATATTTGTCGTTGTTATTGCCATGGCAGCCATCATGCTTGTAATTCTCCCTTTCAGGAAATCATTGAACAGGGATAAGTTCCGTATTGCTAAATATCTCGGCGAAATGTTTGAAACTGCCAAGGACAGGTATCTGCTGCTCATAGGATTTTCTGCGCTGTTCATGTCATGGTCGCAGCAATCAGTCATGACCTATTATGTGCTGTATTTCAGAAACATCAAATTTGGAACCCTCATTGCTGAATCTTTCCTGTACTCGGTGCTTATCAGTGCTATATTCGGCAGAATCTTGTGGACAAGGCTGGGAAACCGGATGTTCAATCAGAATCACATAAAAACATTCTCGCTTATCATGATCTGCGCTGCTGCAGTGATAATTCTGCTTCCGCACTTCTCAACAGATATTTTCACGGCATATATATTTTCTATTTTCGTTGGCATAACCGCTATCTCATGGAATGGTGTATTTGTTTCCATGACATCTGAAATAGCACCACCGGGTAAAGTGGGAATGTACAGCGGCATAGGAATACTGCTCATAAGCTCAGGAACCATACTGGGAACACCTATTTCAGGTATGATAATAGACCATTTCCATTCTTATGACCTGATGTGGATGGTCATGGGGATTACTCTACTGGTTGTGGGTATACTGCTGTTTTTCATATCAAATAGAATGAAAATAACTGCAAGAAGATTAAATTAACTCATACAGACTCAAATGCAGAAAGATTGATGACGATTTCAGGAGCACCGGCATGTTATTCCTTGTTCTAATGCCCAAAATTGAATATGGAATATGATTCAAAGTAATTTTATGAATTCAATATAATGTGGACTGGTTGTTGTGAGTTTCCATGTCCAGTGATGATATATCTATGCCGAAATTTTGTATAAATGATTTAGAATAGGACCTATATCCGCCTCTGTATATTCTGCTTGTGTGTTCAATATAGAATTTCATATCATCAGAATTTAATTGCCTGGCTAAACTTTCCAGGTTACCATTGAATTTTATGCAATAACCTGCATAAAACGTATAATCCGGTTTATTCCATACTATGAATCTTGGTCCATTTCCCATAGGTGATACCAGTATTTTTTTACCAAAGGACGAATTTAAACTCTGGGTCCTGCCAAATGCATACCAGGGAATTATATTTTTACCTTTATCCCTGAGATCGAGTCTCTCCCTTATGGCCAAAAAATAGCTGTAAGTTAACGGATATCTCTTCCTAATTTCATCTTCACCAATCGGTATATTTTTTCCGTTTACTGATTTATACGGAAATATAATAAATCTATTTTGAACTTCTTCAGAATGTTTCAGCTTTGAAACTTTTACTATCGGTTTGAGGATTTCTTTTTCTATTGTATATTTTTCATTGTTTTTTAATCTTATTATAGCTTTACTATCCTCAAATACAACGTCTTTAAAAATATAAAAATCATCGGCCAAGGTAGTTATACCCACATGAATTTCTGCAATTTCCCCTAGTTTTTTACCTCTATTTTCTATTTCACTAATTCTATTCAATACCTTTAAATTATCCAGCACCCATTTATTATCATTTAAAATGCTAAAAGGTATATTGTCTATAAAATTTAATTTATCCTCATAGGTAAAATACGAGAAATAATCATTATCTAAATTCTTTGCAATTACAGTAATGGCACTGTAAGTTGTAATGCCCTCGAATAACTGTTTCTCATTATAGTTAATAATATTTTTAAGTAATTTATTATTTTTTAGATACTTCCTGAATAATTTAGCAGCGTCACTGTAAAAATAGGTATTTGGTGTTATAAAACCTAAAACGCCGGTTTCATTCAATAAATTTATGCCCAGTTGAAAAAAAGCAATGTAGATATCAGTAGAACCAGATGCACAGAAATAATAATTATTTTGTATGTACACTCTCATTTCTTTATTCAGATTTTGAATTCTTATATACGGGGGATTACCGATAACATAATCAAATTTATTAAATAAATCCCTATTTAACTCCATATCTAAAGCGTTCCTACAATACAGAGAGAAATCTAACTTATCTTCAATCTTATGTTTTAAAAGTATGTCATAAAGATTAATTTTACATTGTTCAAGTGCATTCTCGTCTGTATCTATTCCATATACATTTTTCTTTATAATATTTATTTTATCCTTGTAGGAAAAACCTTTATCTTCAAGATAACCCAAAAGTCTATCCAGTACCAGAGTTAAGAAATTGCCACTACCACAGGATGGGTCTATTATTGTTTTCTGTTCCAGGTTCTCTGTATAACCTATATTATCCAGTATTAAATCAACTATCCAACCTGGTGTATAAACAATACCGTGGGATTTTTCTTTTGTAATATTCAGATACTTCGGTATGCCCCTCAATTCTTTATTTTGCATAAACGATACACCTCCTTTAGAAATGATTGTTATACCAGAACTTCTAAATATAAACACCCACATCCTGGATTCAGAAATTGTAGAAGTTAGGTATATTTTGAAAAATGCGGAGAGTGGGATTTGAACCCACGAATCCCTACGGAAATGGACCCTGAATCCATCGCCTTTGTCCTAGCTCGGCAATCTCCGCTTTCTGAAGTTCACAGTTTCGTCATGAACCTTTTTCAATATATCTGGATATTTATCTTTTCCTAATAACTTTATCTTTCTTATACTTGACTCCATTCCTATCATATTGCCCGGGCTTACGATACAGTGTTTATTAATCATATATCCTAATTTCTCGTTATTATAAATTATATAGCCATTCTCATCTGGTTTTCCCAACAGCAGGGATTTGGCAACTCCGATTGTAGGTTTTCCCATTATGATCCCGGCAAAAGTCGCCAGTCCGCATTTTCTTGGATGAAGCAGTCCGTTGGCATCTATGATCAGGGTACTATCAAATCCATCTGATAGTTCTTCGATGAACGGTGTTTCTCTGTATCCTAAATATCCCGGTATATATGGAAAATCCACTCTTTGATAAAATGTTTTCACGGTATAATTCCCGCTATCATAAATTGCTATTGCGCCGTAACCATCTCTTCCTTCATAGGAAACATCAATAGCCGCATAATTATCAGCCACCGGTACATCTTCGAATGATGCCAGTGCTGCAATGTCTTTCTGCTCTTTCTGGAGCCTGGTAAGTGGGTAATCTGTCCTGAACTCTGAAAACAAGCGCCCCTCAAAATTCTCGATCATTCCGTTGGATATTATGATTCCATCTCTCCTCAGCCTCTTCTCCTTCTCATCAACTCCCAGTGCATATTTTCCAACACGTCTATCGGTGTGAACTACCTTGTAGCAGGGAATTGTGTCGGGATCCGAATTAATTGACAGCATGTAACCAACTGCCCGTGCTGCCCTGATGTCTCCCAGTGCCCTGGCTAATTCGCCATATGTCGTAATATATCCATCCGGAACCTGCTTTACCAGGTCATAAAAATATTTATAGAGATTTATATGTGTATATTTGAAATGCATAAACTTCCATGCACCACATCTATAAATTTCTATTGAAATATAATAATTCACTAAAAGAATTATTTACTCATAAACTTTATATTTCAAGTTTTTATTACCCTATGAATGTTTGAATCTTTCTTCTACAGGGTCGGAAAATACGTCAAGAAGAATAAGAAAAAGGTACTGGTATTCTGGATTATCGCCTTTTTGCTTATGGCATATCCGGCAACCCTGATATTTACAGATACTTCCTATAACCTTACAAATTCCCTTGTAACAAAAAATTCGCAATCTACAAAGGCAAACGATATACTTACATCACAGTTTAATGGTTCCTCCGATCCTTCCATAATTATTGTCTCCAACAATACCCCTATCGATAATTTGACTGTAAGCAGGGAGATGCTGGAATTTCAGCATTCAATTGCTTCATACTTGAAAAGCCAAAATGTGGGTTATAATGGCACAACCAGCATTTTCTCAGTTGAAAATCAAACTTTAACTGGTTATTCGAATAGCACTTATCAACTGGAAAATGCAACTAGAGGTCTAATACAGTATACTGCATATAATTTAAGTATAAGCCATAATGTAACTCTTGCTGTAGAAAATATAACAAAGCTCTCACCACATAATGTAACATTTGATAAATTACTGGCTGAACTTTTCCCTGCATCTTTGTCTAACACTACCGCATTTGAAGACAATATATTCTTTTTTGTAGCCAATGTTAATGAAACCATAGTTCCAGTATCTGACTCAACAGCTTACAATAATTCAGTTGAAAAATGCACTGTAAGCCTTGTTAATTCGAGCCAGATATATTTAATCAACAACGCAAAACCCCTGGCAAATCCGCTCATCAAAATTAATGCCCCATATTTCTCAAACTACCTTTATTCACTTTACAACAACTCCGGTTCAAATTATGCCGCTTTTGTACACTCTATATTGAATAACACAACGTATAATCATTATCCGGTGCTTCCATCCTCATATGCATCCTCCTCTCTTATAAGCCCGGGAA
>JAKADL010000077.1 GCA_021820565.1 Thermoplasmata archaeon
AATTCATAGACCATACTTCAATGCTTAAGAGCCTTACAAATTCCAGATTTATCACCACGCTCTTTGAGGTAAAAAAACTCAGAATCACATTCCTATCAAAGCATGTATCATTATCAGATGCCGTGAAGCTGGTAAAAAAGGATGCTGTTTACAGTGCAATTATCGATACATATCAGAGCATGAAACTCCTTGGTTTCCCTGATCCGCAGATTGCGGTTGCTGCCCTTAATCCCCATGCCGGAGAAAGCGGCATGTTCGGCCGTGAAGAGATAGATGAGATTATCCCGGCAGTTGAAATGGCAAAAGAAAAAATGAAAGTTTCCGGTCCAGTACCCGCCGATTCCGTATTTTATCAGGCTTCGAAAGGCAGTTATGACGTGGTTTTATCACTCTATCATGACCAGGGTCACATAGCTGCAAAAACATATGATTTCAGGAATACGGTGAGCATGAATATCGGGCTTCCGTTTCTGAGAACCTCTGTAGATCACGGAACAGCATTTGATATAGCAGGAAAAAATACGGCTGATTATATAAGCATGAAAGCTGCGATCATGACCGCAGCCAGATATGCGCCCGGATACAGAAAGCGATTGAAACTATTGAAATTTTAAGGTTTTCAATAATTTTACAGTTATATTTATTTTGCAATATACTTTACAAGTAAATTGTTATTTATGATAACTATTAAATACTCAACTATAATTATGGTACGTAAATTGCTACACTTACTGTATAGTAATTGAATAAAAGGTAATAAAATGGAAGAACAGCAGGTAGATAAAAAATATGCCAGATTCGTTCTAATTCTGTTTGCCATGATAATTGTTGCAGTTATGTATGTAGAGGGCATGCTGACACCATCGCTTCCATCAATAGCGGAAGGATTCCATATAACTGTGGACCAGGTAAGCCTTGTACTTTCAACTTACCTTCTCACAGGTGTTGCTCTCAGTCCAGTGATAGGTAAACTGGCAGATTTATATGGAAAGAAGAAAATGATGTCCATAGTCATGCTCATATATGCCGGTGCAGTTTCTGTAACTGGTTTTTCCCCGAATTTTACTTTCATGGTAATCTCCAGGGCTGTCCAGGGAATAGGACTCACAATAATGCCCCTGGGCATGGCAATAGTCAGGGAAGAATTTCCAAGAAATATGGTTCCCAAAGCACAGGCACTAATAAGCGGAATGTTCGGGGTGGGATTCGCAGTCAGCCTTCCACTGGGTTCATTTATATCAGATTACTATGGCTGGAGAATGACATACCATACTGCAATACCCTTCATAGTTTTACTTGCCATCCTTACAATATGGAAGGTCAGGGAATCTAAATACAGAAGACCAGATGTGAAAGTTGATTATGGCGGTGCAGCGGCACTGGGAATTCCTCTTGCATTAATAGTCCTGGCAATGTCTGAAGGATCATCATGGGGATGGCACTCTACTCTGTTTCTATCAATGCTGATTGTGGGAATGGTACTCCTTGTGCCTATGTTCATTTATGAGAGGCATTACTTCCATAAAGGCGGGGAAGCCATATTTGATATGAACCTCCTTTCAAAGAGGAATGTTTTGATAGCAAACATTACACTCACGGTTTCAGGACTTGGGATGTATCTATCAATGCAGGCACTTTCATACAAATTTGAAACACCTGCACCCTATGGATTCGGATTCAGCATACTGGAAACCGGAGTCTCCATGGTTGCATTTGCAGCCGGAATGATAGTATTCTCCATAGTAACCGGAAAGCTGATTTCCAGAACAGGCATCAAGCCACTGGCCATAGCAGGATCCTTTGTAACAGCAATCGGATTCCTTCTGCTTTCAACCTCACCCGGTCTTGCATTGACGCTTGCAGATGAGGCAATCATAGGAAGTGGAATGGCAATAATGAATGCATCCATCATCAACCTACTGGTGCTTTCTGTAGAGGCAAGGGACATGGGGCTTGCAACTTCCATGAACAGTACTTTCAGGTACATAGGAAGCAGCATCGGTGCACCCATAGCCGGAACAGTGCTCTCACTTTACACCGTTGTGGACGTTGTGCATACCGCAACCGGAAATGTGATATTCTCATTCCCGGACAATACAGCATTCAAGTATGCATTTATCATAGGGGCAGTTACATTTATTGCGGCAGCATTCATAGTAATATTTTCAAAAGAAGTGCTGGGAAGGAAAACGGTAGAAGTGCCCAGCAAGAAAACTGTGGCTACTGAAAATTGAATTTTTTTATTTTATCATAAAATTAATTATAATGTTTTTACTTTTATGTAATGAAATCTAAGGCAAAGGGAATAATTTTTGATCTCGATGGTACAATCTGGGATTCAATGCCATACAGAATAAAGGCATGGCAGATGGCTTTCAGGGATTATGGATTAGATACTGATCCTGAAATTATAAGGCTGATGATCGGATATCCCGGATCCATGCTGATAAAGAAGATGAATGCCCGTGACCCGAATATTGAAATGACCGAGGAGAAGTATTTTTCAGAAATGTTTCCGGCTGTAAATTTTTTTCCTGATGTAGAAGATACATTCTCGGAACTCAGAAACAGGGGCTTCAAAATTGCCATAGTTACCTCATCCAGGAGGGCAATGGCAGAAAGGCTGGATATAAGAGTGGATGCCATGGTGACAATGGATGATGTATCAAAGGGAAAGCCCGATACGGAGCCATATCTGAAGGCAATGGAAATTATGGGAACAGTACCGTGTAATACTGTTGTTGTAGGTGATATTGATAATGACCTGATTCCTGCAAAGGCACTGGGATCTGTTGCAGTGCTTGTAACACATGGCATAAAAAAAGAATCAAAAAACAAGGATTATGAAATAGAAAATATAGGTGATCTGATCGACCTTCTGAAAAAGATAGAAATAATATAGTCACCACATTATAATTTTTTCCCTGTTTATTTTTTCATGATTAAAGGTTTTGCAGAAGTCAGGGTGGTTCCATGCCGGTATCTGTGATCTTACTGATCCGGGAGAATGCGGGTCTATGGTAGCAAGCCTCCTTGCCTCATTATCCCTTATCTGTGTTCTCCAGACCTGTCCCCATGAAATGAAGAATCTCTGCTCTGGCGAAAGCCCGTCGATGCTTTTATTTTTCCCTGGTTCTGCCTTCAACCTTTTCTGCAGGGCTTCATATGCTATAAGAACAGCACCGAGATCTGCGATATTCTCACCCAGTGTTAATTTTCCGTTTACATTCAATCCAGGAAGTATTTCCTGGGCGCTGTAGAGTTCCACAACTTTCTGTGCCAGTTCATCGAATCTTTTCTTGTCTTCGGCACTCCACCAGTTTACCATGTTCCCGTTCTCATCAAAATGGCTACCCTGATCATCGTATCCGTGGGTTATTTCATGGGCTATGACTCCACCGATTCCACCGTAATTGACAGCCTCATCCATATCAGGATCGAAGAATGGTGGCTGCATAATTCCCGCTGGAAATACAATTTCATTGCCCATGGGATTGAAATATGCGTTTACAGTAGGAGGTGTCATGTACCATTCGGTTTTGTCAACTGGCTTGCCTACCCTCTGCATCTGCCTGTTTGTTTCATAGTATCCCGATCTCAATACATTCCCGAGGTAATCATCCGGTGTTATTTTAATAGATGAATAATCCTTAAAATGCTCCGGATATCCGATTTTTGCATTGAACTTTGAAAATTTCAGCAATGCCCGCTTTCTGGTTTCTTCACCCATCCATGGAACATTCTCTAACCTCTCCCGGAATGTTGATTTTATATCGTTTACAAGCACCGTGATCTTTTCCACTGCCTCCTGCCCGAAGTGTTTTTCCACATATACCTTGCCGAGGTAATCCCCGATAGAGGAATCAATTACATTTACAACGGTCTTCCATCTGGGTGTAATCTTCTCCTGCCCGAGAAGTGTTTTCCTGAAGAAATTAAAATTTTCCTGTACAACCGCATCGTGGAGAAATGGTGCTGAACCTGTAAGGATCTTCCATTTCAGGTATTCAACTATATTTTCCAGGCTTTCTGACTGCAAAAGCTGATTTGCCCTCTCAAAGAATTCAGGGGCATCAAGAATTCCATATTCAGGAGCTTTAAATCCTGTATTTTCGAAAAATGCCCTGAATCCCATTTCCGGATAACTGCTGTAAAGATCATCCATCTTTACCGGGTTATAAGCCTTCTCCACATCCCTCAGATCGGTCTTGCTCCTGCTGAACTTCGCCATTTCCGTTTCAATCCTGACTATAGTTCCGGAAGATTTCTCAGCCATTTCTCTGCTGTACCCGTAGAGAACGAACATGTTCTCTACATGCCTGGCATAGGCATACAGAATGGGTTTCATGGATTCGTTCAGATAATAATCCCTGTCCGGGAGGGTGAGTCCACCCTGTGAGATATACAGGGAATAGATCTCTGCGTTTTTTGCATCCTCTGCACTTCCCATATCAAAGGGAATCTGGACGCCGTTAATGGAGAGGTTAGCAAGCAGTGCCGGTAGTTCGTCCCTTGATGAAATTTCCAGTTTCTTCATTAAACCCTCTATGGGCTTGAATTTCAATTCCTCCAATCTTTCTGTATCCATGGCAGACCGGTAAAAATTCCCCAGCATCTGCTCTTCGGCACTTATAGGGCTATTTTCCGAATCTTCCAGTATCTTTCTCAAAAGGTACATATTCTTTTCATAGAGCATATCAAATGCACCATATCTTGCCCTGTCCTCAGGTATGGGGGTTTGATCAAGCCATTTTCCATTACAGTAATGGTAAAAATCATTCAACGGATCTCTGGAAGTATCCATGTAATCCTTTGAAAAACCTATATATCTCTTTAAAATTTCCTCCTGATTATCCATCTCTGCCTATGTCAGGATTTTATATAATATTTTGCGGATGCTAACTGCTCTGCCAGTTCAGGGATCGTCCTACAGCTTCCTTCCATTGAGGATATCTATGGATCGCATCATTGCCGGTATCTTCCGGCATGTATTCTTTTTCCACCCTGGCCATTCCTGCAATATCATCAATTGCCCAGAGACCGGCAGCAATACCGGCTATATATGCAGTTCCCGCGGCAGTAACCTCCGGTGAATTCGTCCTGATTATATCTATCCCCGAAAGATTTGCCTGCAACTGCATCAGAAAATCACTCATGGATAATCCACCATCAACCCTTGCCTCCCTGATCGTCGATGCTTTTTTCATTTCCCTGAGTACATCCCCGGTCTGGAATGCCACCGATTCGTATGCCATCCTGGCAAAATCCTTCCTTCCGGTAGCACCGTTCATCCCTATTATGAGTGCACGGGCATCGGGATCCCAGTAGGGAGAACCTAGGCCTGAAAAGGCGGGCACAAGAAAGGAATTCTGTGGTTTCGCCTGCGTTGCCATTTCCTCGAATCTTTCAAATGACTTTACGTGGAGGAGATTCTTGACCCAGTCAACGGCAAATCCTGCGCTGAATACACTTCCCTCCAGTGCATAGTTTATATTCTTTTTACCAAGTCCGAATGCAACAGTGTTGATCAGTTTATCTGAATGTGGACGTTCCGTGCCGGTATTGAGCATTGCAAATGATCCGGTTCCATATGTAATTTTTGCAGTGCCCCTTGATGTTGATGAATGCCCGAACAGTGACGATTGCTGATCTCCTATGATAGAATATACCGGAATTTTTCCATTGCCCCCTATAGAAATATTTCCGAATTCATTCAGTGATGGAAATACATCCGGTAGGAGAATACCGGGGATATTGAACATGGTTAATAGATCATAATCCCACTCGAGCTTCCTTATATCAAAAAGCATGGTTCTGGAAGCATTGGTATAATCGGTGTAGCAGGGATGCGATTCATCCAGATTATAAAGGAGCCATGAATCAACGGTTCCAAAAACCAGATTTCCCTTCATAGCATTGTTTCGTACACCTTCTACATTATCCAGAATCCATTTTATTTTACCTGCGCTGAAGTAGGGATCAAGCCTGAGTCCGGTTTTTTCCATTATTTCCTTTTCATAATCCAGAAGCCCTTTCATGATGTTCTCAGTTCGCCTGTCCTGCCATAAAATTGCATTATACACTGGTATGCCTGTATTCTTATCCCATATGATAATGGTCTCACGCTGATTGGTGATTCCCGCGCATTGAATCTGTGAGGGTGATATGCCTGTAATCTTCAATACCCTTGATATAGCCATTTTCACTGCGGAAATGATATAATATGGATCCTGTTCGACCCACCCCTCCTGCGGGTAAATAGATTTCATTCTGGTAGTATATTTTGAAATAACATTTCCTGCATCATCGAATATTACCGCTTTTGAATTTGTGGTTCCGGCATCAATTGAAAGTATGTATTTATTCACCGTTGAACATCACCGGGATATTTCATCATCTTGATCTGCATTTCAAGGAAATCTCAGTGTTTATACACCGGGGTTATATCCATATTTTCCGTATAATTGATAACGCATATGAATTCAAGGTCTTTCTTTCCGGTATTTCTGATCTCATGCTCGAATTTTGTATCTATGAAGATGAAATCTCCTGCCGCAAGTTGCATGGTTTCACCATTGACCGTGGCATCACATTTCCCCTTTATAATATACAGGCTTTCAAAATAATCGTGATAGTGCAGCTGTATGAATCCCTCTGGCTTTATGATGAACCTCCTCATTGCGTATGATTTTTCCTGTTTGTCGGTAATAAGCCACTGTATATATGTATCCTTTGAATTGCCGACCTTTACCTCCTGCGCGGGAACGTCCTCTATATTTCCCTTATAGTATCCATTCATTTATTTGTATTAACCGGTTGTTAATAAATTATTCTTCTGAATGAATTTTTAGTGTGCTGTACTGGAAAAGATTTATGAATGGCTTTTAAATATTTTATATGTGATGTATTATGCCGGCAGTTATGATAGGCCATTCAAAGACTGTACAGCTCCCGCAAGGATACAGGCTAATCCGGGAATCCGATGTTAATAAAGAGTTCATGTCTGAAGACAGGAAGATGCGTGATTATCATTTATCTTATTTTTATGATTGGAGTCGTGGCGATAATAATATAGTTATTATAAAAGAGTCAGTTAAAGGAGTAATTGACGGTGTTGTTATGTTCAGGCTTTCTCCGAATATAGAACATCCCAAAACCATAATCATAGAGATGCTTGCCAGAAACTTTGCAAGCAGGGGAAGTTCAGGTGCCGGCTATGACCTTCTGAGAATAATAGAACTTTATATTGCCCATCAGCTGGGTATAGAGAGAATAAACATTGAAGCAGTGAAAGACCTTGAAGGATATTATGAATCACTTGGCTATAATCCCACCGGAGAAAATTATTATGATGCATCATGGAAGCAAATAATAAATATGAGCAAAGAAATAAAATAAATTTCAGAAAAGCTTCCTTGCCGCTGAATCGAGCCCCTCGAATGTCATGGGATGCTGGTGCGCCATTTCGGCAAAATCCCTCGCGTTCAATCCCTTATGGATTCCCAGGGCAATTTCGTTAATGAGATTCCCTGCATCGTTTCCTATTACATAGCCACCTATGATTTTCAGGTTTTTGTCAAACAGCATTGTAATTTCTCCGCATATTTCATTATGTATTTCAGCCATACTGTCCTCAATCATGGGGTATGTAACTGCACTGTACTCAATTTTCCTCTGCCTTGCAGTATCCGGCGTTATGCCCACG
>JAKADL010000078.1 GCA_021820565.1 Thermoplasmata archaeon
AATCCTGATTCCCTGAAATCCACCTGGTAAACGCTTGGAAATTTCATTGCTATATCTATGGCCTTTCCATTAACGGTAAAATTACAGTGAATTATGCTATTATTATCGGTTGCGACCAACGAGTACAGCCGTTCGGGAGGGAATCAGTAAAGTTGCTTCCAGAATTTACATGAGTTTCTGTGCTTCCATTTATATATAACTCCCACTTACTGTGAGATTCCAGATTCTTTACAGTAAAATGTACCGGATATATTTGCATGGAATAAACTATGAACTCACCGGGTATAGCAGGGAGATCAGAATTTCCCATACTACTCTTCCACACATACATTACAGAATTATTGTATCCAGCTACTAATACATTGATCAGTGGATTGCCTGTTTTGTGGAATAAAGAATTGAACCATGGATTAGTCGATATGTATGCTGAAAGCCTCACATATGAAAGATAAGGAGAATAAAGGTTGGCATAACCGTTTATATACGTCAATGAATCTGTTATGCCCGTAATAAATCCGTAATTGGAAACCAGAACCTCCTGATTAGCGGCTGTTTCCATATCATCAACATGCAAATTCCTGGCATTTATATATACTGTTGAAACATTATGCGTATTACTATTGTAATAAAAATGCCATAGCCAATAAGTTGAACTATCATTCAGATCCTGGTAAAGTGTAATTTTATAATTCCAATCCGGTAAGGGGGTAATATAGTACGGCTGGTTATTGCATGTAGTGGCATCGCCATCATGCATTGATCTGGCCATAACCACAAATTTATCTGTTGTCCAGTTAAAATAATCAAAGATGATTTCCCGCTGGCTTGCAATCTGTCCCTGGAAACTGTATTCAGTCATGGAGCTCTGGCCGCTACGACTTGCAAGCCCAATTCCCCCGATATTAAACGCAATCATATGCCCGTCCTGACTGCCGAATATGGACCATACAAAGAGACCTTTATTTACCGTAACACCCACTGAAAAGTCGATGAGATATGTCCCATTCAAACTCAGCGGATATATATTCCATTCACAGGGAGATCGGAAACTGTAATTTTCTCCATATTTCGCTATATCAGAAACCGACAGCGTTGTGTTTGATAATTTATATGTGTTATTCAGCGGAAAATATGCCTGCACATAGAAATAGCCATTGATAACACCATAATCTGTAATTGAATCCAGAGTACCATTGTTGAGCTCGGTATAAAATATATCCTGCCTGCTCGCCCAGAATATTCTGCTATCTGTATTATATGTAAGATTCTCCCACTTAGTTGATATAATATAATATTTTCCGGTTGATATCATATATGCTGAAAGAGTGTTGTTTATATTCTGATATATGAATCCACGTCCCACGATTAAACTGCTCTGGTTGTAAAATTTAAGGTGGTTTGCAAGTATTGGCTCCTGGGGTTCATGCCTGCCATAGTCATTAATACCAAGCTGCCATGAATTGAAATCGGGAATTGTTACATTTCTATAGGATATGCTTTCATTATAATAATTGAAGCCACCATAAGATATGGGCTCATCCGGTATTTCCTGAATAGTTCTTCCATTTAATGTAGAATGTACAGCACTGGTCGCATGCACTGGAATGCCTGACGGTACTATAAATACAAAGGTTAACGCTATAAATATGGTGATGTATTTTTTCTTCATACTGGATGCTGAGATAATATTCAGTACTATATAAATAATTAAGTCTATTAATAAAGATCAGTTAATTTATAATTATTATTCCTCCGATAAAGATTATAATATTGAAGTGAAATATACTTGCATGGAAACATCCGGCCTTGTTGAAAAATATAACGATTACAGAAATAGTACATTGAACTTGCAGGCATCCGAGAATGTTCTGAGCCCAGATGCCAGAATGGCACTTTCATCGGATATGGCATCCCGATACTCTCTGAATTTAGATGGGCACAATGCATACGGTGGCACAGGGTATTATGATAACATCCTTGAATTGCTGGAGAAAAACACAAAGAAACTTTTCGGGAGTAAGTTCTCAGAGTCAAGGCCACTCAGCGGACATATAGCAGCTGAGACATCTTTGCTTTCCGTACTTGAACATAACAGAAATGTTATGGCGGTATCTGAGGAAGACGGAGGATACCCTGGATATTCCGGGGGCCATCTTGATCGGGTTCTGGGATATACTTTCCATCCTGCACCTTATAAAAATTTTGACCTTGATTATGATATACTGGAACAGAGGATAAAGGAAACCGGCACAGGCATTCTAGTCCTGGGCCAGTCAATGTTTATAAAACCATACGACATGAAAATAATAGAAGAAATTAAAGAGAAAACAGGTATAATAGTTATATACGACGCATCACATGTGCTCGGGCTCCTCGCTGGAAAGGCATTCCAGAAAGACGCATTGAAATTTTCCGATATAGTTTATGGTTCTACACATAAAACATTTTTCGGGCCACAGGGTGGGATAATAATAACAGATGATGAGGAAATATATAGAAAAATTGAAGAAAATACTATATTTACAACTATGGACAATGTTAATCTTTCCCGGGTTGCATCATTATCTGTGGCAGTTGAAGAGATGATAAAATTCGGTGAAGAATACGCAAAAAATGTTGTGGAAAACACACAAAAACTTTCTTTTGAACTGGCAAAGAGTGGATTTAGGCTGATGCCCGGTTCCGAGGAGAGCAAAACACATCAGCTGCTGCTGGACGATAAATTTCTACATAGTAAGGGGTTTGATTATTATACCTTTTCCAGGAAACTTGAGGAAAACATGGTGATTATTGACCGGTTCGGAAGACTCGGCACACAGGAAATAACCAGATGGGGAATAAACGATATGGGGAAGGTCAGTGATGTCCTTTGTGGCATATCCAATAAATTAAATAAGACCGAAGAGATTAAGAACTTAATAAGTGAAAAAAGGCTTAAATTTTGGTGATACTATGAATGTTGGGGAAATCATGAAAAAAGATCTTATTGTTATAGAAAGTGATTCAAAGATATCAGAGGCTATTTCAAAAATGAAGGATAACGACATACAGCAACTTCCTGTTATGTCAAACGGAAAGTATGTGGGTATGCTGACATACAAAAATATACTCAGAAGGGGAAGCATAAGAACAAATTCCCGGGTTTATAATTTTTCCATAAATGCACCCAGGCTGGATGAAAATTCCGATGTCATTGATGCTGTAAAGCTTTTAAAGGAAAGCGGATTAAATTCCCTTCCCGTATTCCAGAAGGAAAAACTTGTGGGGCTCGTAACGAGAATGGATATAATAAGGAACCTGGCCGAGATATACCCCGGGGCAGACAGACTAAGAAATTTCGAGATAATGACCGCCGATGTTGTATCCGTTGACGTTGACGATGAAATAGAAGATTCAGCACAGAAAATTAGAACCCTTGACGAATATGAAATTCCTGTAACATCCAGAGGAAAACTTTCAGGAATTCTGCGCCTGAAGGATATTATCAACAGCATGATAATGGACAAGCAGAAGATAAGCTATGGAGAATTTACATCCGGGAAATCAAAGGTGGAAATAGTAGCTTCATCCCTGATGGATAATCCTGTCAGCAGCAGTGAAGATACGGTCGTTACCGATACTGCATTATTGATGGTTAAAAATCATCTCCACATTATACCTATTGTGGATAATGATTCCAGGGTCACCGGTGTGGTCGGCATCAGCGATATAATTAATTCCATGGAAATAGGAAATGAAGAAGGATTCTACATAGAAATATCCGGGCTTGAAGAGCAGGACAGAGACCTATACGATATTACCTACTTCATGGCTGATAAGTTTATAACAAATATTTCCAGAATAATAGGGAATAATGGAAAGCTCCTCTTCAATATAAGAAAGTACAAAACCGAGGGAAAGGGCAAGTATTCAGTGAGAACAAAACTTATCACACCGAAGTTGCACATAGAGGATGATGGATCAGGCTATAACTACGGAAAATGCATAAAGGGCATACTGGATAACTACGAAAGCAGAATAAAGGACAAATAAAAATGGATTATACGGAGGATATACTGAAATATCTCTCTACAAGATCACAATTCGCTGACGTTCGCTATATGAATAGTACTACAAGGTCTTATTCATACAGGAACGGGCAGTTTGATGGGCAGAATCGCTCTGATGGTTCCGGTTATGCAGTGAGGTGTGTCAATAATTCTATTGCCATGTCATTTTTCAACGATTCAAATTTTCCATCAATGAAAAGCAAACTGGAAAACCTTATTTATAATTCCAGGAAAGATGGAAAACATAAAATTGATATTTCTGGCGGTATAAAAACTTCATGGAATGAACTGGGAAAGAAAAAGGTTGCAGATACACCTGATAGCTGTAAGATAGAATTCATAAAGGATATGGATCGAATAATGGGTGAGAGTGGCGCATCCGTAAGATTCACAAATATTATGGATACAAATGTAAACGAATCCTATGCCAATAGTTCGGGGTCATCTATAAGTGGAGAATATTCACGCATATACTTCTCTTACATGGCCGGGATAAGTGATTCAGGGTCATTCGAGGAATCTTCTGAGGAATATGGTTCAACATCGGGCTATGAATTTATTGATTCACTGAATTTCGCAGAACTTATAGGCAATGATATTAGAACTCTTAAAGCATCGATCCATGGGGGAAAGGTTGCACCTGGAAAATACGACCTTGTGGTGGGCCCTTCCATATCCGGGATAGTTGCCCATGAATCCGCAGGGCATCCCATGGAATATGATAGAATCATAGGAAGGGAAGCAGCCCAGGCAGGCGGTTCCTTTATAGGTGCCGGCAGGGAAGAGCAACGGGTCGGTTCCATGTATGTAAATGTGATCGATGACCCGTCCATAAAAGGCAGTTTTGGATACTATGCATACGACGATGAGGGTATCAAATCAGGAAAACGCTACTTATACAGGAATGGATTTGCAGATACATATATACACAACCGGGAGAGTGCTGCAATTGCAGGGCAGAAGGCAAATGGTGGTGGGAGATCATCAGACTGGGATATGGAGCCACTGGCACGGATGAGCACCACATATATAGAACCCGGTGAACAGTCTCCTGAAGAGCTGATAGAAAGTGTGAAACACGGTATTTATATGAAGAATTTTACTGAATGGAATATAGATGATACCAGATTTTATGAAAAATACGTGGGGAAGGAAGCATATCTGATAGAAAATGGTAAAATTACATCCATGGTACGCAGGCCCGTGCTGGAAACAACAACAGTAAACTTTTATTCCTCCGTGGATGGTTCTGCCAATGACCTCACCTTCCATGCCGGCCTGTGCGGCAAAGGGGATCCGGAACAGGGAGTCCCGGTATGGATGGGAGGGCCACACATCAGGCTCAGGAATGTTTACATGAAGTGATAGCTTGGAAATAGAAAATTTTGTTAAAGAAGTCAGTAAAATTTGCGACGAATTTACAATCAATATTGAGGATGGTGTAACCGATGAAGTAAGATTCTCTCAAAATAGCATCGATCTGAATAATAGCTGGTCATCTCCATCTTACAATATATTTGTGGCAAGGGGAAAAAAAACTGCAGAGTTATCATTTGAGAGCCTTGAACCCGGTGAAGCACAATTGAAAATTTTACATGACATGCTGGAAATAGCCCCGGAAAATCCCGACTTTTATGGAATAAACCCTGTGAAATATAATTACCACGGAAACCAGAATTATCATAACGTGGATTTATATGATATTGCAGGGGAACTGATCCAGGGTTCCCTGGATGGCGGATCAGAGAAGGCGGCAGGCCTTGCATATCTCGATCATACCAGGAACAGGATAATAACACCATGGAATGACCAGGAATATTATAACTCCGGGCTGGAAATTGTAGTACGTGCATTCAGAGGCAGCAACAGCGGGCAGGAGGCACTGCACTTCGGGGAAGGCTCCATGGAATCGGCAAATCCATATAATACAGGTATGGCTGCGGCAAAAACTGCTTCAATGTCAGATAAAACCGTTTCAATCAATGAGGGAAGATACGATGTAGTATTTTCGCCCTATACCATTGGCACAGTACTCTCCTATAATGTAGGATTCCTATCATATTACAGCATAAATGCTGGATTAAGCCCCTTTATAGGCAAAATAGGAAAACAGATTGCATCTGAAAATGTCACAATCTATGATGACCCCCTGAATGGAAGTGGTGTAGGTTACAGACCGGTTGATGAGGAGGGTACAGCTACAGGCAAACTCAATCTGATAGAGAATGGACTGTTGAAAACTTATATGCATTCATACTCCACTGGAAAACAATCTGGAAACCAGAGTACCGGAAATGCAGGAATCATGGATCCGGCTCCGTGGCAGCTGCACATGTCTCCGGGTAACAGTACCCCTGAGGATATGATCGGCAGCATAAAATCCGGGCTTTTTATTAATAATGCATGGTATACCAGATTCCAGGATGAAAGCAACGGAATATTTTCCACTGTTCCCCGGGATGGTGTATTTCTGATAAAGGACGGTGAAATTGCCGGAAATGTTTCAGGAATACGCATAAGCGATTCTATTCTTAATATCCTCAAGAATGTTGTTGAAGTATCCCGTGAAGAAAAATATGTAAAATGGTGGGATGAAATAGCGCCATCAATTATGCCATATGCAATGGTAAAAAATGTAAATATAACAAAAGGATTTTAATTATTTTTCATTCTTTCAATGAAATTTATGTAGATATTCAGGTATTCCATTCCTTTTTTAATGCCCCGGCTGATCTCCCTTATATTCAATTTATCCAGTTTTTCCTGCATTTCGTCATGGTGTTTTAAGCCTATGAACGGTACAATGCTCTCTATTACTCTGGAAGAATAACCGGAACCTGCAAATACTGATTGTATGCCCTGAATTATATTTTCCAGGTTATTATAGATATATTCCCTTGCTCCCGGATTCACGGCTGCCAGCATATAATATCTTAGAGAATCCTGCATTTTTATCTTTCTATCATTAATTGCATTCTCAATTGTTTTGAAATTTTCTTCTCCGGTAAGTACTGCCATGGCCTGGATTACCTTTACCTTATCCTCATCCTGGTCAAATTTTTCAAGCAAATCCAGCATTAATTTTGCATCGTTGTGTATCTCTGCTATGGATGTTAAAACTGCAAGCCTCATATTCGGATCTGTTTCATTTAAGGACCCCACAAATCTTGAAAGCTCCTCTGCATATCCTTTGTTTATTTTCGCATATCTATTTGCAAGCAAACCCCTGGTCAGTGTTATATTTATATTTTCGTTGCTTTTTCTATCACCCAGAGCCTTCAGTTTGGAGGATAGATATTCCATATTGGCATTGACAAGTTCTTTGCTTTCCGGATAAATATTATAAATGGAAAATAATTCTCCGGATATTTCCCTTATAATGAGTGGATCATTCAATTCCATGAACTTCTCTATTCTGGAAAGGTAATTTCCGAAAGTAATCCTGCCCGAAAGCAGAAATGCATGCATATCATTCAAAAGCCCGAATATATCTTTGTTATCCAGTATGGAGATATTTTTTATTATATTTTCATAG
>JAKADL010000079.1 GCA_021820565.1 Thermoplasmata archaeon
CAAGAAATACAGGACACCCTACAGGGCAGTGATGCTTGTATCAATCATAGCTCTGGTTGTGGCACTGGGTTTATCATTCCCCTTTGGACCCTTTGATGCCGCCATAATAACAGGGGCCATGGCAGGAATCGGGCTGGTCACAGCACATGCCATGTCAAGTCTTGCCTATGTACGATATGCAAGAAAGGATAGAAAAATTGAATATAGCTTATTGAAAGATATGGTCATACCCTTGATTTCATTTGTTGTTCTGATTCCGATTATAATATTTGCATTCGATGAGCTTACATGGCCATATATATTATCACCAATACTGGCGGCTTTATGGGTTCTGGGTTCATTCATATTCGGATTGTACCTGTATAAGAATAAAAGAAAGAATTTAATGCAGGCAGGAGGTGAGGACTTTTCTGAGGTAATCACAGAAGATTGATAAATTTTTAAATTATTTATCCCCTGAAAATCTGATCATACCAGTCCTTTCTCACCTTGCCTGTTATGTCAAAATATACATGCTTTATATAGGTAAACTCGTCCAGCGAATATGGTGAAAGCGACGCTCCGTGACCACTCTGTTTATATCCTGCCCATGGCATCTCTGATGGAACCACAACATGCTCGTTGACCCATACGGTGCCGAATCTCAGGTCCCTGGTTGCTTTCATAGCAGTGGTAATATCAGATGTCCAGACCGATGAACCCAGTCCGTATGTAACATCATTGCTTCTCCGGATTACATCATCATAATCCCGGAACTTCAGTATAGTAAATACAGGGCCGAAAATTTCTTCCTTAACAATGGCAGAAGATTCGTTTTCTGTATATATCAGGGCAGGATCAATATAATATCCGTGTTCATGGCCGCTGATTTTAGGCCTGTTTCCGCCGGAAAGAAGTTTTCCACCCTCTTCAATTCCTTTTTTGATATATCCCTCTACACGGGTTCTCTGAGCCTCTGAAATCAGGGGGCCCATATCCGTATCCGGGTTTTCCGGGTCTCCTATTTTAATCTGGCTGATTCTTTCCTTTAATCTATTTACAAATTTATCAAAAACTTCCTCCTGAATGTAATATCTTGTTGAATTTGCACAGTCCTGGCCATTGTTGACCAAACCACCCACTATGGCGCTTTCCACCGCAGCATCAATGTTGGCATCCCTGAAAACTATGAATGGTGCCTTGCCCCCCAGTTCAAGGGAAACCTTTTTGAGGGTTGATGACCCCAGTTCCGAGAGCCTTTTACCTACTTCCGTACTGCCGGTAAATGCTATCATGTCAAGCTTATTGCTTTTGGCCATCTGTTCTCCAACAGAGCTGCCGGGGCCGGTAATCACGTTGAATACCCCCGGAGGGACCCCCGCCCGCTCTACCAGTTCAGCGAGCTTCAGGGATGTAACAGGGGTATAGCTTGCGGGTTTAACAACAACAGAGTTACCCATTGCTATGGCAGGAAAAGCGCGCCATATGACCATCATCAGCGGGTAATTCCAGGGGGTTATTACACCAACAGCACCGATGGGTTCACGTCTTATTGCGCTCGTACCATCCGCAACATATTCTGCCATGGCCTTTCCCTCAAGGGTTCTGCAGGCGCCTGCAATAAATCTGATATTATCTATGGTATAGGGTATATCATACCCCGATATCTGCTTGACACTCTTTCCGGAATTTTCCGTTTCCAGTTTGACAAATTCTTCCTGGTTCTTTTCCAGAAGATCTGCTATTTTCAAAAGCGCATTAGATCTATCTGCAGGCGGGAGTTTGCTCCATACCCCAGAATCAAAAGAATTTCTTGCAGCCTCTATTGCCATATTTACGTCCTGCTCAGAGGCGGAGGGCACTCTTGCAATAATTTCATCAGTTGAAGGATTTCTTACATCCAGAAGCTTGCCGCTGGATGAATTTACCCATTTTCCATTTATATACATTTTATAGTTTTCCATATTTTCACCATTTTCAATTTTCCAGTGTTCCATCATACATGTTTGTTATTAATTTCAGGGAATTTTCCATAGTCAGTCTTCGGGGATTGAATCTGGGCAGATCATAGAGTTTTTGCCTTGAAGAGTATATATATTCTGCAAATGTAGCAATATCTGCCTTCGGGAAATTAATCTCTTTTAGTGTCGTTGGCATTTCCAGATCCTTCAGCATCTGTATTATTGCCGGAGGGATTTTGGATGCAATTTCCCTGGCGGATTCACCCTTATGGGGAATGTTAAATATTCTTGCCAGAGAACCGATTTTGTTATATGCGGCAGATATGTTGAAATCCAGAATGTATGGCAGTGCCATCCCCACAGCAACTCCATGTATTGCACCGTATTTCGGGCCGAATGCTTCACCTAAACAGTGCCCGAGTATTGATGGTCCGGCCACCCACGGGAATGTTATCACCATACCGCCAAGCATGGCACCCATGGACATTGCCGATCTTGCCTGGATATTTCCAGGGTCATTATATGCGGTCCTCAAATTCCTGTATATGAGCGACGCAGCCTTGGTTGCTATACCATCTGAGATAGGGTTGGCTTCCTTGCTGATCAACCCTTCCACGTTATGCGCCAGTGCATCCATTCCACTGGCTGCAGTGGTCCTGGGAGGTGCACTGGCATTCAACACCGGATCCACTATTGCTGTATCTGCAAGAAGATTGCTGCTTGCAGCCCATGTTTTATACATGGATTCCCTGTTTATTACCACCGACATGTTTGAAACTTCGCTTCCGGTTCCGCCTGTGGTGGGTACGAGTATTTTTGGAAGACCTGGGTTCCTGAATTTATCCTCAACAGGTGTGAGGTATTCAGCAGGTTCGCCCGGGTTTGTAACCATTGAGGCAACCATTTTGCTTGTATCAAGCACGCTGCCACCGCCAACTGCCAGTACAGAATCAAACTTGCCATTTGATCTGGCAAATTCCACAGCGTTCACAATATTCTCCATATTCGGCTCATTCGAAATCTTATCATATATTTCGTATTTTATGGAATTTTTTGAAAGTGATTCCAGTATTTTTTCTAAAAGGCCAAATTTGTAAACATTCGGATCTGTAACAATAATAGTATTCTTACCGGCCATTGCTTTTAACTGCTGGCCTGCAAGCTGAGATTGCCCTGATCCGAATAATATCCGTTTCACCTGATCAAACAGAAGATCATGATTATATCCGTACATTGAATCAATATCGTTCATAAGAAATATATAAATAATCTATATTTAATCCTTATTATATAGCCAGTTATAAACTGGAATGGCTAGATATCCTGTGGAACTTTCTGAAGGGTGCCGGATAATCATCAAAGAATTATTATTAACTTTATATAAAATTTATTTTTATGACATACTATTCCATGAAAAATCTTTTTAAGATATAAGTTATATACGCCCATGAAATTTAATGTACAGACAGAGGATTTCCCGGAAACGTTTTATGCCTTTATAGAAATTCCACAGGGAACCAGCTCAAAGCTCGAATACAAGCCAGAAGTAGACAATATAGTTCTGGATAGGATACTGTTCACATCCATGGTGTATCCGACAAATTACGGATTCATACTGAATACCCAGGGGAAAGATGGAGACCCACTGGATGTTCTTGTTATAGCTTCTGTACCGATTCCTTCCGGGACTATAGTTAAATGCAGGGCCGTTGGAATCGCACAGATGAGTGATGAGGAGGGATCAGATAATAAGGTAATGGCAGTGCCAGTGGAAAAGGTTGATGCCATGTCTGCTTCGATTAAGGATATAAATAGCTTCGGAGACCCTTTAAAGGACAAGATAAAGCACTTCTTCCAGCACTATAAGGAACTGGAAAAAGGGAAATTTATGACATTCCATGGATATGCGGGCAGGGATGAGGCAATAAAGGAAATAAAAGAGTCTCTGTTATAAATAGCAACTTTTGTTTAAATAAAAAGATTTTTGAGCATTTTTATCCTGATACCCTATGCGTGATAAGAAATTTATGATCGGGTTTATCGGCCCGGTGATTACCATCCTCCTGATATTCCTTGATATCAGTATTTCACCGTACTTTTCATGGTATGCCAATTCTCTGAGCAGTCTGGGAATCCACAGGTATTATTTTATTTTTGATTCTGCTGTTATGATAGGTGGAATTTCTGTGTTCATCTTTGCCTTGCTGCTTTACAGGGAGCTGGCAGTGAAATTTCTCTCTATAGGATTGATAATGACGGGTTCTGTCTCTTTATTCTTTATAGGAATTTTCAATGAGAATTTTGGGAATCTTCATCTGGCAATAGCGATTATATACTTCATACTCACACCCCTGGGAATAATATTATTCAGCTTTTACAGGATAAGGCCATTTATCAGTTATTATGGATTTATTTCAGGAGTTTTATCTCTGATTACCATAATCTTCGGCATATTCGTACTGTTCAAATATATAGATATCAGGATCGGGCTTTCCGTTACAGAGATGGCCGAAGCCATTCTGCTTTCATCCTGGTCCTCTGTAACAGGACTGTATCTATGCTACCACCATGCGAAATAAACAACTAAATATCGCTGTCAATATAATTATTTATTATCCTTGTTCCCTTTCCATCAAATTTTAACCTGATAACAAATTTAGATTTTTCCCTCATTTTACTCTGAAGTTCATCAATATTTTCCGGTTCTGTCATAACCAGGATAAAGCCTTCGGAACCACCTCCCAGAAGCTTGGCTGATCTGGCTCCATGAGCAAATGCATAATTTATCATATAGTCTATCCTTTCATTTGATACATTGCTTCCAAGGGTTTTTTTGATCTCCCATCCCTTATTGATAATTTTACAGATTGCATTGCGATCTTCTGAGATCGTTTCCTGCTTCATCCGGAATGCCAGGTTTTTCAGTGATTTCAACTTATCCATGGTTTCTTCATCGCCCAGTGCAGATTTGATTGCCTGTTCCTGGAGCGATTTTGAGCTTTCCCTTGTATTTCCTGTATATACAAGTAGCATAGAACTTTCAAGTTCATGTACAAATTCTGTGTTAATATCGAATATCTGCATTTCTGGATCAGAACTGCTGAATTCCATATACTTCAGCCCGCCTACCGCTATAGCATATGGGTCCTGTTTTCCCAGGATTATATTGAATTTTTCTTTTTCTGTGATATATGATAGCTTTGCAAGTTCCATTGGTTTGAGTTCACTCTCCTTTTTTTTCTCCACATTGATAATATTTATTGTTTTTAATACTCCATTGAGCAGAGCCGAACTTGAACCAAGCCCGGACCCGGGTGGAACATCACTGTTCATAATCAACCTGCCGGTTGTAATACCTTTATCTGTAAACAATTTTATTATTTGATTCTCCATGGATGTATTATCGGATGATATAAGAGAAGTTTTCAGAAAGTCCCTGGATGATATTTCAAGTGTTCCCCCGTCATCCACATAACGAATCATTATTCCTCGATCTATAGTTGTGTTGAAAACTGCACCTCCGTATTTTTCTGGGAAGGGGCTTATGTCTGTCCCCCCGCCGGCAAAGCTTATTCTGACAGGGCTGTAAACGGTAATCATATAAACACATATAAAATTCCTATTAAAAGATTAACCTGTAGAAAATAAATACCATGACCCATGCCTGATAACGGGAAAGGCAACAACTATTTATTCTTTTATATTATACGGTATCCAAATTAAAAGTAGCTGGTCCTTATAATGATAATGTTCAGTGTTAATTCAGGTATGGTCGAAATCCAGGATTCCCTGGGGAAGTTATTGATGAATAAAACCCTAATTTTGAGAAGTTATAATGAAACTATTTCATGTGATTCCGGTCTGTGCGAGGTTGTGCATGGCATATCAATGAAGATAAAGAAGCACTGCAATGATAGTGAAATGCTTTATTTTATCAACGGGAATGTTGAAATAGCAATGGATTCTGAGGTATATAATATCCTGGGAAAGGAGAATATATACATAAAAAAGGAGAGGGATCTTTCTCTGGAAAGAAAGCCCCATAGGTAAGCTAAAAATCAATTTATAGCATTGAAACATCCTGAATAATGGAACACAAATACGGAGTCCTTGCAGTAACAACTTTAAGTACTTTGATGGCTGCCATAGATTCCACAATTGTGTATCTTGCATTGCCTGCCATGGGGGCGACATTCCATTCAGGCATTTCTTATCTTACAATTGTTGTGACGGCATATCTGATTTCAACAACCGTTATGCTGGTTCCTGCTATTGAAATTACAAAAAGAATCGGAAATAGAAATTTTTATATAATTGGTTTTTCAATATTTACCGTATCATCATTCATCATAGCCATTTCATTGAATATCTTCTCTGTTATAATTTTCAGGTTTGCCGAAGGAATCGGCGCAGGAATAATGACTTCTTCTGATATACCCATTATCCTGGGTGCTTTCAAAAAAGGTGAACGTGGGAAGGCAATAGGGTTGAATTCCATAGCATGGTCAATCGGTACCGTAACAGGCCCGGTGCTGGGTGGATTCCTTGTTGCCATAAACTGGCGGTATATATTTTTAATTAATGTCCCTATAGGTATTGCGGCAATATTTGTAGGATCCAGGATTATTAAGAATAGCAAACCGGTAAAGTTGCCATTGAAATATAAATCTGCACTTTCTATGGCAATTTTCATTATTCCGCTTGTACTGGGAATAGCGCTGATAAATACATATTATCTTATAATTGCAGTGGCGGTATTTCCCGTATTTCTTTACATACAGATCAAGAATCCGGTTATCGAGGCTAAACTTCTGAAAAATCCACAGTTTTCCCTGATCACTATAGCATCCTTTCTTGAATCATTCGTATTCTTTTCTGTATTGTTTGCACTGAGCCTGTATTTTGAAAGCGACCTCGGAATAGGCAGCATTGACACGGGCCTGATGATCATGACATATCCGCTTGCATCCATAGTCTCAAGTCCTATCGGCGGTATGCTCTATGATAGGTATCCGGACGGGGATATTATAATGGCAGCAGGGGCTTTGCTGGAATGCGTTCCTGTTATTATAATTGCCCTCTATTTGAGTTATATACCGGAGCTTTTACTGATAGCAGGATTCGGTGGTTCATTATTCTGGTCTCCATCAACCACAATGATCACCGACACGCTGGGAGAGCGTTACCGCGTCCAGGCTAATAATTCAATGTTCCTCATGAGGGATACGGGCATAATTACATCCATTTCCATACTTCCACTATTTATACTGTATTTTTCTAAAATTAATGTTAGCCTTGGCGACATATTCATATCACATATAAGATTGAATATATCAGCAGGAATAAGCGCGTACCTTCTATTTACATCAATTATCTCGCTTTCTTCCATCATATTCATCTATATTTATCACCGGATGCGCAAAGAATATATTGAAAGAGATGGAAATAAAATTTTCTAATATTAAAGCGACCATAAGTTACATGTGGATTTGCTTTGTTCAAAGCCGATAAATGCCAGGTGGTAACGAAAATTATGGTATTATTGACATCAAGGTACAACTGAACGTGAAGTTGTTTTTCAGTATTATCCATGCTGATTAGCTAA
>JAKADL010000080.1 GCA_021820565.1 Thermoplasmata archaeon
TTTTGGAGAATAATATTTCCTTCAATTCCCTGTCAAGTTCAGGATCGTTTCTCCTGAGGTATTCAAGCAGAAGTGAGAAATGCTCCTTCTCATCATCCCTGTTATGCTTTATTATATCCTTCAATACAGGATCCCTTGTGGCATCAAATCTCTCATCATAGAACATTATTGCCTGCATTTCCTCTATGAGTGACTGCCTTGCCCTTGACATGTCCCTTGTCTTTTCATCTAAATTGTTTTCTGTTTCATATATCGGCATAAATATTGGAATGTGAATTTATTTATAAATATTGTTATAATCTTTATACCTGAAATACAGGCTATACAATGTTTTTCATTTATAACAGCTGTATTACTTATGCATTGCTGTATAAACACTTTGATAGATAATAAATATTTAAGACGGAATGGTTTTGGTTCTTATCATTCTTGCCATTGTGTCTCCATCAATGAGTATTACATTTTTTTCTATTTTAGATATGCCAACCAGGTCCTGCTCAAAACCTGATTCAGAAAATATGATAAAAAGTTCATTCTCGAAATGAAAATTATTTGATTTTCTTTTTAAATCCTCAAGAACCTTGATGTTTGCCATTCTATTTCTATATTTTACTTCACAAAAAAAATGTCTCCCGGCGGAATCTTCTCCCATGGCATCTATTTCATCAATAAGAGGTTGGGCCGTCGCTTTGGCGGTTTTCCCCCACCACCTGCCTATTCTTAATATATCGGCATGTATTATATCCCTTGAATATTTTATAAGAAATTCTGTACATATATCCTCAAATATTCTTGAGATATACTCCTTTAAATTTTTATTTATTATATTTTTCAAAATTCCAATGTCCTGCCGTTCTATGTATTCTTTATTTTCAAATATATAATTAAAGTAGAAATTGAAATAGTTGCTGTTAATTTTGTATAACCCATTATTTCTTTTTTTATTGTATATTGGGTATTCTTTTTTTATTATATCCAGTGATGTCAGTTTTTCTACATAAGGCGACAATTCATTAGTTTTATAGCCCATAGCACTGGATATTTCAGATATCCCAGTTTTACCAGAGGCAATAAGTTTCAAAATCGTAAAGTATCTCTCTGGATTTGACAGTTCTTCCCTGAGAATAAATTCCGCATCATTATAAAATATATTTCCCTTTGATAGGTACTGTTCGAGATAATCTTTAGAATTGTCTATAAGAGAAAGGTAATAAGGGATTCCTCCAAATAATGAATATATTGTAATAGTTTCATGAAAATCTAGATAGCTGAAATATTTATATGTGTCACAGAAATGGAACTCATCCAATTTCAAATTGCCGGTCTTCCTGCCATACAGGGGCGATGAGTAGCCGAGCAAATCGTTATATACAATATTAATAAGCGAACCGCTTAATATAAACATTATATTCCTAGTCTTTAAATATAAATCATAATATTTCTGAAAAATTGAAAGAAATGATTTATCGGCCATTATTATATATGTTATTTCATCTATAACTACTATTATTTTCTCTGATAAATCCTCTGTCCTATCGACAAGGTATTCAAATACGGAAGACCATGATGTGAGAGGATTCTGTGAGATAATTTTATCATTGAAAAGTGTTGATAGTTTTATTGAGAAAGCTTTTATTAATTCCCTGCTGTTTTCCTGAGTACTGAGAAAATAGGCAGTAGGTTTATTTTTGCAAAACTCATTAATAAGATAAGTCTTTCCAATTCTCCGCCTGCCGTATATAACTATAAAATTGCTGCCATTTTTGTTATATTGATTATCCAAATATCCAAGTTCATAATCCCGATCAACTAACATAAACATAAATAAACTCATGCAATAAATATTTATCTAATTGATATTAGACTAATTTAACTTAGACTAATTGAACTTATTCTAAAATGAATTGTCTCGAATTCAACCCGGATGATCCTGAAGAAAAAAGACTCTATATTTATTAACAAAAAATGTATACAGGCACATGACAAGCCGTATTGAACTGATTATGGGCCTTTCAAATGACCTTGATAAACTCAACAGGACATTTGAAGAAAATGAGAATTTATTTGGTTATATGGGATTGAAAATTACCAGGATAGAAAAGGGGTTTTGTCAGATGGAATTACCTTATCATGAGAAAATTACGAGGGCTGGTAAGGTCCTCCATGGAGGCATGATAATGAGTGCGGTTGATTATGCAGGTGGCATCACTACAATGACAGTTAATGATGGCATTGATCAGGTAACCCAGGAGGTAAAAATTAACTTCCTGGCGCCAATGTCAAAGGGACCATTCAGAATAGAGGGAAAAACTGTCAAGGCAGGAAGAACTGCAGTAATAGTTGAGATCAAATTTTATGATGCAGAGGGGAAACTTGGCGTTATGGCACTTGGAACGTGGTATATAATAAGGGACAGGGTAATTAAAAAATCATAAATATATTCTATATTTTTATCCATAAGTTAATTATACCAACATCCCATATTTGTACATGAATGGGGTGGAAATAGCATTTCAGCTTAATAATGGAAAAGAGGAGAATGTGGTTCTGGCGTTAGCTAATCTTACAGGCAATTATTTCCGCCAGGAAGAGAAAATGGATATTACATGGCGGGTTTTCCATGTAACGCTGGACAAGGAAAAGTACTACAGGGTTCTGTACAGGGGAGAAAAACTCGGAGACCTTCATCCAGAAAATAAAAAGAGGATTAAGAAGAAATTTGATGAGCTGGGAAAAACGGATTATGAAACATTGATAGCAAAATATGAATCGGAATCCAGAAATGAAAATTTCCAGAAAGTAGGAATAAAAGAGCTTACGGAGGAATATGACCTCTGGCAGGACAAACTCTGGAATTACATCTAATTCTTCTTTACAACTATTATATCCAGGCCATGCCATTTTAATTTATAGCCCATGGCAGGAAGTATCCTTTCCGGTACAAGCCCCTGGCTCTCTATATATGCAAACATCCTTTCTGTATCTGGATAAAGCTTTTCAAGCTCATTTTTAATTGAACTTATTGAACTGTCATCAAGTTCTGAACTGAGTTGTTTTTTTCCGGAATATTTTTCCTGCAATATGGATCTCAAGGACTGGAAATCTATGTCCCCATAGAATACGATCCCATTCTTAACCTTCTTATCTTTCTGATCCAGAATATATATATTTTCCCAGTCAGCCTTGCCCTTCAGTTTTTGCTTTACCTCATCATCTCTTTTGGAAAGGTATTTAGACGTGATATTTATGTAAACATTCCTGTCAGATACTTTGACCACATAGTCCGGGAAATAAACCTCGCCGTCAACTATGAGCGGGTCTGCCCGGTGGACAAAATCATATGGAACTTCTTCACTGTGAAAATTCTGCGGGAGATAATATGATACTGCATCACTCAAATTCAGTTTATACATCTTTACTGTTTTCTCAAACTTATCCTTTATCTTTATGTCGCCCTCAATGCTCCATTTTTCCAGTGTACTTATTTTGTACATGAGCTGTGCGAATCTGCTGGCATAACGATCCGGATTTTCAAAAATATTCAGTGGGCCTGTGACATCTATGGATTTCAGTTCTGTGCCGGAAATATTTGTATTGTATAGAAGGCCCAGCCGTTTGATGGATGTGATAATATAACTCCAGTTAGAGGCTGATTTAATGTTAAGTGAACTGCACTTTCCCATTATTGTTTCCAGCTGCTCCAAGTTGTATTTTCTGGATATTTCCATCGGATCTCCATCATACGCCCTGGTAAGGACTAGCTCGCTTTCCTTATCGGCGTAAAGCCCGTTCATAATGCCATCAAAATCCAGCCCGTACTTTTCCTCAACGGGAGCGAGAATCGACAGTTTCTCCTCAATAGATACAGGAGGTATTCTTGCAGCTCTGAACACATCCTCCCGGAGAGCCATTGAATCCACATTAACCGGCGGTTCAAAAATGGAATTCCGGAAGAAGAGCAGTGACAGTGCCCGCACGGTCTTTGTACTGGACGAATTTACCTCCAGTTCCTTTAGGTCCTTTACAATTATTTCCCTCTTATTTCCTGTATTCCTGATAAATATAGATCTGACCTTTTCAAGGTAATCACTGTTCTCGTCGGAGAGAAAAACAGGGAATATCAAACCATTTTTGGTTTTACGGGCTATCATTAAGTCCGACGGGAACACCCTTTCTCCTCCTCCTTGAAGTGCCATACTCCGCTGTGCCTGCTGAAACCAGTTCATAGAGATAGCTGGATTTGCCCTCTGATGGCCTGAGTATCCGTCCAAGCCTCTGCCGGAACTGCCTTGTACTGCCAGATCCACTCATGATGATAGCAATTGATGCATCAGGGACATCTACTCCCTCGTCCAGTATCCGGGATGTAGCAAGCACCGTAATCTCACCGGTTTTGAACATATCCAGATATTTTTTTCTCTCCTTTCCGGGAGTCATATATGTAAGGGCAGGAACCAGAAATTCCCTTGAAATCATATAGGCAGTTGACGTGTCCTCCGAAAATATAATTATTTTTTCTCCCGGATGTTTGCTCAGAAGGTACCTTAAATAATCAGTCTTTTTTTCAGCGTTGAATGCTATTTCCCTTGCCTTCCTCCATGCCATGAGTGCTTCCTTTCCCTCAGGGTTCCATGATGACATTATAAGATTTTCAAAATTCATATTTCCATTTAGTTTTATATCTCTCTTTCTTAAATATGAAAGAAAGATTTCATGATTCCTTTCATATTCTATTTCGTCCTCATCGCTGAGATCTATAGGTATTCTGACTATTTTATAATTTGATATGAAATCATTCAATTCCTCATAGCCCAGTTCAAAAACTTTACCGCCCATATATTTTTCCAGTACCTCGTGAAGTTTATCATCTCTTTCATATGTCGCTGTAAGACCCAGCCTGTATGGTGATGCATAGAATTTGGCAATCTGCAAATAGCTTTCAGATGCCATATGATGCACCTCATCTGCGATGATAAATTTGAAACGGTTGCCCAGCCCTTCGGCCATGAGGTATGCAGAATCATAAGTAGATACTGATATATCCTTTATATCTCTTTCACCTCCACCTATCTGGCCAATATCCATTTTTAACAAATCCTTGAGCTTTTGCCTCCACTGTATGATAAGCTCTATTGTAGGTGCAAGTATTATTGTAGGGACTTTCAGCATGGTTATAGCGTAAATTCCAAGTATTGTTTTGCCAGCCGCCGTGGGTAAAACAACGGTACCGGAATAGTTATTTCTTGCCCACATTTCAAGGGATTTTTTCTGGTATGGCCTGAGGTTTATTTCTGAATTTATTTCCAGTTTTTTATCCTGGAAAACATTATCTATAATTCCCGGCTTTTTGATTATTTCTGCATACCTGTAAGCAGGGGCGCGGTATTTTTTAATTCTTTCATCATATGAAAATATGCCGGCATAATTTTCATCCGATATTATACTGCCGGCTTTGTATGATATTTCCATGGATTGTATATATGAAATGATTTAATAAGTTTGCCCATTGGTTTCCCCGAAGATTTTGTTCCTCGGCGTTCCCTCCAGTATTGTAGTCCCGTAATTTGTGGTATCTTTGAATTCTCTCATTTCTATGAAATTCTTGAAAGCCGTTTTATCTTTCCATTCTGTATAAATCATATACTCTCTGGGGCAGTCAACTTCCTGATACAGTTTTCCGTCTAAAAACCCGGTTTCCGGTTTGCTTTTTAATAACTGTAAAACATTATTGAATGTTTTGACGAAATCTGCATTGTGACCTTCCTTGACCTTATAGTATAAACCTACATGTATCATAATTTTTATATTGTAGCCATTCTAATAAATATTTCCGTTGAAATTTCAGAAGGTATATCAAAATGAGTAGAATCCGGAATAGAATAGTTAAATATTTAAATTCATGATTTATAAATATCCATGAAGCAGGATAATGGTTACAAAATAAATTCTGCTATTCCTACAGTGTTCAAAGCAAACGAGGAGATAAACTGGGAAGAAACAGCAGGAATAGTAGAATTTTTACGGAATATCAATATTGATAGTATTTCTATACTTTTATTCGGCGGGGAATATTACAGGCTTTCACTAGAGGAGAAGAAAGAGCAAATTGAACTGGTCACAGGAATGGCAGCCAGCAATCAGAAAGTTTTTGTCGGTCTCAGCGACGTTTCCCTGGATTCAACCATTAAACTGGGAAGAGAAGCGGGGAGATACGGTGCTGCAGCAGGAATAATTTCCATGCCGTCTTCTATACCATTTTACAACATAAGAAGAAAATTGATAAAACACTTTCTATCCAGAGTTTTTGACAATTCAGAAATATCACTAATATTTCAGGATACAGGCATGGATGAAAATATTCTGCCGGAGATAGAATTCTGGCGGAAGTATATAGAGAATGGAAAACTGGTAGGATTCAAAATAGAGGGAAGAAGATCTCTTGTAAAGATGAAAACTCTCCATGCCATCTATGAGGATGTGGATATTTATGGAGGCTATCTGGGAATCAATATGGGAAACGAGATGAAGGCTGGATCAACCGGGGGCATAATTGGATCATCAATTCCTGATAAAATTAGAGAAACTATTCTCAATCTCAGGTCTGGTGAGATAAAAGAGGAAGTGCTCAAACTTCTCAAATTTGAGGTGAACCATTTATATGCCTTTACCTCCCTGGAAAAATACCTTTTGATGAAAAGAGGCATAATTTCAGAGTATAAATGCAGATGCCCGTGCCCTCCTGTGAGCAGGATACTTCTTAACAGGATGGATGCATTTTACAATAAAATATTTGAACAACGGGATTGAATTCCGGCTAAATCTGATATTTGATTAATTGAGATGGAAAACTTCCATGATAGAGTTTCCCGTCCTGCTTTCAGGAGATGTTTTTATAACATCGCTCATAAAATCCTGCCATTTCCTATTGATCTCACTGCTGTTTATAATGCTAAGTGTCCTGTCCAGATCATGGCATTCCCAGTATCCGAAAATATCAGTGCCGTCCATGAATATGGAGTAGTTGCTAACACCGGCTTCTTTCAGCAAGTTCAATAATTCCGGCCATACATTTTTATGCCTTTTAATATACTCATCCATCATTTCTTCTCTTATAACAAGATGAAAACCATATCTCATAAAATTATATTACCCTGAAATATAAATATCTATATTATAATTTTAAAAAGTGCGGAAAAATAAGTGTACTGTAAAATAAAACGCTGTATAAAAAAAATAAAAGATTGAAATTACTTTTTCAGTAATCTCCACCTGGAGGCATGCCGCCCGGTGAACCGCCCTTGGATGATCTTGTTGCTATAACATCGTCGATCCTCAGTATCATTACTGCTGCTTCGGTTGCGGCTTCGACAGCCTGCTTGCCTACCCTTATAGGTTCGATAACACCGGTTTTTTCCATGTCTTCCACATTTCCTGAAAAGACATTTATACCGAATGTTTTCTTTCCATTGGCGTGCTCGCTCCTTATTTTTATAAGAAT
>JAKADL010000081.1 GCA_021820565.1 Thermoplasmata archaeon
TGGTATTCAATTATCCCTTGCAGGATGAACCTAACTTTTTGCTTGTACTGAAAGGTGTAAAGGTTACAACACCCAATACATCTCCTTCAAGCGGATTTAATGCAGTATCTCCTTCTTCAAAGGCACCAATGGATGGGATTATTTATGTAAATAACTATAAAGGTACAGGCAACAACTATTCTATCCTCGCCCTGAGCGGTATATGTCAACACCTTGGATGTGTTCCACCATTTCTGGATTACCATCCGGGCCAGAGCATACCATTTGAGTCAAAACTGATAGGATACAAAGAGGATGCAACGGGCACACCGGCTCAGTGGCCCGAGTATGGTTTAATTTATTGTAAATGCCATGGAAGCCAGTACAATCCGGTATGGGGAGGTAGAAACCTTTACAATAATGGTCCGGCATCAAGCCCTGCAAATCACTCCTTGCCGCAGATCATGCTCGCAACTGATAGTGATGACTCAGACGGAAGTGGTCATATATATGCCTATGGAATAAATTCAAGCAATGCCGTTATAAGAACACATCTGAACTTCCCTGGAGGTGAAACCTATGGTTCACAGGTTAAAATAGAAGACCTTACTGGCGGTACTGCAATAAGGACATCCAGAACTCCTACTATATATCCACCTACAATGTATACTGGAGAGGTAAATAACACCAGTTCTTCAAATTATACAAGCCTGACAACATCATCTCTGGGATTGAACAGCAACAGTAGTGGCGTCATATTATACAGAACTACATTGGTAAGCAACGAAGGCGCGTGGGAAGGGAGCTTTTCCGGAAATAGCTCCAGCGGGAGCTCGTAGGTGAATTAAATGGAAAAGGCAGAAACTAACAATTATAATATAACTGATTTAATGAAGGAGGAAAAAGACTTACCTGATGGATCTTATACATTGGGATTTAAATCGGTTACAAGCAGGGGATATAAAATAGACGAGTGGACAGGTGCATGGGTTGCCACAGCACTTATTTACCAGATAGTTTCAGGAATAGTACTATTCTTTTACTACAGCCAGGTTGACCCTTATCAGTCCACACAGTATATTATATCTGATGTCCCGTTCGGGCATATAATACTGACATCACATCTTTACATGGCATATGCCATGATCGGACTGGTTTATTTCCATATGATGAGGCAGTGGTTTGTCGGTTCATATAAGGGAAAATGGAGATGGCTGCAGTGGATACTCGGAGTGGTTTTATTCCTGCTTACAATATTCACAGCCATACTTGGATACATGCTTGCAAATACTGCAATAGCAATGGCAGCTGTGCATATAGGAATTCTGTTTATGCAGAGAAGCGTGCTTGGCAGAATACTTCCCGGTGCATTCATAAACTGGCTCGAAGCAATACTGGTAGGAAATTATACCACTACAGCAATGTTTTCGCATCTCTTAGCGCTTCATGTTGCAGTGTTTTCAGTATTGATGCTTGCATTATTCGCAGTGCACTTCATGCTGTTTGAGAGATCAGGTCTGGCAAGCGAGAAGCCAAAGAAGGGAGAAATGATACCCTGGTTCCCCACAAACCTGCTATACGCAATGTTCTCAGGAATTGTAATGGTCGGAATCATACTATTGATTTCAGCCGCATTCCCGCAACAATTAACACTGGCATACGGTTCCCTGGCATATGGAACATTTCCGGTTCCTGACTGGTATATAACACCTGTTTACAAACTGATGGATGTTGCAGGTTACGGATTGAGCACTGGAGGAGTTCCATTGATAATTGGCATGCTTATATTCATACTGATACTGCCTTTCATAGATAGATACCATAATAAGGGAGTACTGGAAAGGCCATGGATTACGGCATTCGGGATATTTATGCTGATAGGACTTGCCGTTATGACAGTATGGGGATATTCACAACCAGGGCTTAGCCAGACAAGACTGATGACTATGTACCTGTGGTGGTCTATAACCTTTATTTCTTTCATAACAGTGTATGCTATGAGATTCGCAAAAAGGGATGGTGAAATAAATGAAAGTAACTAATATTGTGTATCTGATAGGAATCCTGCAACTTGTTGTTGTAGACCCTATCATGTGGTATATCACCCAGGAGTATCCGTTTAAATATGAAAGTCTCTGGGCAGTAGTGCTTGTAATTAATTTATTCATGTTCGCAGCGATTATATTTTTAATGCTGCAGAGAACAATAAAGGCGAGGGTTTAAAATGGATAAAAAATCTATATATCTGTATTACTATTCGATGATAATTTACCTGTTCGGCAGTGTGCCATTTATCCTGTATGCGGTATTAATCAAACCCATAGGGGCAATGTACCATGAACGGCCGGCTACAATGGTATCTCCGGTGTTCGGGAACTTTGCTGTCTACGAAGATGGCTTGCTGATAATAACACTGGTACTGGTCATAATATCAATTATATTATATGCTGTTTCCCTGGGGCACAACAGATCCAGAAACGGCAAGATTTCATCGAGAACAGTAATTGCGCCGATACTTCTGTATATATTCACATTTGCTGTTATAGGGGTGGCTTTAATATGATGAGAGAGAAATTTGATAAAATGAGAAAAAGTTCGAAATATATGATTGTAACAGGAATCATATTCCTCATAATTTCAATACCTACGTTTCTGGATTACAGTGCATTTCCTACCATCAATGGCCAAATAGGACCACATCAGATTGCCGGCTGGATATCATTCTTCTTTACTTTTGTTGGATTCGTACTGCTGGTAATGGCTTTCGGACAGGAAGACATGTAATTATTTTTTGTTATACTTAAAAACTTTCTATGTTTATTTTAATAAAATTTTCGATTTTATACATTAATTTGCCCTCATAAAATGGATTTTATTACATAAAATAAGATTGTATAATTATGATTTCAGTTTTTCCTGCCTATTTCCTGCGCCTTTCTGTATGAACCCAGTACTGCATTTGCAATGGCAGTTCTGACATTGGCTTTTTCCATTTCATATATGCCTGTAACCGTTGTTCCTCCGGGAGTCATTACCTCATCCCTGAGATCCGATGCAGATATACCCTTTTCCCTCATGAGCTGCATTGTATTTATGAATGTATCTATAACAAGATCCGTTGCCTGCTGTCTGGGAATTCCTGCAAGTATCCCCGCATTTATCATGGAATCTGCCATGATTGCAACGAAAGCCGGTCCACTGCCACTCAGTCCGGTAACAGCGTCCATATTGGTTTCGTCAACTTTCACATAGGATCCGAATCCTGAAAGAATCTTTTTCAAAATTTCTATATTGTTATTATCCAGACTTTTGTAACTGTATGCAGTAACGGATTTCTGTACAAGCATGGGGATGCTGGGCATCGCCCTGGCAATATGGGATTCCTTTAACATTTCCTGCATATGGTTGAGTGTGACACCCGCCATGAATGATATCACAAGCTTATTTCTGGATACCGAGCGAATTTCCTCCATGACAGAATCAGATATGCCGGGTTTTATGGTTAAAAGGATCACTTCTCCATTCTTTGCATTGTCAACATTGTTATCAAAAATTTGAAATCTTTCATTATTCCATTTCTTTAATTTTTCAAATGAACCTGAACTTAGCGATATGCTGAAATCATTCTTTATACCCTCTGCTATAGATTTGCCAACTGTGCCGGCACCTATTATTGCGACTTTCATAGTTTATAATTACGGTATATTATATTATTTTTTATACCTGCCTGTTATTTCACTCTGTATTATTACAGAGTGAAAAGTTGAAAAGTATTAATAACTTCATTTACCATCATAATTTATGTCATTGCTATTTGATATAATTGCACTTTTGATAGCCATAGTAATAATCTCATTGCCTGCCTATGCAGCATCACTTATTGTTGTCCATAAATCCACGGCAAACTTCTGGAATGCCATTGTTGTAACAGTGCTTACACCGGTAATAATCGTATTCTTCTCCCTTGCACTCCACTTTGTCTTCGCACCTCTGGCCGCTCTGGGAAGCCTTCTTGCATTTTTGATAACCTTAGTGATACTTCTATATGTATACAGCCTTGTCTATGAAATCAGTATAGGCAGGAGTCTGATTCTTGCAATAGTTGAAATAATAATATGGTTTATATTCTTCTTTATAACCGGAATTCTGGTCGCACTTCCGGGGATAATATAAAATTTATGATAAGAGAAGGATATCATTGACAACCTGGGCCGCTGTTTCCAGGGGTCCATCATGTTTTTCGAAGACAGTAAGATCATCGTTATTATCGGTTCTTTCAAGATATCCCATGGAAAGGGAGTCCATTGCAGCTACAGGGTCTCCCTGCTTTATTGAAAATATTTTTGATTCAACAGTGGGTTTTGATCCTCCTGTTATATGTGAAAGCACACGGTAAATTTCTCCGGAATTTTTCATATAATTGATATCTTTTATATCATCAATGCCCTCATATGCTATATCTTTCAGTGTATAATCCATTCCCAGGAGAGCATTGGCAATTATAACCGTTTTTCTTGCGCCGTCCAGCCCATTTGTATCATCACGGTAATCTGTTTCAGCGATCCCCATACTCTGTGCCGTTTTTACAGCCTCGTGGAAATCAACTCCGGCAATCATCTGATTCAAGACAAAATTTATTGTTGAGCTTACCTGGCCCCTGAATTCTAAAAGCTTTGATGATTTCAATGAGTATTTATTCAGATTGAAAAGTGGAACACCTCCACCCACAGAGGATTCATACAATATTTTTCTATTGTTTTTCATGGAGGATTCCATGATTTCCTTCCAGTGAAGAGCAAGCGGTGCCTTATTCGATGTTACTATATTCTTTCCCGACTCAAATGATTTTGTATACATCTTCATTCCTGCTACTCCATCTTTTGTTGCAGGTGACATATCTACTATTATATCTGATTGCAGGGAATATATCTCTTCAGGTTTTATTACCTCTGCAATCTCGTCGAGTTCCTTCCTCTCCTTATACATTAGAACCTTGTCAAGATTCAATCCATTCTTATCATATACAGTAGTTCTGGAATCAGATACAGATATGACTTTTATATCTGCATTGAACCTGGACTTAAAATATTCATGATTTTCATTCAAAATACCAACAGCTGCCTTTCCTATGTGACCCAACCCCACAAGAGAAATATTCATTGTTGTTGATTATAACTTATTTTATAAAACTTATTGTAGAGTTTTATCAAAAAATCAGATAAATTGTTTAATTGCATTCGATATGGAAAAAATTGGTTAAAAATATTAAAAATTCACAGGACGGATGCAGCTACAACCTGATCATTTTCATCAACATTGATGAGTTTCACACCGGAAGTTACCCGGGACTGTATTCTGATTTCATCAGAGTTGAGCCTTATTGTTTTATTGTTCCTGGTTACAATAAGAACTTCCTGGGCATCCTGTACAGGAATGGCAGTCACCAATGAACCGGTCCTCTCACTTTCCTTGAAGATGAGGTTTCCAGACGTCCCTCTATGGTGAATGGAGAAATCAGATACCAGTGTCCTTTTTCCTAGTCCATTCTCTGTAATGCTCATAACCGTGTCATTATCGTCCACAAGGAATGAATTTATTACCTCTGCACCACCCAATTTCATGGATTTTACACCGCGGGAGGCGCGGCCTGTTACAGATACCTCGTCACTGAGGAATACTGCTGCCTTATTGTTTGAAGCGGCAACGAATATTTTTGATGGCTTTTCCAGATCCATTACTGAAACAACTTCGTCCTGATCATCGAGCTTTATTATTTTCAGTCCGGATTCACGCATATCCAGTATTTCCTTTACCGGAGTTTTTTTGATGAATCCTTTCTTGGTTATTATGATCAGATGATTTTTCGGGCTTTCCGGGGACTTCATTATCTGCTTGATTTTCTCGTTTTCAGCCATTTTCAGGAATGTACCACCGATGCTTCCCAGGGATGTTCTGGATTTCTTTTCTATGGTATATGCCTTGGCTTTCAATACTCTACCTGTGTTTGTAAAGAAGTAAATCATATCATGGGACATGCAGGAAAGTATGCTCCTCACAGTATCCTCCTTTCTTGTAGCTGTAATTGTGCCCTTTCCTCCTCTCTTCTGTACATTGTATTCTTCGGTTGAAACTCTTTTGATCAATCCATTTTCGCTCAGTATCATTATTGATTCCTCATTGGGTATCAGATCCTCGTCATTCCTTGAATTGATATCCCTGTTGAGTATGCCTGTTCGTCTTTCATCACCGAACTGCTTTTTGATTTCAAGGGTTTCCTGCTTGAGCACATCACGCCTGGCGGAATCATTATTTATAATCAGGTTCAATCTTTCTATGTTCTCTTTTATGCTGATGAGTTCTTCATTTATTTTTCTGATTTCCAGGCCGGTAAGCCTCTGCAGCCTCATTTCAAGTATGGCAACAGCCTGCTTTTCGGATAGATTCAACTGGGACATCAGTGACGTTCTTGCTATTTCCGTAGTATCGGATGCCTTTATTATTTTTATTACCAGATCAATGTTCTGCAGAGCTATGACAAGACCTGTAAGTATATGCTCCCTGTCCAGAAGCCGGTTTACATCGAAAATTGAACGCTTCTTTATTATATCAAGCCTGAAATCGATAAAGCCTAGAATCATTTCATCCAGTGTCATTACCTTGGGTTCATTGTTAAGCAATACAAGGTTATTTACACCTATTGTTGTTTCCAGAGGGCTATGCTCGTAAAGCTGGTTTATTGTGAGCCCTTTGCTATCCTCGTTTTTGACCTTTATGACAACCCTGATGCCATTCCTGTCGCTTTCATCCCTTATATCTGAAATATTATTGATTATGCCATTCTTGACCTGTTCGGCAACGTTCTGTATGTAAAGTGCTTTGTTCACTCCATATGGAAGTGTTTTTATTATTATCTTCTTCTTTTCTGTGTCATCAATTTCTCCCTGGCAGAATACTTTGCCATGGCCTGTCCTGTATATATTCAGAAGATCAGAATTCCTGTAGAGAACTCCACCGCCCGGAAAATCAGGACCCTTGACAAATTGGAGCAAGTCTTCAACATTGCATTGAGGATGGTCTATGGCGTACATTATCGCATCAGAAACCTCAGATAGATTGTGCGGAACCATGTTTGTGGCCATTCCAACAGCAATACCCGATGTGCCGTTTATGAGCAACTGCGGAATTCTCGATGGAAAGTATACTGGCTCATTCAGGGAACCATCAAAATTCGGGCTGAACGGTACTGTTTCCTTTTCTATATCCCTTACCATTTCCTCGGCCATTCTCCCGAGTCTGG
>JAKADL010000082.1 GCA_021820565.1 Thermoplasmata archaeon
GGATATCCCATTACTTCTTCCTCAAGTTTTATCATGCCGAGAATACTATTATCAAAAACAACCAGCTTGACAGGAAGTTTATATTTCATTGCTGTAATAATTTCCATGGATGTCATTGCAAAACTGCCGTCACCGATGATTCCGTATACAGGCTTACCAGAGGCCAGGGCAAGGCCTATTGATCCGGGTATGCCTGCACCCATGGTACCCAACCATGATGAAAAGAAGAATTTATTGTTGCGCTTTGCCTCTATGAACCTGTTGACCCAGAGTGTGACGTTCCCGGTATCGCCTATTATAATATCATCATCTTTCAAACGGCGGGATATGGCATCTGCAACTACCTCTGCCCTCAATGGCTTTCTCAGGTCTGATATTTTTTTCTGCATGTCGCTGGCCCATTTATCACGTTCACCCTTCATTTTAGAATAATACTTGTCCTGTTTCTCCTCAACGTTTATATTATCGAGGAAATATTTTATATCGCATAAATAGGAATAATCGGCCTTCATAATTCTGTTCAGGTCTTCTATCCTGTTATTAACCTGTATATTTTTCACCTTTTTCAGGAATGCCGTATATGGAAACACCGTTCCAAGGAATATAATCAGATCTGAATTATCTATGGCTTTGACGGAGGGTTTTGTGCCCAGTAACCCGATTCCTCCCATAATCTTCTCATCACTGTCAGGTAAAGTTCCCTTGCCATTCAGTGAATAGACAATGGGAGCACCGATTTTTTCAGCAAATTTATTGATTTCTTCTGAGTATTGCCTGGCGCCACCCCCTATGAATATTAATGGCCTGCTGCTGGAATTAATCAATTTCTCTGCCTCCTCAATACCATCAGGCTGGTATGAAACGGGATTTATATAATACGATAAGTCTTCCTCCCTGCATTCCTTCTTCAGGATATCAACGGGCATGTCTATATGGCCTACACCACCATTTATTATTGCCTCCTTGCATGCTTTCCATACAAGAAACTGTGCATTATCTGGATTCACTATTCTTGCGTTGAAAACGGAAACATCATCGAATAGCTTTACAAGATCTACTTCCTGGAAATATTCATGCCCAAGGAGATCTGTCTCTATCTGGCCGGTCAGTGCTATAACAGGAACGTGCTGCATCTTGGCATCATAAAGTCCATTCAGGAGATGGATGGACCCCGGGCCGGAAGTGCCCATGCACGCAGATAGCTTACCAGAATATTTTGATTCGAAGGATGCGCTGAGTGCTCCGCCCTCTTCATGGCGTACCTGGATATAATCGATATCATGATTTCTCCTTATTGCATCAACAATGGGATTCAGGGAATCTCCCGGTATTGCATAAATCCTCTTTACACCGAAATTTACCAGTGTTTTAACAATTATATCTGCCACTGTTGTCATAATTTAATATTTAGTTATCATTTAAATTATTTTTGAATTTTTAATAATATTTATGTTTTAAAATAAAATGTATTTTATACAATATTATGAACAATATTGGAAATTTCACTTGAAGACTTATAATATTATGAAATAAACATTAAATAATCATAACATATATATTTTTATGAGCTTTGATCTTGTACTTGAGGATGGGAACGTTTTTCTCAACGGCGAACTACGCAGAACTTCCATAGGAATAAAAGATGGAAAAATTGCGGCTTTGGGAATTATATCAGAATTTTCTGGCAATTACAAAAAGATTGATTTATCTGGCAAACTGGTAATACCCGGTGGTGTTGATCCGCACACGCATATAGAAGGGTATTCCAGGGTGGGAACCATAAAAAACGGAACGGAATCGGCTGCCATAGGAGGGACTACCACTGTCCTGGATTTTTCACAGGCAAATAAGAATGAGGATACGGTTGCCGCTGCTGCATCCAAGATTAAACGCTTCTCTGAGAACAGCCCGCTGGATTTCACCATAAAGCCCATGATGGTCACAGAGGACTTCAGTTCCCCTGAAAGGCTGGATACTATATTTTCCGAATTGTCCAAAATGAGGGTAATGGCGGTAAAAATATTCACAACATATAAAAATCTGGGTAGATATGCAAATAATTATCAGATACTTCAGGGTATGAATACTGCAAAAAAATACGGGATAATGGTTCAGATTCATGCAGAAAACAACGATTTCCTTGAAGGCAATATGGATGCTCTCCTGAAAGAGGGAAAAACCGGTGCTGAATACCATGCTCTGAGCAAACCACCTGTAAGTGAGGATGTTGCTGTGGCAGACTCTGCAGTAATGGCAGGTGATTCCGGGGCAAAGGTATACTGTGTCCACCTATCTACAAGAAACTCACCGGAAATTATAGATAGTGCCAGAAAGCGTGGTGTGAACATATACGGTGAAACATGCCCACAGTACCTCATACTTGATGATAGTTTCCTCAATGGAAAAGATGGAAATCAGTACATATGCAGCCCACCACTCAGAAAGAAGGAGGATAATGAATTGATGTGGAATGCAATTTCAACCGGAAAAATACAGGCAGTAGGATCTGATCACGTTCCATTCCTTTTGGAGCAGAAAATGGGTCTGCCGTTCAATAAGGTGCCAAATGGAATACCGGGCATAGAAACAAGGCTGCCGTTATTATTTTCTGAAGGAGTCCAAAAGGGCAGAATCACACTTAGCAAATTTGTAGATGTCATAAGCACATCACCGTCAAGAATATTCAACCTCTACCCCCGGAAGGGTACAATTTCTATTGGAAGTGATGCTGATATAACGGTAATAGACCAGAAGATGGAGCATGGCTTAAGATCAGAAGACCTTCATATGGGAACAGATATAGCCATATACAGCCACATGAAAACTAAAGGCTGGCCTGTGTTGACAGTAGCAGGCGGTGAAATAATAGCTGAGAATGATGTTTTTACCGGGCATGGAAGAAAAGGTAATTTCCTGGGAAAAGAGGTGGAATAAATGGAGGATAATGATAGAATTAAAAAAATCCTCATTGAACAGGGTTCAATTGGAAGGGAAAACGGAAAAAAAATATCCAGCTATGGAGAACTGAGCATAAACGACGGCGTCACAAGGCCGGCAGGAACTGATCTTGATAAGAAAACCAGGGATTATTACACAGAACTCTGCAAAAAAAATGGATTCGACCCGTTTGTGGATGTTTTTGGCAACATATTTGTAACAATTGAGGGCACGGACCCCGGAATAATTATGATGGGATCACATCTAGATTCTGTTGTCCACGGAGGTATGTTCGATGGTGCCATGGGTGTATTCAGTTCCTTTGAGGTGTTACTGAGATTGAAGGAATCAGGATATAAAAATAGAAAGACCATTGTTGTTGCTGCATTCACCGGGGAGGAGGGTTCCGCCTTCCACCAGCCGATGCTCGGAAGCAATGGCTTTACAGGAAATATTCCGAAGGAAAAACTCTGGGCAATAAAAAATAGGGATGGCATGGATTTCAAATCGGCCATGCAGAGGATAGAATACCTGGGGGATTCAGAATTTCCGGGGAAGCCCGAATATTACCTGGAATACCATATAGAGCAGGGTCCGGTGCTTGAAGAAAAGAAGAAGCAGATAGGCATAGTTACATCAATTACCGGTCAGTGTGTGCTGTCAGTGGAGGTACACGGGACACAGGGGCATTCCGGTACCACACCCATGGAGATGAGAAACGACGCACTTGTTAGGGCTGCGGACATTATTGCGATGGTAGACAGAACTGCCAGAGAAGCATCTGCCAAATACAAAAACCATAGCGTTGGAACTGTTGGTGAGCTTTCTGTTGACCCCGGAAGATTTAATGTCATACCCGGATATGTTTCAATGAAAATAGACCTCAGGAGCGAGCATGGTGATAGCCTTGCATATATGAAAAAGGGTGTTATATCAGAACTTGAAACGAAGAAGAACGGCGTAAAGATTGATTACACTATTGTTACCGAGGTGGAGCCATCTATAATGTCACCGGAGGTAATGGAGGCAATCAGGTCATCTGTAAAATCATTGGGATTCAGCTATATGGATATGCCCAGTGGTGCAGGACATGACACAATACCCATTTCAAAAATATCAAAGGCTGGCATGATCTTTGTGCCCAGTATAAAGGGATTGAGCCACACACCCCTTGAATGGACAGATTTTGAGGATGTGGAAAGGGGGCTTGAAGTGCTGGAAGGTGCAGTAAAAAACCTGGATAAAATATGATTTAAATTTATACGCAATATTTTCCTTCAATATTGATGTAAGTGTGAAAATCTATAAAATCAAATAAAAAGAAATTAAGCCGCATACATCAAAAGGTAAATTGATAAATATGTGAACAATATAATAGTTAATTATGGAATTTACAGAAAGGGAAAAGAATGTTTGCAGGATAATATGTGATTCCGAAACGATTAGATTCACTGATATCAAGAAAATAAGCGGACTTCATCAGGAAATCCTTTCAAGGACATTAAAAAGAATAGATAATGATTGCAATATATCAAAGTCCAGTGAAGGTTATAAATGCAAGGATACCGGCTATAGTAGCTGCTGTGTACATAAATAAATTAGTCAATAAATAAGATGAATGCATCTATTGAATGATGAGAAAATGGATGGAAAGAAAGTGATACAGAAGGATAATGGCGTTGAAATTATAATGCCTGAAAATACAGATATTGACGAGGTTAATGATGTTATAAGATCATGTGCTTCCGGCAAAAGCTCATGCTGTTCTTCCAGTTTTTTAAGTGAAAATAAAGTAGGAGTATATGAACAGTATGGCAAAACTGTAATAAAAATAACAGGCAATATTAAAAAGGAGGAAATAGAAAATAAAATAAATAGCTGCTCATGCTTTGATAAATAAATTTTATATTTTGATGTGTATTTTTTCCCCGGTATATTTATGTGGATAATTTATATGTAACTGATTGCATAAAAATTATAGAGTAAATTTACCAACATCCTCCAGTACCTGTGGTTTTTTGGCCCTGTAATAGAGGTACGATACAACTATGAACACGAAGTATAATCCCGATATGTAGGATGCGTAATTGAGCGGAGGTGGCGGAGCGGGATAAACCACGTATACTATAGCCACAAACAGCGCAATGGCAACTGCCCATGGAATTATAAGGTGCTGGATTATTTTCAGTGTCCCATTACGTTTATGGTAGAAACCAAGACCGATTCCTGATATGGCGTGATTTGAAAAGCTGAAGATGGAATTGCTTATGATCAGGAACAGGCTTGCAGTAAGAGGACCAAGAATAAGGCCAGAAACTATCGCTATAGTTATGCTGAGCAGCCCGGTGAATATGACCAGGTTTCCTGGAACTTTATGTTTATTTATCCTGGTGAATACTTCAGGGAACAGGAGTTTATCCCTTGAATAGGCATATGAAGTTCTCACTGTGCTATTCATAAATCCTACACCAGAAGAATTGAAACTGTTAATTATAAACAGTGCAAAGATTGCAGCCACTGCAAGACCCAGGTATTTTGTATATACATATATTCCAGGATCAGAAAGATTTGCATAATTGAACATGTTGCCGACCCCATACACCACTGACTGGGCATATGAGCTTATTATTATAACTGCCCCTATCATTGCTGCAAGTATTCCCAATGCCAGAGGTATATTTTTCCTGGGATTTTTAGTTTCCTCGGCCACCGGAACTACAGAATTGAGTCCGCCGAATGTTGCAATTCCGAGAATCATTTCCACGGCAATGTCTGTATAGTTGAAATGAACTGCGGATGCTGTAAAAGGTAAAATAGAGTTGTTGGGGCCTGCGATGATTATGAGTGCTATGGACGTGCCTATCAGAAATATAAACTCCGCCATGCCTGTATACAGAACGTATTTCAATGATAGTTTCACCCCGAAATAACTGAGCGCCGTGGTTTCCCCAATAACTATTATGGTCAATGGTATCCATATCCAGGGATATGCGGCTGCTAATGCCGGATCAAGCGCATAGAGAAATGCGGTGAGGCCCAGCATGGCAAATCCTGTGTACCCCAGGAGATAGTAATAATAGTAGGAAACACCTCCATAAAATGAAAGAAACTTCCCCGCTTTTTTGAATGCCTTCCTGTGGAATGCCGCCCATGAATATGCCGAAGCAACTTCCTTCGACCATTCATATGTAATGAGAGTCATACCACTGTAGATAATAAACGCCAGGACTATTACAAGCGTCATTGAACTCCCCACGGCGCCTGCTATACCTACAAAAAATAATGCAGTAACAGCAGCAGGGCCGTTGGTTCCCAATCCCTGTGCCAGCGCCTGCCACATGCTTAATGTATTTGTTGCAAGCCCCGATTTAGATTCTGTATCATCCATATGAATAAAACTATATGTACTATTTAAGCTTAATGCTGATATTGAGAAATATTTATTCTATAAAAGAAATCTAAATGGAATATCGGTTAGAAAATAATATATAATATAGAGTTTAAGATGCTTGCGTGTCATAGTTTTCGGTAATCAATACAGAATCGTATGGTAGTTCGGAGAAGTCAATGCATATTTTAATGGTATCCGTTCCAAAATTTTTATTGCATTACTGTTAACAATCTTCAATATTTACTGCAGAATAAATTGAATAACAAATTAATGATGCGAGATATACGGTTTTGTGCTCAATTGCATATATTCAAAATAGAAAAAATCAATTGCATGTTATTGAATTTTATTGAAATATTCCTTGAGAATCCTGAATGTAAGCCCGTAAATAACATATCCGGAATATAGATAACTTTCATTTTGCAGAACGAGATTTTTTTCTGATACCCAGAAGAATTTTGCAACCTCACTATCAGGGTGAACATCTCTTGTACTGGAACTGCACTCAAAGGCTGCAACGCTTACATGCCCGTTAAGTGTATGGTAAATGCCAAGAAACTTATTCACAGTAATGGAAAGTCCGGTCTCTTCCATTGTTTCCCTCACCACAGTATCTTCACAGATTTCTCCTGATTCCCTGTGACCTCCGGGAATAGCCATCTGGCCGGACCATGGATCTCCATTCTGGTCCGCCCTCTTTATCAGAAGAAATTCATCATTGTTCCATATAAGTGCTACAGCAGCCATGCACTCCATAAAAATGGATTTATAAATTATATATAATTATATTGAAATGGTGGAAATGCCCGGAGTAAGCCTCCTTCTGTTAGCCTTTCGGTTGGCAACATTCGACTATGCGTCTTACCTGAATCTGGCAGCTGTATTCAACGATTCAATTTAGA
>JAKADL010000083.1 GCA_021820565.1 Thermoplasmata archaeon
CATTAACCTCCAGCCTATATTTCCAAATGGGAACATGAATATGGCCACAATGGCGCTGCTGATTGACCCTATGCTGAAAAACACAGTAGCCATGGCAAGGTAAAATCCCCTTTTTTCATCAGGTGTAACCTCTGCTATGTATGAATTGGCAACAGGGTATTCTGCCCCTAGAACTATGCCAAGTAAAACTCTTGAAATGAACAGCATAATAAAATTCACGGAAAATACAGAAATAAGATCAAATATTATGAAAAATACCAGGGTTGAAAGGTATATTCTTCTCCTGCCGAAAATATCACTCAGGTATCCAACCATTATGGTTCCTATTATGGCACCGATAATTACTGATGCTATAATAAGCCCATATTCCAGCGAGCTCAATGGTATATAATTCTGGATGAGAATTACAGCAAAGGCGATAACAGTAAGCTGGTAACCATCGAGAAGCATGCCGAATGAGGATAGGACAGTTATTTTATTAACGGAATTTTCCATTTTCACAGTTCTATAAAGAGAGTTATCCTATTAATTTATCTATGTACTGATATATAATATCAGCAAAGGAACATCTACATTATCCATGAAGATTTAGTGAGGTTCCACATAAACATATATATAACAGTAAAATAAACTCTCAATGGAAAAAATAGGAGTTATAGGAGCCGGAATAACCGGTTTGTTCTCTGCTTTGAACCTGGCACTGGATGGCTATAATGTGACACTATTTGACAGGGATTATATTATATCCGGAACCTCCGGGAAATTTCACGGCATGCTTCATAGCGGTTCAAGGTATTCGGTAAATGACAGACAGTCTGCAATAGAATGCATACAGGAAAATAAATTGCTGTCCAGCACTGCATCGAGCTTCATAAAAAATACAGGTGGTTATTACCTGGCGTTTAATGATGATGAAGCGGAATACGGAGACAAATTGATTTCAAAAAACAGGGAGAACGGGATACCCACGGATGAATTGACTGTTAAAGAAATGCTGGACGTGGAGCCGGCAATAAGCAAAAATCTGGTAAGAGCACTAAATGTCCCGGATAAGGTAATCTATGCACATCCATTTGCAGCTGCAGTTGCAGTTGAGGCAAAGATGCTTGGAGTTAAACTGAGATTCAAGGCTGAAGTAACAGGGGGGAGCAGAAATGGCAATTCCCTTGAATCACTGGAATATATTAGCCGGAATAAAACATTTAACGAGAAATTCGATTACATAATAAATACAACAGGGCCATGGTCAGGACATCTTTTGGAATCTTTCGGAATCAGTGATTTCGAGGTAATGCCAACACTGGGTTATATGGCATCCTTTGATCGCTTGTTCTCGAATTCCATACTCAACAGGATGCGGGACCCATCAGATGGCGATATACTTCTTCCATATGGCGGAATGTCTGTTGCAGGGACTGTTGCTATAATTTCTGATGATGTTGAGAACAATGACATAGATCCGGAAGACCTTGACACAATGCTTTCTGAAGTGGCACAGATGGTTCCTTCACTTACGGCATATAGATATAAAAAGCTGTACAGCTCCATGAGGCCTCTGGTGAGAGAGGAAAACTCAAGGTCCAGCAGGGATTTTAAAATATACAGGAATATGGATAATGTTTTCAGCATAATAGGTGGGAAATTCACAACTTCGAGGCTAATGGGTCAGGCCATCTCACAGAAGCTTTCTGAAATTACAGGGTCAAAATCCATGGATACATCGAAAATTGTGCTGAATGATACCTTTGATAAATTCATGGATAAGTATAAAGGCCAGATAAATACGGGCTTCATGAATTATATAAGTTCATACGGAAACAGCATGGACTATGGATACCTGAACCAGATTGAAAGTGCATTTATTTTCAACGAAGCCATCAGGATCGGTGATTAAAATGGAATACAGCGGGGAAATACCTGTAAAAAGCACAATGGAATCCGTGAAAACATTTCTTTCCAGCATAGAAAATATTACACCATGCCTGCCCGGCATATATGACTTTGAGACCCAGGGAAATGAAATAAAATGCAAGCTCAAGCTGGATATATCCGCAGCGGGGATTTCGGCAATGAATAGCGTAACAGGAAAGATGACATTTGCATATAATCCTGAAGAAAATGGTCTAAACATCCAGGGAACCGGAAGAATAGCAGGGTCAAAAGTAAAATTTTCCATAGAAATTTCCTATGCAGATAAAAACGAAATTGTTACACTTGAATGGAAGAGCTCATTCGATTTCGGCCTGATAGTGAAAATCATGGGAAAAAACAAGGTGGATGAAATTTCAAAACAGAATATTAACAGGACAATAAAATGCATATCAGATAAACTGAATGCATAATGTATTTTTTCAACAAATAATATTAATTTTAATATTTGGTCAGTCAGTATTGCATATAATTTGGATAATGTTATATTTTATATGATAAATATTTAATAACACGAAAAAATTTATGCCCTATGCTCAATTTCATCTATGATTCTATTGCCTGGGAAGAGAAACAGGTAATAAGGCAACTCCAGGCAGATAATATAAAACTCAACCTCATAAATGCAAAGGACCATCCCCTCAATCTAACAGGCAAACTTGATATGGAAGGCCCTGCGGTAATAAGGTGCATGAGTGCAAGACGATCATTATACTATTCATACATACTTGAATCCCATGGAATCAAAACTATAAATTCTTTCAAAACATTTAACATAGCCGGGAACAAGGCATTTACAACTTCATTCCTTTATAAAAATGGAATAAATACACCGGACACCGTAATTGCATTCTCCCGTGACAGTGCCATACAGGCATCTGAGGACATGGGTTATCCTGTTGTGTTCAAACCTGCAACGGGAAGCTGGGGCAGGATGATTTCCCTGATAAAAGACAGCAATATGGCCGAGACCGTATTTTCCATGAATGATATGGTAGCGGAGAATTCATATTACATCCAGAAGTTTGTCGAGAGGCCCCCGAGGGATGTCAGGGTGATAATGGTGGGTGGAAAAATTTCTGCATCTATATATAGATACTCCGGCGATGGATGGAAGACCAATCTTTATCTTGGGGGAAAGGTAGAAAAAGCAGTACTGGGAAGGGAAGAAACTGAAATTATCATGAAGGTTTCTGACCTTTTCGGCCCGGGAATAATAGGCATCGATGCCATGGAATCTGAAAATGGATTTACAGTGCACGAGGTAAATTCCAGGGTGGAATTCAAGGGTGCATCAAGAGTATATGGCGATGCAATAACAAAGGATATTGCAGAATATCTGAAGCATCTGGATTAACTTTAATAATTATATAAAAATATCAGTCCATGGAAGAAATATATCTTGATAAAAATGAAAATCCATTCAACATACCGGATGCCATCAGGGAAAAATTCATAGCCTATGTCCGGGAAGCAGATTTCAACAGGTATCCCGAGAAGGGCCTTCCGTCGCTTATCAGCAGCCTGGGAAAGTTTACAGGCCTTGAAGCGGATAATATCATAGCTGCAAATGGTAGCGATGAACTGCTTGATATTCTCATAAAAAGGGCAAATGGAGATATTGTATTTAGTTCACCCACATTTGAAATGTATTCATTCTATGCAAAGAACTACGGTTACAGATCGGTGGATGTGCCACTGAAAAGTGATTTTTCCCTGGATGCCGATGAAATCTTGAAGCATAAAGACGCAAAACTCATTGTAATATGTTCACCCAATAATCCCACCGGGAACCTCATAGACAGGGAGAGTATCAAAAAGGTTCTTGATTCGGGGATAACCACTATTCTGGATAATGCTTATTACGAGTTCTCCGGGGAAAATTATACAGACCTGGTAAAAAAGTATCATAACCTTATAATACTCAGGACATTCTCGAAGGCATTCAGCATGGCGGGCATGCGTGTGGGTTATGGAATGGGGTCAGCCGACCTCATGGCAGATTTAAAAAAATTGCAGGCACCCTTCTACATGAACATCATGTCCGCAAAACTGGCAGAAATTATGATTGAAAATTATAAACTGGTTGAAGATAATATAAAGTATATAGTAAACGAGAGAGAAAGGGTTTACAGCGAATTAAAGGATATAACATATAAAAGCGATGCAAATTTCCTGATGCTGAAAAAGGACCTCTTTGATTACATGGCAGAAAGGGGAATACACATAAGGAAGCTTCCACTGGTGAAGGACAGATCAAGAATCACTATCGGAACCAGGGAAGAGAATGACAGGGTAGTCTCCGCAATCAAGGATTATATGGAAGAATAAACTCAGTGCTTTCCCTCACGGAATTTAAGTACATTTTTATTTTTGATATCCGACATCATATAATAATTGAATGAGTCTATCAGCGCATCCTCTGGCACCATGCCTATGAATTCGGAACCGGCTATTGATATGCCGTATCTGGCTGCTTCTGTTTTAACGGCCTCAAAGATCCGGTACAGCGGGTTTTTCCTGTAATTCACAAGGTTCATGGATATTTGAACCATTTTCTTCTCCTCGATAAATAATGCCAGTGATTTTACATATGCAAAACCACCATCCCTTGCCCTGATGGCCGATGCGATCTTCCTTCCCGCTTCCATATTATCCGTATTCAGGTATATGTTCCATGCAATCAGGATATCCCTGGCACCCATTATTGTGGCGCCTGCTTTTCCCACTCTGGATGGGCCGTAGTCAGGAATATATTTTCCTGATCCGATCGATTCACGGAGCTGCTCTATCTGGAAACTCTTATTTCTTATGTTTTCAAGGCGCTTTCTTTCCGGGGAGAGTGCAGAATTAGCGTACATGAATACAGGAATGCCCAGTCCGTCACCCACAAGTTTTCCCACATCATGGGATATTTTTATGCATTCATCCATTGTTGTATCCTCCAGCGGTATAAAGGGCATGACATCTGTGGCTCCGAATCTGGGGTGTACCCCGGTATGCACATCCATATCTATATTTTCTGCTGCAACTTTTATGAGGTGGTAAGCAAGTTCAGCGGCATGTTCCAGTGTTACAACTGCGGTGATAACGCTTCTGTTATGATCATAATCCATTTCAGTATCGAGGAGTTCAGCACCATTTGTGTCCCTGACAGCATTTTCCAGAAGGGCGATGACATCCCGGTTTCTTCCATCACTGAAATTCGGAACCATTTCAACAAGCTTCATGCAGATTCATGATAAATAGGAATATTAAACTATGCGGGAGCATCACTGGAATCCTGTTTTTTCAACTACGAAATTCCTAAAAGATTCTGTTTCCATCATGCTGCATATTGCATCGATATCACCGGTTGAGGGCCTGTCCCTGTCCAGGGGTTTTACTATTGTTCTTATTTTATTATATATGGCCATTGTAGCTTTTGAAGGTTCTAATTTCCTGAATTCAAGTGATTGGGCACCCAGAAGATATTCTATTGCTATGATTGCTTCCACATTTCTGTTAATGTCCACAAGCTTCAAGGCTGCATTTGTGCCCATGCTTACATGATCTTCCTGATTTGCCGATGTGGGTATTGTATCTGCCGAATTTGGGTGCGCCAGTGTTTTATTGACATTACACAGTGCAGCCGCTGTGTACTGTGGTATCATGTATCCGGAATTCAGGCCGTAATCACCCACTAGGAATGGCGGAAGACCGCTCAGGTTTGTATCAACAAGACGTGCAAGGCGCCTCTCAATCATATTCCCGAAATCGGTCATGGCAATAGCAAGAAAGTCAGATGCCATTGCTACAGGCTCACCATGGAAGTTCCCTGTTGATATATAGTCATCATCTAACAGCAATGGATTATCAGTTGCAGAATTTATTTCCGTTGATAGTACCTTCCGGACATATTCTATCGTGTCCCATACTGCACCATATACCTGGGGAGTGCATCTCAGGGAATAAGCATCCTGCACCTTTGTTTTTCTTGCATTTTCAACTATGGCACTATCCTTGAAGAGATTCCTCAGAGATTTTCCAATGATCTGCTGCCCCTCATGGGGCCTTGATGCAAGAGCCCATTCAGTAAATGCCCGGTCGGTTCCGGAAAGCCCTTCGAATGCCAGTGAAAATGATCCAAGGGCTTCTGATACCAATCTCTCAGATTTTTTGATTTCAAGTGCAAGTATGCCACAGATTACCGATGTACCATTTATAAGGGCTACACCCTCCTTCTCGGCATAGCTGTATGGTTTTTTCCCGAGCTGTTTGAACACTTCACCTGAGTTCATTCTTTTGCCATTGTAAAAGACATCCCCCTCTCCCATTATTGCAAGGCCTATATGGGCCAGCGGTGCAAGATCTCCACTAGCGCCAACTGAACCATACCGGGGAACTACAGGAATTATATTTTCATTGATCATGAAGAGTATAAAGTGCAACAGGTCTTCCGATACACCGGAATAACCCTTCGCCAGCGTATTTGCCCTTATGAGCATTATAGCTTTCACGGTTCTTTCATCCAGTGGTTTACCGGTTCCGGCCGAATGGCTCCTGATAAGGTTTATCTGAAGCTGCACTATATTATGTTTTTCAACGTTCACATTGAGAAGGGATCCGAAACCGGTATTGACACCGTATACCGGCTTTCCTGATTCCAGTATTTTCATTAAAGATTTCTTGGATTTCCTTATCTGATTCAGAGCGGAATCTGCTATTTCAGCCTTTTCACCACCATCAACTACTGCTATTATGTCCTCTATGCTCAGACTATTTCCATCAATGTAAATCATGATAATTACAATGCCAGATTGTATATTAAACTACGCCACAGAAAAAAATCAGGATAAATATTAAGATAATAATTTATATATTTACTCTTATTCATCTTTTGGCTCGAGCTTCTCCCTGAGTATTGATGTTATATACTTTGCCGCAACACTGAATTCAAGCTTGGGTGGCATAGGAGTTTCATCTGTTTCTGTTATGACATCAAGCACTGTGGGTCCTTTTGAAACAAAAAACTCATCCATTTTACTTTCCAGGTCTTCCGGATTTTCCAGTCTTATCCCTGTAGCCCCGGATGCTTCTGCAAGCCTGGCGAAGTCGGGATTGTAAAGATCAACACCGTACTCAGGGTATCCCATTACTTCTTCCTCAAGTTTTATCATGCCGAGAATACTATTATCAAACACAAACAGCTTGACAGGAAGTTTATATTT
>JAKADL010000005.1 GCA_021820565.1 Thermoplasmata archaeon
AGCATTCTATTACAGAATCGTCGAAAGGTATGAAAGCGTCCGATGCAAGCACAGACCCCTTAACATTTTCCCCTCCCCTTTCTATGGCAATTCTTAAGGATTCTATTCTGGATGTCTGTCCTGCACCGATGCCAACTGTCGTCCTGTTTTTCGCAAGCACCATGGCATTGCTTTTAGTATGGGCGACAACTTTCCAGGCAAACTCCAGATCCTTATACTTATTTTCATTCGCCTTTGTGTCGGATTTCAGTTCCAGCTTTTCATATTCCCATTTCAACCTGTCCTGAAGAAGTACGCCTCCGGATACCGATGACACTGCCTTTTCCGGGTCTCTTTCCATAGAGCATTTGAGTATTCTCATATTCTTCTTCTTTTTTAACAGGTCCAGTGCCTCACTGTCGAAATCCGGGGCTATGAGCACCTCAATGAATTTTTTCTGCATTTCCCTGGCCGTTTCCACATCGAGCTTCCTGTTAAGTGCCACAACAAACCCGTAGGCTGATTCTGGATCGGCATTGTAGGAATTTATGAAAGCTTCCTTGAGGGTATCTGCACTTGATACGCCTGATGGTGTTCTGTGCTTTACGATAACAGATGTGATATCTTCAAAGTCCTGTACCGTTTCCAGTGCTGCATTTGCGTCCAGTATATTATTATATGACAACTCCTTGCCGCTGATCTGTACAGCGTTGGGTATTCCATAAATTTCATCGGTCTTGAACATATATGCTTCCTGGTCCGGGTTCTCTCCATATCTCAGGTCAGTACGTCCGTATCCGTGTATAAACAGGTCCTCGGGCTGGCTTTCGTTCAGCCTTCTGTACAGTCTGTTGTAAATCTGTACATCATAATCTGCAGACCGTGAAAATGCACGCAATGCAAGCATTTCCCTGGTTTTCATGTCAACCTCCTTGGATTTTTTAAGGCAGGTTTTTACTGTATCATAATCTGACGGGTCGGATAATACAATCACATTCCTGTAATTCTTGGCAGCAGCCCTTATGAGCGATAGACCACCTATATCTATATTTTCTATCATTTTGGATAAATCATTGGATTTTGAAGCCTCCACAAATGGATATAAATTACATACAAGAATATCGAAATCCAGATAACCATACTTTTCTAGCTGTTTGTTGCTTTCCTCATCTCTCTTTGATAACAGCCCAGAGAAAATAGCGGGATGAAGCGTTTTTACCCTGCCACCAAGCAGGTCATCAAAGCCCGTTAGAGTTGACGAGTTAATTGCTTCTATACCGTTATCCTTCAGATACCTGACAGTACCCTCTGTACCGTATATTCCATCCAGCTGGGTGCTGATGGCATCGAGAAAATCAACTAATCCGGTCTTGTTATAAACACTGATAAAAGCTTTCATATTACAGTATTAAAAAATGTGATAAATATTTATTGCAGGAAGAGACGTCAGCTTACAAATTATTATCAGTAATATTTTTGAATATTCAGTAATTTCTAAGATAGCAGACAAAAGGTTTAAAAACTTATACCTATGTTTGTCTTATGGAATCACAGTTAAAGCAGGAAAGGAATATCCAGGTAGAGGCAATAAAGCAGAGCCCTACAATGAGCAGAGAAGTAGAAATTGTTGAAAGAAAGGGAATTGGCCATCCTGACAGTGTAGCCGATGGAATAGCCGAATCCGTTAGCAGGGCTTTGAGCAAATATTACATTAAGCAGTACGGTAGAATATTACATCATAACACAGATCAGGTAGAGGTTGTTGGAGGACAGGCAGATCCAAAATTCAAGGGAGGAAATGTGCTGGAGCCAACATATATATTATTGAGCGGCCGTGCGACAGCAACCGTAGGAGATGAGAGAATACCCGTTAAATCCCTTGCCATAAAATCGGCAAAGGACTATCTGAGAGAACATTTCCCGGATCTGGATATAGACTCAGATGTGATGATAGATTCCAGAATAGGAAACGGGTCAGTAGACCTCAGGGGTCTTTACGACACGAGGAAGTTCAAGGCAAACGACACATCTTTCGGTGTGGGCTTTGCTCCTTTTACCGATACAGAAAACATAGTAAAACTTACTGAAAAATATATAAATGGAGACCTGAAGAAATCACTTCCCGGAATAGGATATGATATAAAGGTTATGGGATTCAGAAAGGGTAAAACAATAAATCTCACAGTTGCAGCTGCATATGTGGACAAATATGTAAAGGACCCGGATGAGTACAATTCCATAAAGGAAGAATTGATTGAAAAGATAAAGAATAATGCAGTTAAGTATACGGACAACGACCTCCAGGTATATGTAAACACGGGAGATGTAAAATCTGATAGCGTTTACTACCTGACGGTGACCGGTCTATCAATGGAAAACGGTGACGATGGATCAGTAGGAAGAGGTAACAGAGTAAACGGCATTATAACACCTTACAGACCAATGAGCATGGAAGCAGCTGCCGGCAAGAATCCTGTAACACACGTTGGCAAACTTTACAATGTCCTGTCAAACCAGATAGCCTCAAAAGTTGTTGAGGAAGAGGGAGGAGACATACAGGAAGTACTGGTGAGAATCGTTTCACAGATAGGCAGGCCGGTTGATGAGCCACATGTAGCGTCCCTACAGCTCATATATGAAGACAACGTTGATCCATCAAAGCATAAAAACAATATAAAGGCCATAGCAGATGATAAACTGGCACATATAGATCAGCTAACACAGATGTTTGTCGATGGAAAAGCGGACGTCTTCTAATTTTTATAATTTTTTATTCAACCCAATATATTATGAACATATGAGCTACCATTTATCATTTAAATTAAAACACAAAAATACACATTAAATTATTTTCCACATGAGGTAAGCATCCGAGAGATCTGAGTAATAATTTTTCAATGTGGATATAATAGAAAAGCCATTATTTTTATAGAATTTAATGCCACTTTCATTGTCTGTTCTAACTTCCAGCCTTACGGTTGATAATCCGGCACCGCTCATGACTCTCAATTCTCTACTCAGTAGATTCTGCCCTACGCCTGATCTCCTGAACTGCTTCTTAACTGCGAATAGAAGTATCCTGCCCTCTGTTCCAGAGTATTTTGCTCCTATAATGAATCCTATAACAGAATCATAATTGTCATAAACGATAAATGCCTCCGGCCATGTTTTGTACAGATCAAGTATGAGGGATTTTGTGTAATATTCAGATAGCGAGCATTTGATTATTTCCATGATGCTTTCGCTGTCCCTGAATTCGAATCCACGTACAAAGCCAAAAAATGAGTTTCCGGCGGCCATATGAGAATGTATTGATAAAGAATATTATAATTTTTCCAATTTCATATCAGAAATCTAGGTACCACAAGCATTGCGAAGAACAGGTTAAAAAGAACTATGGATGCCATTCCAACATAAAGGTAATTTTTATCATCAAGAAATGAAACCCAGCCTATAAAAACAACTGTAATAGGTGTGAATATCAGTACCCACAGGCCAACAGTAATGAAGTAAAGACCATCTATGGCGGAAAGCCCGGATAAAATTTTATTCAATGATACCGATTTTGAATCGATTCCATGTGCAAGGGCATAATTATAGTTTGACATCTGTGAGAGGGTAAATCCATCTCCTCCATTTTTCACAAACAGGATTATAACGCCTACTATAATGAAAGATACACTGATCAGCACTCCTGCCTTCAGGAAATAACTTATAATCACCTCATCATCATGATTTTTCATTTTTATCACTCCATTCTTTTCTCTTTGAATTATAAAATAGAATACTAATCAGGACTATAGATATTATTATTGAAATAAAGAACTGTATCATGAGCGAAAATGTAATTATAAAATTTATCATGTGCAGTCCCTTGAATACCATATCAAACCCGAGGAAAGATAAAATTGCAAAGAATATCCATCTTATATTCTCATTGGAAATTTTCACCAGAACTTTAGCACCGAAAAATGCACCTATCAGAACACCTATAGCTGTAGCGGCTGCAATGAAGAGGTTAATATAGCCTTCATACCAGTATATGGAACTTCCGGTTGCAGCTGTAATACCTATCATGAAATTACTGGATGTGGTTGTAACTTTCATTGGTAGGTTCATAGCCCAGTCCATCCCAAGAACCTTTAAAGCACCGGATCCGATGCCCAGAAGCCCTGAAACAAAACCTGCGAAGAACATAACTATTTCTCCGAGCCACCATCTGACACCGTGATACTTTATTGTTTTTCTTAATCTTTCATCGTAATATGACCCCGTTAACTGGAATAACTTAGTGCTCCAATCGGGTTTCATTTCCGGGGGAACTTCCTTGCCTATTTTTTTGATTGTTGGAATAAGCGAGAACAGGAGAACCAGGCCGAATATTACATAAACAATCCAGATTAAATCCTGTTTATCGATAAATACCAGGGTCAGAGAACCGACTATGGCTCCCGTTGTGGTTGCTATTTCCAGTCCTATTCCAATTTTTATATTTGCTATTTTTTTCTTTGTATAAGCGCTTGCTGAACCCGCAGAAGTAGCAATTGTCGATATCAAGCTTGCACCCGCAGCGAAGATGAAAGGTATGCCATAAAACAGTGTAAGAACTGGAACAAGTACGGTACCTCCACCGAGACCAGTGAGGGAACCGATGAATCCGGCAATAATGGAACCAAAGATGATAGTAAGGAATTTGACAATTATCAGAATTAATGTCATTTGATGTTAATTACTTATCCATATTTATTATTTATTGAGAGATATTAAATTTATGACTAGAATAAATTATCAGTTGCCACAATTATTTCGGATCAGTATGGTGACTATAAACCTTAATATAAGGAATAAATAACAGTATGTAGAGCTATGGTAAAACATATTATGGAGCGATTTGATAGCTTTCTATCTTACATTGAGGCAATTTCAATATTTGATGCAGTCCATTGGAATTTGCCAGGATGTGAAATAGTAGAAGTTGAACATGCTAGCGGTAAAATTTCAGCATCCCGTATACTTTCCCCTGTCAATATTCCCGATAAAAATAAGGCTGCAATGGATGGTTACGCCGTAAATCATCAGGATACGGTGAATGCATCGGATCACAATGCTGCAAGACTTAGACTTGACGGAGTGAATATAGCTGGTGGAAATGCCGGATTGCCACTGAGAAGCGGGCAGTGCAGGGAAATTTACACAGGATCAATCATGCCAGAAGGAGCCGATGCCGTAATTAAGGTCGAGAATTGTGAACAGTCAGATGATTATGTTTATGTGTACTCACCAGTATTACCAGGAGAAAATATAGCATCTACTGGAGAGGACATAACCATTGGCAGCCCGCTACTCTGGGAAAAAGCTATTGTACGTCCACAGAATATTTCAGCAATGAATGCAGCCGGCATTAAATCCATCATGGTATACAGAAATATCACAATCGGTATTGTGAATACTGGAAGGGAACTTGTAACCGGGCAGATCAATAATTCAACCGGTGCCTTGTTAAGATCATTTTATCAAAATTCTTTCATAAATATAATAGACGGTGGGATAGTAGATGACAGCACAGATTCCATCAGGAATAAAATCTTGAATCTGGGCAGTAAATGCAATATAATCATAGTGACAGGTGGTAGCAGCCTTGGAAGAAAAGATCTGACAACAGATGCAATATCTGAGATTGGTAAAATGCTGTTTTCAGGTGTTGCCATAAAGCCAGGAAGAACTATTGCACTTTTTGATATGGATAGCACGCCTGTTCTATCGGTATCCGGGCTGCCGGTTGCTGCCCTTCTATCGTCACTTATTTTTGTAAACAGATATATATATAATGCTTTTGGGATAGAACTAACGGAAAAGGCGCCGGCTATCCTGGATGAAAGAATACACAATAAGACTGGATTTACAACCTTCCAGGTTATGGATACATTTGAAAAAGGGGGTGAACTGCATGCACGGCCGCTGGAAACTACTGCCTCTGGAAGAATATCCTCCCTTCTGCAGGGTAATTCCTTTACTTCCATAGACGAAAATCTGGAGGGCATAGAGGAAGGCAGCAGGATAATGATTAATGTAATAGGTGATATAAAATGGGAATGATTTTTCATAATCTTATAAAATTCAGGGATGCTGAAGAAAAGATAAGGGGCAATTCCATAAAAATTCAGGAGACTGAAAGAATAAATATACGTGATGCCAGCGGCAGAATATCCGCCGAGGATATATTCAGTGCCAGAAACCTTCCTCTATATTCCAGATCCCAGGTTGATGGATACGCTGTGATTGCATCGGACCTGGCTGGGGCATCGAGGGAATCACCTGTAGTACTGGAGCTCTCCGGTGAAACCAGTATAGGAGAACCCGCGGTTAAATTCCCGGGGAGTGGAAAGTGCATAAAGGTACCAACTGGAGGCGTTATCCCAGTAGGCGCGGATGCCATGGTGCCCTTTGAGGATACAGAAACAACTGGAAATAATATCGTATTCTTCAGGAAAATAGAACGTTTTCACGAACTTTCCAATTCCGGCATTGATGTAATAAAGGGTGAAAGGCTTCTTGGTAAAGGAACCATTATAGATCCCAGAAGTATTGCCGTAATGGCATCTACCGGCATCGGATATGTAAATGTAATCAGGAAGATCCGGATAGGCATAGTGTCAACAGGAAATGAACTGCTTTATCCCGGGAAAGAATATGAAGAGGGTAAAATTTACGAGTCAAACAGCATATCCGTATATTCTGAACTCAACAGGCATTCCGCCCTTGAAGTGAAGAATTATGGAATCATAATGGATGACTATTCAAAAATAAAGAATGCCATAGATAAATCCATAGAGGAGAACGACGTAACCATTACTATCGGAAGCACATCGGCCGGAGATCACGATATGGTCTACCTTATACTGGGGGATAAGCACCCCGGAATAATTTTCCATGGAATACGGGTTAAGCCCGGAAAACCTGCGATATTTGCAAAATCAGGGGATAAATTGATCTTTGGCCTCCCGGGATTTCCGGTCTCATCAATGATGATACTTTATTCCCTTGTTATCCCGGCGCTATTCTCCATAGCAGGGCACGTGTTTTCTTATACTGAAATAAATGCCATATCCGGGGATCACATTGAACTCCATCAGGGCAATACGGATCTTCTTCTATTAAAACTGGTAAACCGCGGCGGATCATATTATGCTTACCAGGTTCCGGGCAATTCAGGTTCAATATCAAGAATAAGCAGGGCAACGGGATTTTCCATAGTATGTTCAGAGTCATCATATCTACCACGTCATTCAAATTTGAACGTAAAACTGTTTACATCAAAAATTCCTGAGATCCTATTCTACGGGCAGTATCTGCCGGTCATGGAGCATATATCCGGAGAATTACTGGATATTTCAACATTTGTTGAAGCAGGGAAGAATGAAATTGTCAGATCCATGGAATCCGGGGATGCGGATGCTTATTTATGGAATTACAGGGAACTGCCAGATATGACCAATTATTATGATTCAGCAACTTTCAAAATCCCCTATGGCGTTGCATACAGGCATGGCAATTATAAAACCATGGCAGTGATGTACCACGGCTCAGGGCTGTATGAATATTCAGAGGGAATATCAGGATATGATGACATAACTTACCTTGACAATCCAGAAATTATCTGTGACTACGTATTAAATGGAAGATGTGATGCGGGAATAACATACAAACAGTATGCTGAACTCTATTCTCTTGAGTTTCAACAGATAGGATACATAACATTCCATGTAATTATAAATAAAGGCAGCAGGAGGTACGAAGAACTGAAAAATGCCTTTGCCTCCCTTGCTGGAGCAAATAAATGATAGCAATAATTTTCGCAAAGAAAAGCCAGAGACTCAGAGATAAGCACAGTATGGATCTATGCGGGGAACACCTCATAGACAGGGTTTCCAGAATAATTCTGGAATCGCATCTACTCCAGGAAATAATACTTTTTACAAAGGATTCATCCCTATCATCGAAATATTGCAGGACAGAAGATGATACAACTGATGGAATCCTCATTGATTCCATTCTATATTGCATTGGAAAATACCGGGAATTCCTTGCAGTGGGCGGTGATATGCCCTATATTGATGACGCACTGATTAATAGAATAATCAGCAATTATGCTGGAAATGCTATCGGGTACACATCCGGCGGAGTTTACCAGCCCCTATTCACAATCTACACCGGAAAGCTCTATAAGCCCCTGATGGATTACAGAAACGGTGGCGGGGAAAGCATAAGCAGATTTCTCAGTAATTCCGGTATAGAAACTATTAATGCTGATGGTGATAAGTTACGGAGTATAAACCATATATCGGACCTTGATGAGGCAAGAAGGACCCTCTGTGGCAGTAAAATATAACAAAATAGGTCAATTTCCAATTTCCTGTGCAATAACACCAACAAGTTCTCGGAGTCCCTCAGGATAAACTATGCATTTGCCTGTATATGAGATGTTGTTGCCTTTTATAATATAATCATATCCATATTTCAGGTAATCCTCACTGCCGAGGACAAGAAATCCGGTACCTTTTCCATAGTCCCTGAAACCCTCTATAAAAATTATATCACAGTCCATGTTTTCACTGATTAACCTTTCCAGTTCCATGTGCTCCCTGGTCATTTTATATGTTCTGTCGGAGGTCACCCCGTAGGTTACACTTGCACCGGCATTCTCCATAATCCATGTGTCCTTTCCTTCGGTATCCAGTGAAATATTGCCATGGGGAATATCCTTTATATACACTATTTTATATTTATCAGAAAGTGTGGAAATCAGATTTTTAATTATAGTGGTTTTTCCAGATGAAGACGATCCAAAAAATGTAAAAATTTTCATGTAATTATATTACAAATTGATATAAAATTTTAAAGGAACAGGTGGTACCCCAGTGCAAAATTCAATGTGGCAGCAAAGGTAAGATACATCAACCATGTTCCTGTAACCAGCTGGAAAAAGGCCTTGGTCCTTCCCCATGAGGGTGAGTGAATTAGGCTCGCCGGTATATCACTTACATAAACAAATGCAAGCAGTATGAACAGAATCATTACAGGTATATCATTACCCAAACCGAAGACCACGGCTCCTATTATGGAAATCCATAGAAAACCAACTGCCATGAAACCATCCACAGTGGTATCCGCATTTTTATACTTATTATATCCAAGGGCAAACCAGTGTACACCATAAGCGGTGAAGGCAAGTCCTGCCATGTACAGAATTGGAGAAGACCTGAAGGCAGTGAATACCGTCAATCCCAGGAATATGTATGTTCCGGTAAGGAACTGCATAAATCCCGGCATGAATATGCCCCATAATCCCATTGCATGGTTAACATTTTCATTGCTTTCTTTTGGGTATTTGAAAAATACAGCCCCTCCGAAGACAAAGTAACCGATTCCCAGACCAAAGAATCCAACCGCCAGAGGCGGTAAAGCTGCAGCTATCATAATTTAACAACTCTATTGTTTATTTAATCATTTGTATTTTATTAAATATATTTAGGGCGTCTCACATTTTAGCAACTGACGATTTTCATTATTTCCCTCCTGCTATCCCCAAGTTCAATGTTTGATATTACCATTAAATTGTATGCAATTACTTTCAGGCCAATTATATTATCATAATCCCTGTTGCTGACATACCATATATTCTCAGAACCCATTATCTCTTCGAGTATGGAAAATGTCCTCTCAATCTCCCACCTCATGGAGTACATTGATGAATATTCATTTCTAAGTTCTATTCCTATTTTCCTGTTCACTGTAAGCCTCTCATCTATAATTCCCCTCCTTTTATTTGTATCAATAACAGGCAGAGAATGTGCATTCTCGAATATGTAGTCATATATTTCAGATGTGTCATATGCAGAATCAGCAAGTATATACCTGTAATTCCTGACAGAATCAATCATCTCATGTGCCACATAGGAGTCATGGATATTCCCTTTTGTTACAGTCCATTCATTGATTAAAAGGGAATCTACATCAATGGACATGTGGCATTTCCTTCCATATGACCATCCCTTTGTTGTCTTTGACCATCCTGATAAAGGATCCTTGTAATTCCTGTACTTCCTTCTTCTCTCTGCAGTTGTATATTTGCATGTATGGATCATGAAGGAATCAAATGCAGCTATCTCATTAACTGAATGCATTGATTGTATAATCATGTTTATAGTATGGATGTCTAATAACCTTGATCTCCTCGAGAGTGTCTGAAATGACGGTATCTTATTGATTTCTATTAACTCCATATACTCCCTGTGGTTTTTCAGGAATATCCCTGATGATCTGTATGATATGTTGAATATCTGGAGTAAAATCAGAATTTTCAGAATCTGTTTATCAGAGTACTTTCTTTTTCTGCTGTCAGGCGAAACTATATTATCTATAATACCCATAATCAACGGGATGTGCTTCTCCGGCATATCCCATAATTACATTCTCATAGATAATGTTCGACAATTGCAGGACTTATTATGAAATGTGAGACACCCTAAAATATATTCTAAAATAATGCCCGATTTCCCATTCTACTTTATATCCATATTAAGCGTTATGAAATTATAATAAAAATAGATTTAGAAATATATCCCGGTGTAAGGAAAATTGATACCATAATGTATAAATAACACTGAATACATGTATTAGTGTGGTAATATGGTTGCTGGCAAAATTTCCATCGATGGAATTCAATTCAATGCGGATCAGGGCAAAACGATATTGCAAATAATGATTGATAATGATATTGACATACCCCATGTATGTTACAATCCCGCTCTGGGTGCAATAGAATCCTGTGATACATGCATAGTAAATGTGGATGGCAAATACTTGAGGGCATGCTCAACAAAGGCTAAGGACGGCATGCAGATTAAATATAACGATTCCGGGGTGAAGAGCAGGCAGGTGGAGGCGGTCAACAGAATACTGCATAACCATGATCTTTACTGCACTGTTTGTGAGAATAATAACGGGGACTGTGCCCTTCACAGTGCTGTAGATGAACTCAGTGTTACAAGGCAGAAATATCCATTCACATCCAAGGGATACGGGGTTGATTCAACAAATCCATTTTACCGTTATGATCCGGACCAGTGCATCCTATGTGGAAGGTGCGTGGAGGCATGCCAGGATGTGGAGGTCAATGAAACCCTGCACATAGACTGGTCACTGGAGCGGCCACGTGTCGTTTGGGATGATGGAAAGGCAATAAACGATTCGTCATGCGTATCATGCGGCCACTGCGTCACAGTATGTCCTGTTAATGCATTAATGGAAAAATCAATGCTTGAAGAGGCCGGTTATTTCACATCACTTACAAGAAAGGCAAAATACAATCTCATTGAATTCGGGAAGGATCTTGAAAAGCCGGTGGGCAACGGTTTGATAATGAAGGTCAGCAATATTGAGGCAAAAATGAGGGAGGAGCAGATAAAAAAGACCAAGACAGTATGCACCTACTGTGGTGTTGGATGCTCCTTTACAATGTGGACCAAGGGAAGGAAAATTTTGAAGGTGCAGCCCGAGGTCGAATCGCCGGCTAACGGCATATCAACGTGCATAAAGGGGAAATTCGGCTGGGGTTTCGTGAACAGTGACGAACGCCTGGAATATCCCCTTATAAGAAAGAATGGTGAATTTGTAAGGGCATCGTGGGATGAGGCTATAAAATTTGCTGCAAGGGGGTTGAAAAAGGCGGCTGAAAAACACGGGAATGAATCCGTTATGTTCATAGCATCTTCTAAGGGCACAAATGAGGAATCATACCTCATGCAGAAACTCGCACGGCAGATCTTCCACAACAACAACGTTGATAACTCATCGAGATTCTGCCAGGCTCCTGCTACCACGGGACTGTGGAGAACTGTTGGATACGGCGGGGATGCCGGATCAATCCAGGATATATACAAATCAGAACTGGTCATGATTGTGGGTGCCAACACCGCAGAATCCCACCCTGTGCTTGCAACAAGGGTAAAGAGGGCACATAAGCTCAACAAGCAGAAGCTCATAGTATCAGATCTCAGAAAAAATGAAATGGCCGAAAGGGCGGATATTTATCTGCACCCTTCACCCGGTACTGATATAGTGCTTTTATCAGCACTTTCTAAATACATAATTGATAAGGGTTGGCATGATAAGGAGTTCATAGAAAAGAGGGTTAACAACTTCGAGGAGTACCGCAAAAGCCTTGAAACATTTACACTGGAAAACGCTTCTAAAATAACAAATATCCCTGAGGATCAGATAATTAAAACAGCGGAAATGATACACAGCGTAAAAAGCATGTGCATACTGTGGGCAATGGGCATCACACAGCATTCTGCAGGTTCAGATGAATCCACTGCCATTTCCAACCTGCTCCTGGTTACAGGCAATTACGGCAGGCCAGGAACAGGAGCATATCCCCTGAGGGGGCATAACAATGTGCAGGGTGCCAGCGATTTCGGCTCAATGCCCACATACCTTCCTGGATACCAGCCACTGAAGGATGATGAAGCCGTGAAAAAGTTTGAAAATGCGTGGCACACAGAACTTTCAAGGAAACCTGGAATCGATAATGTATCATGCATAGAAAATATAGACAACGATAAGATAAAGGCAATGTACGTTATCGGGCAGGAAATTGCCTCCACGGGCCCTGACGCAGGAAAAACAAGGGATGCCCTTGAAAGGCTGGATTTCCTTGTTGTCCAGGATGTATTCTTTTCTGAAACCGCAAGGTACGCCGATGTTGTGCTACCGGCATCAGTAAGCCTGGAAAAGGAAGGAACATTTGTCAACACCGAAAGACGCATACAGAGAATTTACCAGGTCATGGAACCCTATGGGGAAACAAGGCCGGACTGGGAGATCATACAGGGAATAGCCAACTCCCTTGGAGCTGGCTGGCATTATAGCCACCCATCTGAAATAATGGATGAAGCGTGTTCACTGTCATCCATTTTCAATGGAGTAAACTATGAAAGGCTCGAGGGATTCAAGAGTCTGCAGTGGCCAATGGTGGATGGCAAGGATTCTGAGTACCTGTATGCAGATAGGTTCAATTTCCCTGACGGAAAGGCAAGGTTTTACCCGCTTTCATACAGGCCACCGCTTTCCATATCGGAGGAGTATCCGCTGCATCTGAACAATGGCAGGATGCTGGAACATTTCCATGAAGGGAATGAAACATTCAAAACAGAGGGAATAAAGGAAAAGGTACCGGATACCTTCCTGGAAATCTCACAGAAACTTGCAGATGAATACGGAATAAATACAGGAGATTATGTGCGGGTTACTTCAAAATGGGGAAGCATAAAGCTCCGTGCCCTCATCACTGAGAGAGTAAGTGGGAATGAGCTTTATATGCCAATGAATGCGGCTTCTGATGAGGCCACTGTAAACCTTCTCACATCCTATAACAGGGATCCGGATTCAGATACACCATCATACAAGGAGCTGCCTGTAAAAATCAAAAAATTGAAGGGCAATGGTGGGACCCCCTTACCTGCTAACAATTCCAGGTATGGAACCCCGCATCCACAGAAAGGTATAATGGTAGGCGAGAAATGGAAGAGATCAGATTATGTAAAATTAACGGATGATTAAAATGTCTAAACCTATAGAATATATTGAGGAAAAAGAAACACAGGAGGACTCGCTTATACCGGATGAATACAGGGAAAGCCTTGGATCTTTCCTGAAAACCATAAAGAATCTCAACGATTCCGGTTTTCTTACGCTGGTGAATGCCATGGCGGCAAATTATAAATTTATAATGGATACATTCTCAGACCAGTTCAACTCAGATACAACGAAAAAATCACTTACAAATATCATGAGCGTGTTTGACCTGCTATCAAAACTTGATCCGGATATGACTGTTAATCTAATGAATCGCCTGGGTGATTCTATCAATAGTGCCGGTGAGTTCCAGAACAGGGGGCTTATGGATGTCATGAGGATGCTAAACGATAAAACCGTCGCAGGGTATATAACATTGATTCTGAAGATACTCTCTGGCCTTCAGGAGAAAAAATGAGTGGATTCATAGAGAGAAAAATATTACGTGTCAATAACGGTATATCTGTAGAAGAGGCCGACATGCTAACAGTGGAGGAGCCGCTGGAAATAAGAATAATGCACAGCGAAATTGAATACAGTGTATCAGTTATAATGCGGACTCCTGTGGATGATTTCGCCCTTGCAGCAGGCTTTCTATTCACAGAGGGCATCGTGAAGGAGAATAGCATAAAAGAAATCAAATATTCAAATTCCGCAAAACTTCCGGAAAGGAATAACATAGTCAATGTTGAAGTTTCTGATTTTGAAAGAAATCTCCTCGGCAGAAGGAACTTTTATGTAAACTCAAGCTGTGGAGTCTGCGGCAAAACTAATATTGATGATATATTCGTCAAATCCGGGGAGCTTATAAGAAGTAAAAAGGTTCTGAACTATAGGGGTGTTCTTGAAATGCCGGAAATAATGAAAAGTTCACAGAAAATATTCAACATTACAGGTGGGATACACGCAGCCGCAATTATAGATTTTTCTGGAAATGTTATTTCCGTGGGAGAGGACATAGGCAGGCACAATGCCGTTGATAAGGCCATAGGGAAGATGGTTATGAACGGAAAGAAAAGAAATCCCGAGGCTGTACTGCAGGTAAGTGGCAGGGCTGGATTTGAAATACTCCAGAAAGCAGCAATGTTCGGCATACCTGTTGTAAGCTCTGTATCTGCTCCATCCTCCCTTGCCGTTGAACTCGCAGATGAGCTAAATATTACCCTTTTAGCATTCGCCAGGGGCAATAGATTCAATATATACTCGCATGGAGAGCGAATTGAACTTAAAAATGGCCATTCACAGGCTACCCGGAATTGATGTACAGCACATCAAGACCTTTCATTTTTTAAGCAGGTCTCCCAGCCTCCTGTAGAGGGTGTCATCACAGGGATAATTTAAATAATCTGCAATGAATTCATCCGGATTGCTTTTATATTTCAGGAATCTGCCTATGTATTTTTTTAGCTGTTCCACTGACCTGTTATCTGGCTGCTTAAAATCTATGCCATTGGAATTTTCACCTGTATTTATTTTTCCCCTGAGGCTAATATATCCTATTGCAATATCTATATTATTCACATCTATGCTGTTCTTTATGGCATAAAGCATGCGGTATGCCAGTAGCTGTACTCTGTGATGCGGCGATCTTTCCGTGGTCTTGTCTGTCTTATAATCAAGTATTACATACCTTTTTCCATCACTGAATACCGCATCAAGTTTTCCAAAGAACATTATTGAATCAGGTTCATCCGAGAACTCGGGAAACATCTGGTTTACCCTTGCTATTACTGAAACCTCAGATTCTACCTGCTTCATATTATATACAGACTTTATCTGGTTTACAACAGCAGTTATATTATCCAGAACCTTCATGTCCTTCATGGATAATATCTCTTCCTGAATCTCACCCTTATAAAATGATTCTGCCATCTCATGGGCATTCAATCCATAATAAAGCGCCTCTGTCTTTTCATTTAATTTTAAAATATTATTCTTTAAAAGCCAGTAGGGGTTGTCCAGGCTTATAAGAGAGTAAGAAAGGACATTTTTTGATTTGAAAAATTCATATATTTTCTCCCTGAGCCATCCATCATCCTGTTTAATAGTTTTCTCAGAAGCGGTATAATTTCCGGAGACAAACTGGAAGTATGCCTCATCATATCTGGTTTTATCGGGCATGGGAGACTTCTCACTGAATGCCTCATCAATAACAAGCTCAGAATATTCAGGTATGAGATAGCCAGGGGCCTCCCTGGTTGATGCACATATCCACAATTTTTCCCTTGCCCTGGTAAAGGCAACAAAATCAATCCGTACACCCTCATTTTTTAACTCATCATCCACATTTATTCTTCTTACTGTCTCTATTATGGATGAAACTATCAGATCTATATACGCATCTGATACCCTTGGTTTTTTTGGAAGATATACTACACGGTCAAATTCCCTGCCCTTTGCCTTATGCACGGTGGTAAGGATCAATTTTGAATTGCCCGGCTTCACTCCATTTTCGGAGTACGATAAATCGAGGAAATCAAAAAAGTTTTCCCTTGTATATTCATTTTCACCCTGGAAGAACTCATCAATGGAGGATTTAACAGTGGATGCAGTTAGGAAATATTCCTGGCTTATAGATGCCGCTACCGGCAGTATTCTGGTATCGAATAGTTTCTTTATGTCCTCTCTTGACAGTTCCATGTTTCTCAATGAAAAAAAGGGGTTTCCCCTGTCGAACCTGTCTATAGTGCTTCCATCACTCTGCATTGATTCCGAAATTTCAAAGGCCTCTTTTAAAGATAATCCGGAGAATGGTGTTACCATGGCTGAAATGATATCATCATCTGTATCATATAGAATTCCACGGAGAAACAGAGTAATATCTTTTTTTGCCTCGTTGACGGAATGCACATTTGAATCGCTGGAATAATCAATGCTATATTTGTCAAGGAGTGTAGATAGGGTTTCTATCTGGGCATTTGTCCTTGCGATTATGCCTGTTGTACCATCATGATTGGCGATTTCTGATATCCTGTTTATTACGGATTCTTCAGGTGATTCGGACTGTATTATGGTGACCTTATCACCCTTATCATGCACGCCCCTGAAATTCTCGAGCTCTTCTGTATCTTTTTCAAATTTCATGTAGTAATTCTTGGAATATTCCAGAATAGTATCTGTGCTCCTGTAGTTCGTTTTCATATTTTCTTTGGACACACTTTTATCCGCAAGCAATGAATTGAATACGGATAATGCACCTCCCTGGAACCCGAAAATAGACTGTTTTCTGTCACCCACCATGAATCTTATCTCTCCGGAAGATCTAGCGATGGATGCTTCTATATCATTAATATCCTGCAGCTCATCAACGAATACATATTTGTAAACCTTTTTTTCATTAAATTTCTGAAATTCAAAGAGCAGGTCATTGAAATCCATATTTCCCTTTTTCTCTTCATAATATTTGAATGCCTGGTAAAAATAATCAAATAGATACTGCTCCTCATCTGAAGTGATATTTCTTACCCTGCCGGTAGCGAATTTTTCCCTTATATTTTCTGATATTTTTTTCCTGAACTTCTCTAGAGCTTCGGGGGTAATGCCGAAACTTTTGATATATCTTATGGCATTTTCCAGCTTGGGAACAATTTCATTCACTACGTAATCCCGGCCGTAATTGAAGGCCCTCAGCTCTCTTAACCTTTTATATATAAGATATCTGGCAAGATTGTATGAAATAATGGAATTTTCTGATTTCACACCGGGCAGATGGTTGAATGCCAGTGCATGGAATGTATATATATTTATATCATAGGCAGTATATCCCTCAATTTTCCTTGCGATCAACTTTTTATCTATGGTATCCTGAAGCTGTGCTACCGCATTATTGGTAAATGTAATGCAAAGTATGCTGTCCGGTGATACACCTCCCTCTATGAGATTAACCACCTCATCTGCTATTCTGGTTGTTTTTCCCGTTCCTGGATTTGATATTACCAGCGTATCCTTATTTATCATTCAGAAACTAATAGTGTACTGTTTAATAAATTATAAGGTTTTTTTTGAGTATTGAATGGACTTTTTATGCTATCCTTTGATTAAACTTAATATATGTAAAAATGATACACAAGAGCAGAGGTTACCGAGTTAGGACAAAGGCGCTAGATTAAGGGTCTAGTCTCGAAGGAGTTCGCGGGTTCAAATCCCGTCCTCTGCATAGTTCTAAAGGTTTAAAATGTTGAAATTTAACCTGGAATTATTACAATATTAACTTTTTTTGTGTAAATTTTTTCTGATAATTGGCAATTTTTAACACAACTCCAAAAGATGGACAATTGTGTGATATAAATCCTTTAAAAACTAATATTTGTTAATATTATAAAACATTAGCTAATGGAACTCTTTTAACTTCAACTATGCTATCAAAATCAGAATCGTTGATAACAATTTCACCGATATCAATTAGTAATAGATTCAATATTTCATTTGACTTGATAGTTAATAACATATTATATTAATTACAGAAATAGTTATCTAAATTACTGACTATACTTTTTATACCAACATTAAACATTCGTAATAATAGAATTGTGAGCAAATAGATAATTCATCTATGTTTAGTATGATAAGATCTCATACATAAAACAATTTAGAACTAACCCGTTTTAAAGTTTAGAACTTATTTTTATTTGCTATATTTTATTTCCCAAGAATTTTCTGTACCTTGCTGTATATATCTTCACTACAGGATACAAGAATCTGTCTGTTTTCCATCTCTCCAGAAAGCGCCATTGCAATTGAAGACACTTCTGTAATTTCCCTTTTTTTACCGCCGTAATACACTGTAGCATAATTCTTGATCCTGCCTTTCCCGGAAAAATACAGTGGTGGGACTATGTCGATTATATAATCATGTGCATTGAATTCTGTCAGCACATCTTTAATGGTATCTAAATGCTCCTTGCTATATCTACCCCTGTACGCCACCTTATACAGTTCACGGTTCAAGATGCGCCTTAACATAAATGAAGAATGTCCGTTCTTGATTTTCTCCATGAATTCAAAATCGGTTAGCTTGATATCCTCAACGCCTCTCCCCTCCATGTCTATATATGCATAACCGAGCATCTTCTGTGCAATTCTGCATGTTTTATGGAAATAGACAGTGTTGAACATCAGGATTCTTGTTATTATTATAGATTCAATTGTAGGTATGGATTTTTCCACGCCGATGAGCTCATTATCATCTATCATGATCGTGTTGAATAGTCTTTTGTAATCGATCTGCCCCATTGTTACGCCGCAGAAAAGTGCATCCCTCCTGAGATAATCAATTTCATCCACATCAAGAGGTCCGCTGACCATTTCTGAAAACAAAGGATATTTTTTCGATGAACCTGTTGCAACATCCGCTATATCTTTTGGATTATATCCATATTTTTTCAGTATATCGGGTATGTTACTATCGCCATAAGGAGGTGATCCGGTAATAATTTTTTCTGTAATATCCTCATGAACGACACCGTAAAGGCTGTGGAATTCATCCTCTATTCCATGGCTGAAAGGCATATGGCCTATATCGTGTAAAAGCGCAGCCAGTGCAGGAATATCATTATTAATTCCCAGTGCCTCCATGAGTTCTTTCGTCAGGAACATGGAACCCAGTGAATGTTCAAATCTTGTGTGATTTGCCCCCGGAAATACAGTATTGCATAAGCCCAGCTGTTTGATATACCTTAACCTCTGAAAATATTTTGAATCAACTATTTCACTGAATATTCCATCTATTTTTATCGGCCCGTTAACAGGGTCCTGAATAATTTTATACATGATAATAACCATAATACTGGACACGCCTGGTTCAGTCCAGGTGTTTTGGTAGCGTCCTCCACTTCCTCTCCTCCCCGCACCCTCTCAGCATCGATGGTCCAGGATACCGTTGTTCCCTTCCGGGCCTGGCGGGGTTTTCCCGGCAAATTGCATACATATCTTCCTTTGAAGTTATACATGCCAACCCCCGATCCAAAAGGACAGAGACTCTACGATTCCATGGAGACTGCCAAAGGCCTGGTTGCCCTTGCCAGGCAGTCGCCCCCGCATTTCGGCACGGGTCACAGGGAGGGCCTGGCTCCCCGGTCTAGTCCAGTATTACAGCAATGTAGACATGTTAAAAAAATTTTGCTATTGTTTGAAATATTCCCGTGCCTTGATATAATCTTCCGGATGGTTCAGATTGAAGAAACTATTATCTGATATTTCTATGTTAGTATATGAAAGCTCTTTATTTTCAGGCCTTTTAAAGAAGATAGATATTCCTGATAGCTCTCCGTTTACTTTCAGTGTTGCTATTTCTTTGCTGACTGACCCTGACAGCTCAATAAACTTTTCCAGAAGGTTTCTCGAGAATATCACATCTGCCGGAAGAACAAGTGCAGGCACAGAACAACTATGCAGCGAGTGTTTAAGATCCTCTGAATAGTTTCCCATGCCAGCTATAATCTTAACTTCTCCTGTATCTGATAGAAATTCTGTGTTTTTGCTGATGCAAATATTAACTCTGAAGCCCATTTGTTGCAACAAGTCAATGATTCTGTATAATACCGGCTTCCCGTCAATCTCCAGGAGCATTTTTTTATTATTCCTCATTCTGGTTCCCCTGCCGCCGGCCATTATTACTGCATCCACCGACTTAAATGACGAATATATAATTTAGTCTTGCTATTTTTAAATTGATTTATCCAGAATTTCCCAATTATTTCCAGTTCAATATAATTATTTGCCTGCTGAATGTCCTACTACTGTACATATAAACGGTCATAACTTCTATGAATAACTTCATGGAAACAATGGAAATGTTATACCCACTATCAAGTTTGATAATATCCAGTCCGGAGAATAATAGTAATGAATGAAATTATGGGTTAGAACATTCACTAGGGATATAAATAAAACTCCTACTGTATGAGTTGTAATTAGCAGAGATGAAAGTACTCAGTATATCATTCTAACTTTAACTTCGGCCAAATTTTCAGTGTTTCAGTTCTGTACAATACGCACATATTTATAATCAATATTTAATATTGTATAGTATGAAAGACTATTATGTTGATGGTGAGGAAAAATTTGGGTACTTCACGACATCATTTTATGACGTTTTTGCATGGCGCATGCTCAAAAAGCTTTATAGTTTTACGATTCAGGAAATAAAAAATATGTCTCCAACATCTGTGCTTGATATAGGTGCAGGACCGGGAAGACTTTCAGTAATGGTGGCAAAGCAATTCCCCAACGCAGAATTTTATACTGTTGATCCGTCGGAATATATGGTTAGAGTGGAGAATAAAAATTTTGAGAAGGCAGGGATAAAAGCCACATGCAAGCTTGGAAGTAGTAGGGAAATACCCTTTGATAGGAAATTCGATCTGATATTTACAACACTATCGTTCCATCACTGGGAAAACAGGGATAGCAGTATTTCATATATACTGTCAAAGCTTTCTGATAAGGGGACTTTTCTCATCATAGAATTTATGGAGGATAATTACAAATCACCCATGTCACTGCATAAAAAACATTCAATATCAAAGAAATATGCAGAATCTCTCCATTTTGACGGTTATGAAAGGAAAATAAATACATCAGGGGAATTCATCGCCCTGAGTTTTACGAAAATTTCCCCCTAATTCTGTGACTGTTCCATTTTTTTTATTATATCGTCAGCCTTTTTTTCAACATCCGATGTCATGGATAATGTATCTGGCCATGGCCTGTTGTAATTTTCAGCAGGGGATTTTCTGGTTGCGTCAATTCCCATTTTTGATCCCAGGTTGAATAGCCTTGCCGGATGGTCAAGTGAATCAGTTGGAGTATTTGGCACCATAAAAACATCGTTCACAGGATCTATTCTTGTGGTCATCGCCCACATGACCTGCTTCATATCATGTACATCCACATCATCATCGACCACAACGACTATTTTGGTAAACATCATCTGACCCGTGCCCCAGATGGCGAACATAACCTTTTTTGCCTGCCCCGGGTACCTCTTCTTTATTGATACAACTATCATGTTGCTTACAACAGTTTCTTCAGGTATGTTCATATCCACAATTTCAGGTATCTGTATCTGTATAAGCGGGAGAAACATCCTCTCTATTGCCTTCCCGATTTTTACATCCTCATGCCACAATTTCCCCACTATTGTGGTGGAATAAATTGGGTTCAGCTTCTGTACAATTTTTTTGATATGGAATACAGGAAACTCCTCTTCCAGCGAGTAATACCCAGTATGGTCTCCGAAAGGACCTTCCACCCTTGTTTCACTGGGGTCTATGTAACCCTCCAGCACTATCTGCGAGCTTCTGGGGTACTCAAGATTCACAGTTTCTCCTTTTATAAGTTCAAGGTGTTTTTTGGCCAGTATGCCCCTGAATGAAAATTCATCTATGCCATTCGGGAGTGGCGCTATGGATGAAAAGAATGTTAAAGGGTCAACACCTATGGCAACTGCAACATCCATTATTTTTCCCTCCTTTTTATAGCGGTCCATATGCTCTGCTCCACCCTTGTGGATATGCCAGTGCATACCCGCTGTTTCATCATCATATACCTGCATTCTGTATGTGCCCACGTTCCTTGTGCCGGTATCAGGGTCCTTGGTTACGACCACCGGCATTGTTATATAACGCCCCCCATCCTTCGGCCAGTTTTTTGTTATTGGATATTCAGTGAGATGTGGATCAACCACCTCAAATTCAGACCCCTTCCTGTTGTACACCTTGGGTTTTATACCGCTCATTTCCTTGAGCATTTCAAGTCCTCTTGATATCATGGACTCAGTGTCATCAGGTATCCTGACTATATTTTTCAATTTAAGCCCGATGTTGTATGGTGTATCACCCAGTATTGCCTCGATCTTTTTTTCAGATGAAAATATATTGCCTAAAACGGGCATCTTTGAACCCCTGACTCTGTTGAACAGTATAGTTTTCTTCTTACCTATCCGCTCCTCCTCACTCAGTATATAGGTCAGTTCAAGTTCCGGGTCTACCTCCTCGTTTATCTTTATAATGTCATTATTGCCTTCCTCGTATTTTATAAAATCATTCAAATCGTCAAAAGTCATATGCAATAATGCCTTGATTAAATATAATTTTTATCTCATAAAATGTATTCTGGGTTTTATTACAGAATCATAAAAGTCCATCAGGGATATTATCACTATAAGTATTCCCGTAATGAGTGCAAGTATGCCGGCTATTATCAGAATAGCAGATAGTGTGTCACCCAGAGCAACCGGAATACCCACAAAGTTTATAGAAATCATGGAGGTTCCGGTTATTATCATCCCGATAGCGAATATAAAGAGACCCATGGAACCAGCCGATTCTGATAGAAAATCAAAAACGATCTGTGTAGATTTAAACAGAAATGCCAGAATCAGCAGAATCTCCATGATAATAAATGCCTGAGCCCACAGTGCAGAATTTAAATAAGACGTGCCGAAGGTGAATATATATGGCATCAGTGGATATCCAGACATAGCAATGTAAGCGAGCATGGCGGCTATTATTATCATCACCCGTGATAATAATTCGTCATCCTTGAAATAATAATACATAAATCCGAAGGCAAGTCCTACGAACCCGACGATTCCCGGGAATAGTCCGGTACCGCTATTTATTTCCAGTATTATTTCTGACAGAAAAATTATAAAAAACAATCCCAGGGAAAGAAATATTAGGCGGTCTGTAATTTTAAGCTTTCCGGATTGGTATATGCTGAGAGCTATTACCGCATAAAGCACATCAAACAGAATGATGAGCACCAGGCCAGTTTTGAATAATAAACTATGGTGGCCTGATATGGAATATATAGTATTAATCAGTGAAGCCACTATAAAAAAAGCTATGGATGCAAGAAGAAGTAGATGTGAAATCTTATTTAACCGTGCCCTGGAATCTTCACCTTTATAATATGACATGCAAGCCTTAACTAAAACTCCTTATTTAGTTTTTACTGTACCATTCTTTATATTACTGTTCAGTGATTCTATAATATTCAGGGGCTGAATCATTGCTGCTCCCTTTTCTGTCAGGCTATATATAACCCTGTGAGGCTTTTCTGATACTGTTATTTTATTGATTACTCCCTCTTCATGCAGGAGTTTCAAAGCCCCTGTCAGTGCCTTGGGGGTAATATTGCCCATTTTGCCCAATAAGTCACTGTATCCTGATTTTCCATATATGGAGAGTAATTTTATCACTACCGGTTCCCATTTACCCCTTAGTGGTTTCAGGGCTGTACTGAGAGGGCATTCATTGGAGTACATCTTCTTCCCTCTGCTGGTATCTTGTTATTATTCCATTTTCCTGTATATCCATACTTGCCAGATATTTCGTGCCTTCTTTCGTAAATTCAATTTTTACATTCCATTTCTTGAGGCCTGAATAATAGAATACATCAAGGAATTCAAAATCTTCATAATTTATATTCTCTGTTTTTGCCATATCCTCCCTGATCAGTTTCTTTAAATCTTCCATTTTTCCAATGGTTAATTTATATTCCATGAATAATAAATGCAAAGGATTATTATAAGTCTTTTTAAATTCTGACTTAACAAATCGGGGAAATATATTATACTGAACTTCAATATGTTTTCATGGATAACAGGGATGTCGCTGTGATGTTTATCAGGGAATATATAACAAAAAAATACGCCGGTGTGGAAAATATCAGAGTACGGGAAATTAATTATGATAAATATACAGGCAACTGGACATCACATACAAGTTTCAATGATATAGAGAGAAGTTATGAGATTGCATTGATATTCAATAATGGTAAAATCATTTTTGCCAAGGAATTCATATAAATTAAGAGCCATCGGCGAGATTTGAACTCGCGACCTGTTGATTACGAATCAACCACTCTTCCTGCTGAGCTACGATGGCCTGCGGTATACTGCTATTCCTGATGGAATTTTTGGATAAAAATATGTTGATTTCTGTGGGAATATCCTGTTCTCCATGGTGAGGTTAAGAAAATCATCTTTCTGCCATGATGGAATCAATATGGCAAACTCACATTCATGCCTGTCTACTGCATTGATAGCATCAGTTGCATTGTATATATAGCTAACTTTTGTCTCTATCTCACTCTTTTCCAGTCCAAATGCATTTTCAAAAAGAATTCTATTTATGATTTCTGTTGAGAGTGGTTTAGCTGTTCCGAAAGTTTCTCTGATCGTATATTCCTTCGGAATAATTATGTAAAAAATCCCTCTACTGTAAATGCGTATATTATTGTCTTCTTCCATGGTCTTTTCAGTGTACACATCAAATAAATTCTTGATTTTGGCAACATTTGCCTCGAAATTCAGCCTGTAAACAAGCCTGTCCACACCGCCTATCATCAGCCCGTTGCCATAGATGGAAGTTGTATACGCCAGTGCATAATTCCAGAAGCTATCACCTTTTTCCTTCTGCAAATTTTTTATTGCCTGTGTTCTGTGATGGCCATCGGCTACAATCCCCTGGACATTTGCAAGCGATTCCTTTATCCTGTCGATTTTATGCTGATCATCCAGGAAATACACAAAGTTTTCCACACCGCTGGGCTCCTCAAATTTGAATTTTTCCTCAAGATTGGCTGTGTATCTTTTTATCATCTTGTCAAAATTGTTATCCGGTATAACAATAAATATTGGTTCTGGTTGGGCCTGCAGGTCATCCATCACTGTCTGTCTTTCCATGACCTGTTTGCTGAATGTATTTTCATGTGTGCTTATATTGTTATTGATATCAACCAGCGATATTATGCCATAACGTGCCACAGCCTCCTTATTAATATAAAATACCTGTTTAAGTATAATTATTACATTTTCACCGTATTCGTAAATAAGCTTATCTTTTATCCACTTCTCCATAATTTTTCTTGGAGTTATCCCATTGCTCCACGATTGGGGCATGCTGAGTGCTGTAATATTGCATTTAGCCGAACGTAGTTTGTTTTCCTGTTCCTGTGTGATGGTATCGAATGGTGGTGAAACTGCATCCTTAATATCACCCGAAAATATGTAGGGTTTGAATTCCTTGATATTCATTGAATCACCATTAAATCATGTAATTTCTCCAGATTTATAGAATAATTCTCATCGCCACCTGGCGTTTCCATTATCATCGGTATGTCATTGAATGAACTGTCATTTATTATATTTTTAAAACCTTCATCCCCTATAAAGCCTTTCCCGATATTCTCATGCCTGTCCTTCTTTGATCCCACCGCAAACATAGAATCATTCAGATGCATAGCATAAATATTTTTCATGACACCAGCTGATTTTAATTTTTCAATAGATTCAGAATAATTATTTACAAGATCATATCCCTCAGCAAAGAAATGGCAGGTGTCCAGGCATATTCCCGTCCTGTTTTTTGACAGGTCCATCATCAACTGCATTTCCTCAATTGTAGCAGGAACGGTATTCCCCTTTCCGGAAGAATTTTCAATAAGCAATCTCACCGATCCCGTTTCAAAAGAATTCACTATATTCATTATGGATTCAAACGCATGCTTCCTGTCATTATTGGAACCGGGATGAATCACGAGATATTCTATTCCCAGCCTGTTGCAGGTTTCAATTTCATACTTTAAATCATCCACTGATTTGTTGATAAGTTCCATGTTATCCGATCCGAGATTGAGAAGATAGGTTGCATGTGCCACAGGTTTTATCATCTTCAGCTCCTTAAGATTATCCCTGAAATTCCGGCATTCTGTGTCAGTTATAGTTTTATATTTCCATTGAAGATTGCTTTTAACAAAAATTTGAAATGTATTGAAACCAAATGAATTTGCTCTTTCCGGGGCCAAGTCTATACTCTCCGCTATCGACACATGCCCTCCTACGAGCTTATTGCGGCTCTCGAAGTCACATCTTAATTTCATCATTCATCATCATATTTATGAACTGCAGCACATGCAATGAAAGAACCGGATTATCCGTATATCCGCACGCATCCAGATCAGCTCCTGCAAGCATAGCCCTTGAGTCGTCACTGGCCACATCAGTTGCTATAAGCCCGTCTTTTCTGTATACTATTGTATTATGTGGAACACGTTTATTGGGGGGTGTTATGAACACAACTTTTACACCTCTCTTCAATGCATTTTCTATATTTTTCTTCAATTCACTCCTGATTTCCCTTATACGGGGTGTTGCAATTAATATTTCCCTCTCCGTCAGGTCAAACATCTCAGCCATTTTGCTCATTACCTTTGACCTTCCATATATGGTGAAAACCAGCTGTGGATCTCCCTTTGATGGAAGTACATCCTGCAGCTCTTTTAAATCATCAAAAAGTTTGTTTACATTGCTAATGAAAACCTCTTTAATTTCGGACATATTCTCAGGTTTGAACATTCTGGGTCTGCCCTCTGTTTCCCTTGCAAATCCACGTGCTACCAGTGACTCCATAACCTTATAGGCTGAAGTTCTGGGAATGCCAGCTGTATCAGCAATAGTATCCGCATTTGCCACACCGTGATATACTAATGAGGCAAAGGCCTGAGCTTCATAGGATGAAAGTCCAAGGATTTTTAGCATGTTTGCTGTTTTCATTATATGTTCTGGATTAGCTTCCATAACTAATAAATGCCTTATTTACTTAAAACATTTTCTATTTACCAGCCATGGAGGCATTCTACCAATAAATAATATTATGTACATTCATTGCATTTCATTATATGTATAATAAAAATGATGAGATAACCAAAAAACAGCTGTCATTTGTAAACGATCTGCTGAAGAGGGAAGAGTCAAACCAGAAAGCAGTGGATGATTATTTGAAATCATTAAAGAAAGGGTCCCTTGAGGAATTAACAAAAAAAGAGGCATCTTCACTACTGGATCTGCTTCTCAAAAAATAAAAATTAATAAAATAACACTGTATTACCTGCCAATGGACAAACTGGAAATTCTCAAATCAAACACCTCTGAGGTGGTTACACCCTCAGAGTGTGAATCGCTATTTGCAGGAAACGGTCAGGGTTACATAGGATTCGAGCCATCGGGCCTTCCACATATTGCAATACTGATTTATGTGAACAAGATCAACCAGCTTGTTGAACTGGGATTTCATATCAAGGTTCTGCTTGCCGACTGGCACGCAAGGGTCAATGATAAACTGGGAGGAGATATAAATCTTATAAGGGAGAGCGGTAACAGGCTGAAAAACAGCATGATTTATGCTGGATTGAGCCCGGAGGTTGAATTTATATGGGCATCGGATGTTGTGGCAAATCCGGACTACTGGGAATTGCTTCTACAGACTGCCAAAAATTCTTCACTGTTGAGAATAAGAAGATCGCTCCCAATCATGGGGAGAACCGAGGAAGATGCAGACAAGGATTTCAGCAAATACATTTATCCGCTCATGCAGGTTACTGACGTTTTTTATCTGAATTCAGACCTTGCGCTGGGAGGCACAGATCAGCGACACGCATACATGCTCGCCAGGGACATCGCAGAAAAGATGGGAAGAAAAAAACCGGTTCTCATGGAGATGCCGCTTATAGCATCACTGAAGGGTAAGGGTAGAATGGACGATTTCAAGAAAATGTCCAAAAGTGACCCGGAATCTGCACTGTTTTTAACCGATAAAGAGGATGATATACGGAGGAAAATAAAAAATGCATTCTGTCCCATGGGGATAACAGAAAATAATCCCGTAATAGATATAATGAGGTACCTAGTATTTCCATATTACATTGAAGAACTGGAAATAAAGCGTTCAGAAGCACATGGTGGGCCTTACACAATAAAATCCTTCAGGGAACTGGAGGAAAAATACCTCAGATCTGAAATTCATCCCATGGATTTAAAAAAGGCATTGACAGAAATACTCATAAATATTATATTGCCTGTAAGCAATAAACTTAACAGTGATTAAATGCCATGGATGCCAATAAGAAGCATAGATAAACATGTCCATACCATGCTCGCCAAGATGGACAACAACCACATGCTTATCATAAAAAGCTTCAAGAAAGATAGAATTGTAACCGTAAAAAAAACAGGTGAAAAGTTTACAGTAGTAGAGGAGGGCTTCAGAAACCAGAGTATAGATGTTAATGAAAAGGATATAAAAAAAGCCATGAAAGATATACTGGAACTGGAATACCCGAGATCACATCAGGTAATGGTTACTGAACAGGAAATCAAAAATTAAAAATATTTATCGAGATTTGACTGGTTTGCTCCTGAATATCCTTTTTCTACCTGATCCAGAATTTGATTAATTCTATTCTGTGAAAAGCTGTGCTCATTGCACAGATAGTCTATAATGCCATTTCTGTCCGGTAACCTGAATTTAATCTCGCTGCATTCTGCTACGGGCGGATTCAGGAAGAATTCCCTGATTTCATCCAGATTTTCCACTTCCTTGCCCTTGATCTTCAGCACTTCCTCAATGGTGCCGTATTTTTTAATCAGTGATAGCCCCGTCTTCGCCCCTATGCCCCTGATCCCCGGGTTAAAGTCAGTTCCAACCAGTATGCCTATATCTATAAGCTGATTCTGTGTAATTCCCGTGTTTTCAAGATTTTCCTGTAAATCTATTATCTCAGGGGTTATATTGATGAATTTGCCGGTGCCCGATATCCTGCGGCGTCCATATAAAGTGAAGTTTCTGAGCACTCTCTTTGCACCGAAGAGGAGGCAGTCGTAGTCCTGTGATACAACAGAATCAACTATGCCAGTCTTGCTCATGTAGGATGCCTGGGCTTCTCCCTCGGTGGGAGCCTGTACCCAGGGAACCCCCATGAGGTCAAGGAGTTTTTTGGATTCTGAGACTATATCTTCTGTAATGTAATTAATTCTGGAAGAAAGTGTTTTAATCTTTTCTGTATCATTGTTTTTGATTGCCATATTCAATTCAGCAATATTTTTGTCTTTTATGGCTTTGCGTTCCTTCAAAGTTTCATTTTTTAAATGGTATGGTTTTCCGTCAAAGGAATACACCGGTTTTATGTTATTCTGCAACAGGGTTGCTGTGCGGTAAAAAATGCCGGACAGATGTGAGGTAATATTGCCTGATGAATCCTTTAACGGATCTCCGTTTTCTCCCCTGATGCTGCTGAGAAACTGGTATATTATATTGAATGCGTCTATAGAAACCATTATCCCGGTATTTTCCTTTATGGTGGTTTCATGCTTAACCAGTATGCCTGAAATATCTACTCCCATGTTTACACCTCACAGGTAATCCCATCAGTTGTTATTCTGAATCTTGTACTTCGCCCTTCGGGTATAGATCGATGCTTGTCAACAGTTATTGTTCTGCTGCCATCATTGAATTTTTCTATTCTGTAAATCGCTTTCATGGCATGGTCTATAAAGAATCCTCCGAAGGGCTCAAGGGAATTCTTGTTCACATCCTCGTAAATTTGATTTGTTATAAGAACAGGTATTTTGTATTTCAAAGCTATTCCGGCAAGTATTCCCAGCTGTTTCTCGTAACCCTCCATTCTGGCGGAGGGGTCTTTACCTGCTTCCATCCTGAAAAAATTTGTAAAAGAATCCACGACCATAATGCCTACATTATATTTTGAATCATGTTTTTCCCCGATGAGTTTATCGGATTTGATAAGTGCCAGATACTGATCGTCCAGTGACTTTACCCTGTAAATATTCATACGGGACAGATATTCCTCGTAATTTCTGGATATGCTGCGGAAGCGCTCCGTGGAAAATCCCTCTGTATCCACATATACCACCGAATGGCCGTTCTTCAGTACT
>JAKADL010000084.1 GCA_021820565.1 Thermoplasmata archaeon
TGGGTTGATTTACCTTCCATGGGTCTACGGAGAAAGGGCACCGGTTGAGGATTCTCTTTTGAGAGGAGGATTTTTCAATTTATCCCTCGGGCATGGAAGGGAAGATATAATAAGGTCAGTCATGGAAGGAGTGGCTTTCAACTCAAAATGGCTGCTCGGCATAGTGGATAAGTTCCTTGGAAACGGCAACATACCCAACAGAATTATTATGTCCGGTGGAGGCGCACTATCCAGCGTCTGGCCCCAGATATTATCCGATGTACTGGAAAGGGAAATAAGTGTAATTCCAGATCCCAGGTATTCAACGGTCAGGGGCGTGGCCCTGCTAGCAGGAGTGGGGTCTGGCCTCATCTCCATGGATGACCTGAAAACAGTATCAGGAAATCCTGCTGTTTACAGGCCTAACGTAAATAATTTCACGGTTTACAGGAAAAATTTCGAAGAATTCATAGATTATTACAGGAATAACAGGAAATCAATGCACAGAATAAACACTATTAAATAAATACGAATATTGAATAAAAATATTCCTGTTTATAATAATATAAATTAAAAAATATTTTACCTTTTTCCTGTGGTGACTTCTCCCCTGGAATTTCTGGTATTTTTAATGAAGAAACTCAGCCCGAATGCCACAAGGGTTAACACAGCCACAACCAGCATAGTCAGGAACCACGGTGGTAAAAACACCCTTGATACTGTAAATGTAACCGGCCCGAGATCCCCCATGATCAGTATGAGAAACAGTGCACCAACCTGTGATGCCAGCCAGATAAGGCTTGCTGATGTACCGGAACGTTTTTCGCCTGCGGTTTCCAGGGATAGCTGCAGTCCTACCGGTGCCAGCGACAGAAGGAAGAATCCTATAACAATGGCAATAACAAAGTATATGGCGATATTAGCCCTGAATGCAAAAAGGAACAGGAATACAGCAGCTATCAGGCTGTTGATCTGGATAAACTGTTTTAGCATCGATCTTTTATCTGCAATGTACGGTATCACAATCATTCCTGCTATCCCGCTGATCAGCATGGATGCGGCTATGATCCCCCCGGTTAGCGATGAAACCCCCCGTGATGCCAGCATGCTTTCTATCCACTGTGCAAGCCCGCTGAATATACCTACGCCAATAAAAAACAGGGCCATGAGAAGGATAATATTCCTTATATTCAGAAGCCCCCTGATTTCACTTACAAGGTTTTTATCGCTGGAGGGGATAAACGAGCTGTTTTCCCTGGAAATTATGAAGAATAAAATAAATGCCACCGTGGCAATAAGTGAGAATACTATCATATTTGTACGCAGCTCAGAGAATGATGATAGTGGAACCATTAATGGGGCAACTATGAGCGCAACAATCATTCCCAGTATTTGCCCGAGGGTGCCCACTCCAGTTGCAACGGCCTGCTCCCCTGGAGGAAACCATGTACCGGCTATTTTTGATATCCCATTGAATATAAACGGCTGGCCTATTCCAGCAAGGCTCTGGAAGACAACCAGCATCAGGAAATCCCTGCCGGCAAAAATCCTCATCCATGAAAAGAACGCTATAATTAGTGCCCCGATTGAAACAACCTTCCTGAAACCTATCCTGTCAACAAGTATTCCTGTGGGTATGGATAATGGTATGAAAATAAGGGGCCAGAATGCTGCCAGGTAGCCTATTTCTGATACATTAACCCTGTAGATAGTCTCAACCTGCGGAACAGCTATCCCCGAGAAATTCAACCATATAGCCTGCGATGAAAGTGCAACAAGGGTATAGGCTGCAAGTATAAGCCATCTACGATTGGAGTTATTTCTTTGATCCATTAAAAACAAACTGCAATGACTACTTAAAAATTTCTAATGAGAAAAAATTATTGTTTTTGCACTGTACCGGCATGGTAAGTAGAATATTCACAGGTTCTCTGGCGAATAGTGAAGAAATTTTCACCGGATATTGTGGAAATAAAAAGTTATAATCAACTCCTGGATGTCTCCGATCTGGAGGTTTTCCGGGTTAACAAGACTGCCAGCACCAAGATGAGCAATATCAGGGCCATGGAATTCATTATGGTGACAATCTCTGCCAGATTTGACTGCCCGCTATCCTCATAAAGTATTGCCAGTTCTGCCACCAAAACTATTGATATAGCAGATATCCCGGCCGGAACAGCCAGTCCGGGCAGGAACCTGCCGCGATAAATTGCTGTTGAAAACTGGGTAACAGGCAAAAATGATCCTGTTATAATAAATGTGCATACTGTTAGAAGCCCGTTGGGTACAACGAAATCAACGCTGTGTATTATATAGTAGGCAATGAAGAAAGTTGCAATCCCGAAAATCAATCCGGCAATGAGCCTGTTTCGCTTCGCTGAACCTATAATATATCCTGCAAATGAAAATACCAGAATACCGGCTATAATACCCTCAAACAGGGATAGAAGTTGATATGGTGCACCTATTATATAGATAAGCCCTGATGAATATCCCATGGTGAAAATCAGGGATACGCCAAGAATCGCGGTAACCATTATAGCTGCTCCAGCCGAGACAAGTGCTGTAACCTTTCCAGATTTTTTGCTGTACTCCATTTTCTCACCTCCTCCTGTACCTTGTTATTATGGCAGCAGCAATAGCTATCTCCAGAACAACCAGTATGGAATAAAATCCAATGCTTTCGAAGAATGGTGTATACCCATGCTCGTTCTTATTCAGTATGCCCACCCCGAGGGATGACAGATTTACAGATGAAGAACCTGTCCTGTTATAACCCAGGCTGGATAATGGAATCTGTGGCTTCATGGGAAACAGACCGGAATAGTTGTCCTTTGATGTGTCTGTTACCAGATTGAAATGTATATTTGAGGGTACAGGGAAACCGGCAGATGGAGAAAATTGTATGGGTTGGCGGCCCTGTGAGAAATTGAAGAAGTCCAGGGGAAGGTATGAATCATCCACCATTTTATTCAGTGCAGGCATCCCCCAGTTATAATCAATAAATCCTAATATTGATGTAACAAGCATCTGGGTACTGGAAATATAGTCCTCCTTTGCATAGGGGGATATAACCATCAATGGTATCCTTAAACCGAGCTGCAAATTGTCCATCACCGGCGGGACAACCTGATCATAATACCCTCCGAAGCCATCGTAAGTAATGAATATGGCCGTGGAGTTCCATAATGGGCTTCTTTCAACGGCATTTATCACATAGAGCAGCAGCATTTCCCCGTTCAGTATATTATTGGGCGGGCCCATGCTCTTGCCGGTTCCCTGGGAAAAGAAATAGCTTACAGATGGGAGTGTTCCATTTGCAGTTTGGTTGAGAAAAGTGTTCCAGCTCTGGAGGTGTGATGAATAATGGCTGTGCCCATAGAGAAAATTCCAGGATGCACATCTATATTCGGTATTATTTAAATAAACTCCGTATGATATGTTATACCTTGAAAGCTCCCCGAATATTGACTGTGAGTATGGAATGTAGGGAGGCGGGCCATAATCATTGATTATTGGAGAGTAGCCTGCTACATAGTAAAGATGATGTGGTGCACTTTCAGAAAGGCATGGGGCATAAAAATTATCGGCAAGCCCGTACTGTTCTGCTATGTCCCACTGGGGTGCTTCCTGTGCAGCAGAATAATAAGTAAGCCCCTGCGCACCACTACCATTCAGAAAACCATTTAGTTTACCATGGTTAAAATCCAGATGGTATGAAACATAGCCCTCATGAGGGTCCTTCGTGTAAAAAGTTCCTGTGGGTATTTCAGTCAGCATATTCCGTGCTGTTTTGTTGGAGAGCAGGTTTAGAGGAGTGCTCAGATTAGCAGAAATGCTGGCATTTGCTGTATAATTATCGAAGGGATATATTCCGAAGAGATTGTCAAAACTGTGGTTTTCCAGATATATATTTATAACGTGTTTTATCGGGGTTCTGGTCCCTGAATCAGAAGTTAACGTGACTGCCTGCACGTTGTGCGTATTAACAGCATTTGTTGATGTCAGCGGGGAGAAAGTTATTATTATGAACATTATTGCAACAGCAATTACAGCAATTTTGAGAAATGATTTTATTCTCATGAAAATCAAACAGTTGGATATATATAGTTATTTCGAAGCAAACATATTAACTAACAGGATAATTTATCGTGAAATATGGAGGAAATTATAAATTGGTAGTAAAAAGATTATAAAAGAGGATAGAGGCATGCCACAACCTATCCTTATAGAAAGAACAGAATAAATGCCTGTATCATAATATAATTTTGAAATAAGTTGCATGTCCAGCAGGAATCATCTTTTTAAATTAAGAAGAATATGCCACAGGAACCATTGCTGTTCAAGAATCGTGCATTTGAAAACTTTTTAATATACAAACAGGTTATATTGCCATGAAAATATTGGTTATTTTGCCTGCGTTTTTGCCCATAGATGATATAAGGAAAACAGTAGACCAGATAATGCCGGGCATAGAAATAAGGACAGACATGGATTTTGAAAAGGATGATGCCGAGGTCGTCGTTATAACTACGTTTACACGTTTTGGAAGGGAGGAAATAGACAAATTCCCCAATTTAAAGTTTCTGCAGGTATCAAGCACCGGTTATAACAACGTTGATGTAAAATATTTGAAAAGCAAAAACATTATTCTGTCAAACATTCCAAGGGCAAACAAGGATGCTGTTGCAGAGCATGTTATTGCAATGGTTTTAGCATTTTTGAAGAACTTAATATTTTTTGATAGGGAAATACGCAGCGGCGAATGGCCCTTACTTACAAATTCCACAGAACTGAACGGAAAAATATTCGGCATTATCGGTATGGGTGCAATAGGCATCAAGCTTGTACAGAAATTAATACCCTTCGGTCCCGGAATTATATATTATGATGTGAAAAGGTTATCAGGTGAGGACGAAGAATTATACGGGTTAACCTATATGGAACTGGACGACGTCCTGAAAAATTCAGATATAATATCAGTACACCTGCCATTAACAGAGAATACCATGAAATTATTTGATGATAAGCATTTTTCAATGATGAAGGACAACTCAATTTTTATAAATACATCCAGGGGAGAAATCATGGATGAAAATGCATTGATTAATGCCATAAAAACTAAAAATATATACGCAGGCATTGATGTATACAGCAGGGAGCCGCCGGACTTTTCCTCAGAGTTGTTTAAGCTGGACAATGTAATCTTTTCACCACATATTGCAGGAGTAACAGTTGAAAGCCAGCAGAGATTCCTACAGGAAACTATAGGAAATCTAATAAAGTATACACAGGGCCTGGAGCCACTATACCAGATAAAGGGTGATTTATAATGAAGGGCTATGAAATATTATCTAATGCCTTAAAGGATAGCAGGATAAACTTTGTGTCAGGGAACCCGGGAACAACCGAAATACCAATGCTGAGATCGGTAGATAAATATTATTTATCACTGCACGATTCAATTGCGCTGGGAATGGCTGATGGCTATTCATTATACAATTCTGAGGCTTCAATGGTAAACCTGCATACAATGCCCGGACTGGGAAATTCTATGGCGTTTTTATTTACAGCAAAGATGAACCGGTCACCGGTAATAGTTACAGCAGGGCAGCAGGACACCAGGCATTTAGTTTATGACCCGCTCCTATCCGGCGATACCATGTCCCTGGTTTCAGATTTTGTAAAATATAAATACGAGATAAAAAATCCTGAGGATATACCTGTTGCCCTGAAAAGGGCAAGGGAAATCGCATTAACGCCGCCAATGGGCCCCGTATTCCTGTCATTTCCCATGGATATAATGGATTATAACGGGGATTATTATAAACAGCAGTATCAGGATCCGAATTACAGTATCTCTGATGAAGATGCAATTAAGAGTATATGTGAAAAAATCAACAGGGCAAAAAATCCGGCAATTGTGTTCGGTTACGAGATTGACCTCTATAATGCATTCAAGGAAGCCGGTGAGTTTGCTAAAAAACTGGGCGTAAAGGTTTATTCAGAGCCGCTGGCATCAAGGTCCACATACAGTACAGACAATGATAACTATGCTGGGGATTTATTGCCCGCATCAACACTGATGAATTTAAATTTCATAGAAAATGATTTGATTATATTTATCGGAGGAGATATCATTTTCTATCCATACCTGCCATCAAAACCATTTGCCGGGAAGGACGTAATTTTTGTGGGCACAGATTTATCGCATAAAGCCGGTGAATCCTACTTCATGAACCCTAAACTCTTCCTGGAAAAAGCAAAAGGCCTGGTGAATAAAAAGGGGAATTACCATAAAAGCCCGGATTTAACATTTCCAAATAAAATAGCAAGGGAAAAATTTACAATGGGAATAAATTATGTTTTATACAGGGCAAGGAAGATTTTTAGCGATTATACCATAGTTGATGAGTCTATTTCTGCAACCGAGAATGTAAGGTCAATATTCGGATATGGCAATAAAAAATATTTTACTGCTAAAACCGGCCAGCTGGGCTGGGCATTGCCAGCGTCCATAGGAATTTCCGTGAAAAGTAAAAAAACTCTGGTAATAATAGGGGACGGATCATTTATGTATACGGTACAGAGTTTATGGACTATGAAAAAATATAATCTCCCGGTTAAAATTTTAGTGCTGAACAACGGTGGCTATAATATTTTAAAGAGCTTTGCAGATTCATATTATCCTGAAATGCAGTATAAGGATTATCTAACTTTAAATCTGGATATTGAAAGCATTTCTAGGGGTTTCCACATTGATACAATGATGGCATCAAAGGATATGAATGAACTGGAATGGCTGAAGGAGGGAGATGGCCCAAAGGTCCTGATTGTAAATA
>JAKADL010000085.1 GCA_021820565.1 Thermoplasmata archaeon
ATATCTATATTAGATATCATTAAGTGATATCTGGTGATAAAAATGTATGGAAGAAGATATTCAGAAAACAACGAATATGGAAGGAGATACGGAAGAGATTGCGAAGAAGGAAGGAAAAACAGAGACGTGGATTCCGAAAGGGAATTCGGTAGAGGTGAGGGAATGCACCATGAGTTCCACGAACATATGCATCAGCATGGAGGCTGCCATAATGAAGAACATGGCTGCAGGCACGAGCACTACCATGAATGCCATGGCAGGTATTAGGTGATAAATATGTACGGACCGAGAGGAAAATATATGCACGGCGAAATGCATCACATGCACGGCATGCGTGGATTCGGGCTCAAATACTGGATACTGGGTATAGCATCCGAAAGTGAGGTTACGGGAGCCGATATAGCCAATAAGATCGGTGAAATTACAAAGGGTAACTGGGTACCATCACCGGGTATAATATATCCTACATTAACTTCACTGTTCAACGATAAGTATCTCCAGCTTTCAGAAAAAGATAATAAAAAGTATTATAAAACTACTGAAGAAGGAAAAAAATTACTTGGGGATTCATACTTTCCATGGAATGAAATTTCAGGTAAAAAGAATGATCTGGATGATATAATTGTTCAGATAGACAACTACTCCCAGTATTTGCTCGACAATATGGAAAAATTGAGTACTGAAGAGAAGCAGAAAATCAAAAGCATTTCAGATAGTTTGAATAAAATAAATTAATTTAATTTTTATTTTTTATAAAATTTAGCACTGACAAATTTTTATAGATAGGAGCGATTCTATTTTTCAAATTCAATCAATAATTATCTGATGGCATACAAAAAAGCATCTGATTATATGTTTGATAAGGAGATAAGACTCTAGATGTAAATCTAGTACTGGTAAGAGAAAACTTATTCCTTAAAAAATAATATTAAATATTCTTTATTAATATAACAGGGATTGCAATGAATCTTTATGAATACATGGGCAAGGAAATATTTAGAAAATATGGGATTCCTGTACCCGATGGATATGTAATAGAAAATGTGGGAGAGCTGAAAAAATTTGAATACCCGGTGGCTATTAAATCGCAAATTTTGTCCGGAAAGCGTGGCAAGGCCGGTGGAATAAAATTCGCAAAGAATGCTGAAGACCTGAAAACCTTTTCAGAACAGCTTTTGAATTCAACAATTAATAACCTCACCGTTAAAAAACTATTGATTGAGAGAATGCTAAACATAAAAAAGGAACTGTATCTGAGCATAACACTGGACAGGGCCACCAAACAACCCGTAATTATACTCTCTGCTGATGGAGGAATGGAAATTGAGAGCGTACCGGAGGAAAATATACATAAAATATACATTGACCCGATGGTGGGATATTCAGATTACATCGCCAGGGAAGCATTATCTTACCTTCCTGTTGAAAACAAAAAGCAGTTCAGCAGCCTGCTTGAATCCCTCTATAAGGCCTTTGTCGGGGAAGATGCCCTGCTCACTGAGATAAACCCTCTGGTTATAGACGCAGAAAACAATATTGTCGCAGGAGATTCAAAGGTAATAATAGACGATAACGCCCTTTACAGGCATAAGGATTATATGATTACCGACCCGGACAAGACAGACCTTGAAAATGAGGCAGCCTCAAAAAGCTTTACATTCATAGAAATGGACGGGGATATAGGTGTGATAGCAAATGGAGCCGGGCTCACAATGGCAACAATGGATGCCCTTACGCTTCACAAACTGAAGCCCAGGAATTTCCTTGACCTAGGCGGTACCGATAATATTGAGATAGTTGAAGATGCATTTTCCTTTGTAATGAGGGCAAGGCCAAAACTAATTTTCGTCAATATATTCGGTGGTGTTACAAAGGCGGATACAGTTGCAAATGGAATAGTCTCATCAAAAAAGAAATTTAACATAAAACAGCAGATTGTTGTCAGGCTCAGTGGTGTCCATGAGGAGGAGGGACAGAAAATCCTTCTAGATAGCGGAATAAAGGCGTTCAACAATATGACAGATGCTGTAAAGGAATTATCAAAAATACAGGGGGTTGAATAAAATGGTTATAATTAACAAGGAAACAAGAGTAATAGTCCAGGGAATGACCGGGCATCAGGGAACCTTCCATTCCGGTGAAATGATAAAGTTCGGAACAAATGTAGTAGCAGGGGTTTCCCCGGGCAAGGCAGGAACAAAGGTGAACGGGGTTGACGTATACAATAATGTAATTGATACACTTCCGTTGAAACCCGATGCATCCATGATTTCTGTTCCGGCACCCTTCGTTAAGGATGCTGCACTGGAAGCAATGGAAAACGGAATAAAACTTGTGTATATACTGACAGAACACGTTCCCGTCCATGATACAATGGAATTATATCATGAGGCAAGAAGAAAGGGAGTTTTCCTTATAGGTCCTAACAGCCCGGGAATAACCGTTGCCGGCCAGGCCAAAATAGGAATCATGCCCAATAATATATTCCGTGTGGGAGATGTGGCTGTTGCTTCAAGAAGCGGCACATTAACCTATGAAATAGTCAAGGCTGTCACAGATGCCGGATATGGAGAGAGCACGGTCATAGGTCTTGGTGGAGACCCTATAGTAGGAACAACCTTCTCGGATATAATCAGGATATTCAATGATGACCCGCAGACCAAACAGATAGTCCTTGTAGGTGAAATCGGCGGTAATGAGGAGGAAAAAGCTGCCCAGTATATCAAGGAACATGTCAAAAAACCTGTTACCGGGTACATCACTGGAATCAGTGCACCTCCGGGAAAGAAGATGGGCCATGCAGGAGCTATTATAGAGAAAGGAACCGGTACAGCTGAATCCAAGATAAAGGCATTCAAGGATGCAGGCATAAAGGTGGCAAGTTATCCGGATGATATCCCAGAGCTCCTTAAAAAATAATTGTAAAATATGTTATATTTATATATTTTGCTTTAATTTCATTTTATGAAACCTAATATTAATCTTGAAAAGTTGCAGAATTATGTCATGGAGAACTCATCATATCGCCTTTATATTCATGGAAGCGAATTTGATTTGCATTTTATTCCCAATACACCGGAAGCCGAGGCGCATTTTCCCGATGGAGAAAGTGTAGAACATGTGATGTATGGATATATAGACAATGGCACTGCATATTTTACTAAATTCGTTACAACATCTGCACTGGGGCAAACGGAAATAAACATCGGTGATGATGATCCTGTCATGGAATGGCTGAAATACATATAAAATATTCAGTATTCATGTATATAATGTAATTTTTTTTACTTAAATATTCGAGTATTTAAAACATTATACTTATAATCCGATGATAAAGTTTTTAAATTAAAATAGGCTTATCATACGGTAACAATGCAGGAAACTGATATCAATCTACTTGTGGGAGGTCCACAGGGCGGAGGAATAGATAGTGCTGCAAATATGATTAGCATGGCATTTTCACTGGCAGGCTATAATATTTACGGAATAAGGGAATTCCATTCCAACATAAAGGGAAGACATAGCTATATACATTTTAGAATAATGCATGAACGGCCGAAATCGTTGAAATATCCGGTAGATATAATGGTTGCACTGGATCCGGATACGCTTTTTGAACATATGTTCGATGTAGCAAAGGGGTCCAAGGTTGTCTATGATTCAGCGTTCAATACATTCAATTTGAAGAATGCAAGAATGATTACATCAGATACGATGATAAGAATCCAGGACGAACTTGCAGAGAGAAACCTTACATTTGATGTTAAGGGTGTTCTGGATTACTTCAAAAGTGCAGGAATCGATGTAATAGCCATACCTTTTGATAAGCTCATAAATGAAAATGTACATGATGGCCCGGCCAACCGGTATTATAATACCCTCGGAGCCGGAACAACACTGGCACTCCTGGGGCTTGATGAGGATCATGCCGATGATGGGATTAAATTCGCATTCAAGAAAAAGCCCAAGGTCATTGAATCCAATATAAAAGTCATAAAAGCTGCCTACGACTATGTTAAATCATCACCAATAAAGGTTGCTACACTTCCAACATATCCGGCAATGCCGAGAATGTTATTAACTGGCAATGATGCAACTGCACTTGGCAAGCTCATGGGCGGACTCAGATTCCAGACATACTATCCTATTACTCCGGCAAGCGATGAGAGCACTTTGCTGGAAAGCCATGAAGAAATGGAATTCTTAAAGAACGCTGATGATGTTGTAAAGAAGGCAGGGCTTGTTGTGGTCCAGTGTGAGGATGAACTGTCAGCTATAAACATGGCAAACGGTGCTGCACTTACTGGCACGAGAAGTGCAACAGCAACGTCCGGACCCGGATTTTCTTTAATGGCAGAGGGAATTGGATATGCCGGTATGACAGAAATACCGGTTGTAATTACATTCTACCAGAGAGGTGGACCATCCACAGGATTGCCAACCAGGAATGGACAGGCTGATCTGTTATTTGCACTTAACACCGGTCACGGTGAATTTCCCAAGATGGTAATATCATCAGGCGATATGGAGGAGTGCATATACGATGGAATGAAGTCACTTAACTATGCACAGCGGTACCAGATGCCGGTTATACATCTAATTGATAAGACCCTGGCCAATACCATGGACCTTGTGCCTGAAATAGATGTAAAAAAGGTAAAGATAGTCAAGTACAATGAAAACACGAACCATGAGAATTTCAAGAGATATTCACTTGATACAGAAAATGGAATTTCACCATACGGAGTATTCGGAAAGGATATATTCTGGATGACAGGTGATGAGCATGATGAACTCGGGCATGTTACAGAAGATTCGGCGATGAGGGATAAGATGATGGAAAAGAGAATGCAGAAACTTGTAACAGCCGACAGTGAAATACCTCTCGAGGATAAGGCAGTACTCTACGGTGATGAAAACGCTGATGTGACATATGTTACGTGGGGCAGCCAGAAGAGCCTTCTGATAGATACAATCGACGAGCTGAAAAAACAGGGAATATCAGCAAATCTTCTTTATCTCAGGATGTTCGAACCATTCCCCTCGGAATATGTGGCCAAGGTCCTGAAAAATTCACATCTGATAATAGATGTAGAAAGCAACATGACCGGACAGGCGGCGAAGGTAATCAGAATGAATACCGGAATAAATATAGAAAACTTCATCCTTAAATACAATGGAAGACATATGACTCTAGATGAAGTCTTGAAGTCAACAAAGAACATAATGGAAAAGAAAACCGCCCTGGAAGTACTCCAGGAGGGTTCATAAGGTGATAAAAATGCAAAAAGGTGTAGAAGGAAAGGACAAGTACAACTTCAGGAACAATATAACAATTGACTGGTGCCCCGGATGCGGCGATTTCGGTATAGTAAGCGCCGTTACACAGGCACTTTCCAACATGAATATGGACCCTGATGATGTGGTTGCAGTTTCAGGTATAGGTTGTTCGGGGAAAACTCCGCATTATTTGAATATTGCAGGAGTTCATACACTGCATGGAAGGGCAATACCCTATGCAGTGGGAGTGAAACTTTCAAATCCCAATTTGAATGTTCTTGTAATGGGCGGGGATGGAGATCTTCTGAGCATAGGAGCAGGCCATTTCGTGGGAGAAGGCAGAAGGAACTCCGGTGTGAAGGTAATACTTTACAATAACTCTGTTTACGGATTGACCAAGGGGCAGGCTGCGCCGACACTTCCACTGGGAGAGAAGGTAAAGAGCCTTGCAAGGCCAAATATAATGGGAAAGATAAATCCCATTACACTGGCAATGGCATCCGGTTACTCCTTTGTAGCAAGGGGATTCTCATCTGAAATCAAGCAGCTATCATCAATAATAGAAAGAGCAATAAAACACGAAGGATCGGCTGTAATAGAGGTGCTTCAGCCATGCCCTACATATAATGATGTGAACACACTTGACTGGTACAGACAGCGTGTGTACAAACTTGAAGACGACAAATCATGGGATCCCGTTGTCAATAAAAAAGAGGAAGATGAAGAAAAATTCGACACAGGATATAGAAAATCAATGGAATGGGGAGATCATATACCTATAGGTATATTCTATGAAAACAATACTATACCGAGCTATCCAAACAGGCTTGCAGGCATTGTCCCGGACTATTTGAAATATCCACCTGCACTGCAGGATGTATCTGATAAGGAAGGCTACACAATAGTCGATCCGATTAAAACATTCGCAGAAAAGGATGTTGAATAATTTTTATTTATATTAAAAAATTTAATTTTTGGTTTCTTTATTTTTCATATCAGTAAGATATTTTTCCAGGTAAGCAAGGTCATTGCCTATGGTGTTTTCATTTTCCTTAAGCCATAATAAGCCACCGGCAGAATCAACTACTGTACCGGCAAATTTCATATTTCCCACCAGCTGTTTCCAGTTAAATGGTATTTTTGATATTACCGATAAGTACATTGCATTGTTTGATTTCCTTACATGCAATTTACCATAGAACAGATCATCTTTCTTGTAGTAAACCTCGGTGGCAAATGGTTTTTCACCTGGCCTCGGCGGTATTTCTGACTGTCCGGTTACGTCCGTACCCTTCAAAAGATCTGCGTAGTTCATGATATTCCCCTGGTTTTTAGATATTCTATGGATCCTTTTGACATGCCAAGCTGTTTAGGAGTATAGCCGAACGATAGGCCTATGAGCTGCGTTATGTACAGCGCTGGAAGCCTCCAGTCCTGCTTGAACTGCCTCTGTATCTTGTCCTGCGTAACATCCAGCTG
>JAKADL010000086.1 GCA_021820565.1 Thermoplasmata archaeon
CATGATGACTTATTTTTCTTTTAAATATGTTAACGACCTTCCTGCATTCCTTGGCGGGGCTTCCCTGCCGAATTCAATTAAAGTAGATCTGTTTTACTATTTATGGACACTGGTACTGCTTTATATCCCCGTATTTGCCTCGGTATTCTTCGGTTCGCCTGCAATTTCCAGTGAAATCGAAAACAAGACGGCTTATTTCATTTTTCCGTTGCCCATAAACAGGTACAAACTATTCTTCGGAAAATATTTTGCAGCTTTCACTGTGACCATGTTTATAATAGGAATATATCTTATATTCGAGGTGGGCACCCTTACTTATCTTCTGGGTGCCGTACCAGTTAAGTACTTCCTTACATCCTTCCTGATGCTCATATTATTTATTATGAGCATAATGGCTGTTACTTTCCTTATAAGTGCAGTATTCAACAAAAACACATATGCCTACATCACGGTTTTCGTTATTTATTACATAGTGTTTGAGGCAGGTTCCTTTATAATTGAATTATTATACAAATATACCCCGGTTTATTTTTTGAATGAGGCGGGAAGCATAATAGAAAGGGTATATATAAACATCATACCGGGCAATGTATTTTCAACGGCAATAAATTTAAATCCTGCACCCTTTTCAGAAATTGTGCTTTCATCTATGATAATGATCATATATACAGTAGCGGCCCTGGCAATAGGCATGCTGTTATTTGATAAAAAGGAGGTATCCTAATGGAGATATATCTGGATGAATTAACAAAAAACTATGGAAAGATCAGGGCACTTGATTCCATTAATCTAAAGATAGAAGGGCATGGATGTACCGGACTTCTGGGACCAAATGGTGCTGGAAAAACAACCATGCTCAAACTTATAACCAATATTATAAGACCGTCCAAAGGAAAGGTGGATCTGAATAATGTGGATGTTTCAATATATCCGGAGCGTGCCTTATCTTCAGTCGGAGCACTGATAGAACAACCGGAGTTCTATAGTTATTTAACAGCATATGAAATATTGAAATTTACCGCAAAAATTAAAGGGCTAAAAAAGGACGAATTTGAATCGGAGATTAAAAGATTGGGAAAACTTACAGAAATAGATGGATTTATGGATAGACAGACAGGGGGCTATTCAAGGGGAATGAAACAGAGATTGGCCTTATCTGTTGCAATGCTGGGAAACCCGGAAATTATAATACTGGATGAACCAACATTCGGCCTTGACCCTAAAGGAATGGTAGATATCCGGAATATAATAAAAACCCTGGCCAGGGATCATCTGGTATTATTGAGTACACATTTGATTTATGAGGCAAGGGAATTATGCGATAGAACAATAATCATAAATAAGGGCAGAATAGAATATGATTCTGCCATGGCCCCGGAAAGAGAACTTCTGAAAGTGACCGCGGAAAATACTATAAATATAATGAGCGATAAAATCAAAGACTATTCCAGGGACGGAAATGCGTTTATAATCGAAAAAAACAAAAACGTAACCAACTCAGAAGTCATAAATGATTTAATGAAACAGGGTCTTAAAATAGATTATGTGGAAAAATATGATAACCTGGAAGATATTTATGTTTCGGTAATCAATGGAAGAGTTACAGATAGTATTTCTTCATGAGATAGGTACCCAGACTCTCCATGGATGAAAATATTTTCCCGTCTATATTGAATTTACCGGATCTATATTTTACCAGCACAAAGGGAACATCAGAACTGTAAAGATTTTTTGAAAGTTGATCAAATGTAGTGCCAGATTCTATGAACACGTACATTGCCGGTATAGAAATGGCTGATGACAGCATCTGGGTAATGTTATTGAATGACCCCAGTTTGACAAATTTGTAAGCAGAATTTTTGATTTCTTTTTCTATCAGTATGTCTGCATCCTGTTCAATCTTCTGGTATTTACTCTGTGTATACTCCTCCAGGGAAACTTTGTTAAGGAGTTTCTGGACAGCAAAGAAGCTGGACACCTTCGTCAATTTACCCTTTAAATCTTTATACACCTCACGACTATCGGCTACTATACTGAAATAACTGATATCAGTATTTTCCAGTAGATTTGTCAAATCTTCATAATTTATCATATTTTTTCTGCCCCTCCAATATATTTTCTATTTTGCTATATTCCTCATCTGCATTCCTGAGCATGGATGAAATAATGTTTTTCCTCCATGCCTCCTTTATTATTTCCTCGTAGGCCCCGTCAATGCTTTTAAAAAATCCTGAAGATACCATTTTACTTACAGCCTTCTCTATTATAGGATCCGGATGTATGCTGTTATTTTTCGTTATAATTCCTACCCGCTTGATTGATATGTATTCCAGAACTGCCATTCTGATGAATTCAGACCTGTTTGCATAGCTGTTATTGTATGAAAGAAAAGAATCTATTTCCTCAAGTTCATCGTTTGAGATTCTTATTGTAAGTTTTTCATTCTTTTCATTCATTAATAAAGTTAACGAATAGTTATATTTAAATTTATCTATTGTATGGACAAATAAGATGTTTTGTACATTTAAATTTTATTAATGAAATAAATCTATATGGTATAAACCACTAAAAATAAAAGGTCATAAATATATGCCTAACCAATATTAATTTCATAATTTTATTAACTTTTATTTTGTACATTTAATTTTAAAAATTTATAATAAAACAATCTTAATTAACCTCTTTGAAATTATATACTATGGAATTTGATTATAAAAAATTGTTAAACGATGCATCAGGCGTACTATCATCCAAAACACAGACAGAAGAACGATTAAAGGTGCCAGAACCTGAAATCATTTATGAAGGCAAAGCCACTATTATCAGAAATTTTCTTGATATAATAGATATGCTGAACAGGAATCCTGAAGACCTTGTAAAATATCTTACAAAGGAATTTGGAATAGGGGCCAGCATAAACGGCCGGAGATTGGTGATTAACAGAAAACTCAGGCAGGAGGATATAAAGGAAAAGTTAAATGCGTATATGGCAACATACGTTTTATGCTATGAATGTTCTTCCCCTGATACTACAATCGAGAAAGTCGGGCGTACATATCTGCTGGTGTGCAAGGCATGTGGTGCTGAGCACCCTATCAAGGCATCAAGAGAAATCAAAGAAAATGAAGAACAGCTTTCAGAGGGAAAAACATATAGCGTCACGATCAATGAAATCGGAAGATCCGGTGAAGGGCATGCCCTTTATGGAGACTTTACTATATATGTTCCGGGAACAAAGAAGGGAGAACATGTAAAAGTTCTGATAAAAAAAATCAGAAAAAATATAGCAATAGGAGAAGTTGTAAAGTAATGGAAAAAGTACTTCTTGACACGAATTCTCTCATATACGCTATCAGGAATAGAATAGATATTGAGTTTGAATTGAAGGGCATAACTCCCCAGATATTGCCAGCAGTCCCTGAATGCGTTATTGCTGAACTTAGGGGACTGAGCACAACAAAATGGTATGCCAAGGCGGCCCTGCAATACAGTAAAAAATTTGATCTTGTTCACTCCGAAGGCGAAGGCGATTTCTGTATAATGATGACTGCTATTCACATGAATGCTGCTGTACTGACGAATGACAGGCAATTTTTAAAAAAATTGAAAAATAGGGGCATCAGATGCATGACCCTATCTGGTGGTCATAAAATTCAATTTTACTGATTTTGTGGATGACCAGGTCTCCATTGCACAACAATCCAGATTTTCTTTAAAATTTTAAAAAAATAATATAAATATAATAATAACATACATGTATATGGATTATAACCTCTATAATACTGTAAAGGTCTTAAAAAAACTATCAGGATCGGGGAATACTGTATATTTATCATCCGGACAGCTTGCAAAAGAATTGAATGTCAGTCAGCAAACCGCTTCACGTTTCATTATAGAACTTACCGAACAGAAATACATAGAGAGAACCCTGCAAAATAGAAAACAGAAAATTACTTTACTGGAAGCGTCCCTTGACCTGCTCTATTCAGAATTGAACGATCTGAATTCCATACTGGAAATGAAGCAGGATTTTGAATTGAAAGGAGAAATTCAGAATGGCCTGGGTGAGGGCAAGTATTATATTTCCCAGAAAGGGTATATGGATCAATTCAGCAGTAAACTGGGAATAAAGCCTTATCCCGGAACCCTGAATATAAAGATTTATCCAGAATACGAAAATATATTGAGGAGGATAAGAAGTGCAGACGGCACCCATATAGATGGCTTCAAGGATAATGAAAGAACCTTCGGGGCAGTAAAGTGTTTTTCGGGGAGAATCGATGGCACAAATGCGTGGCTTATATTTCCTGAGAGAAGCAGCTATACCGATATAGTTGAAATTATATCTGAAAAATTCCTCAGGAAGGATCTAAATTTAAATGATCATGATCGATTGACTATAAGGGTCACACTGGATAAATGATTATAAATGAAGGCAGTAGCATTATTTTCAGGTGGCAAGGATTCCTTCCTATCTGCCATGATGGCCGGTGAACAGGGCTTCAAGATAGAATATGGAATCACAGTGGTACCGGAAGAGTACTCCATGATGTTTCATTATCCGAATTCAAAGATGTCCTTATATGCTGCCTCACTTCTGGGATTTCCCATAAGATACATAAAAGAGTGCGATTACAAGGAATATATTTCTGGCATTTGCAGGGATGGAATGGATATGATTATCACAGGTGCAATAGCCTCGGATTATCAGAAAACAAGGATAGAAAAATTATGTTATAATTTCAGAACCATTGTTTACTCTCCCCTGTGGAGGAAAAAGCAGGATTTTATTATCGAACAGCTGATATTGAGGCAAATAAAAGCCATGATAGTATCAGTTTCAGCTGAGGGCTTTACAGAGAATGATCTGGGAGCTACAATAGATGATGAATATTTTTTGCATCTCAAGGAACTTGAGAATAAATACAGGATAAATATAGCCGGCGAGGGTGGAGAATATGAAACATTCGTTTACGGAGTTGGAAATAAAAAAATTGATATTCCCCGTGGCAAGAAGTTATGGAAAAACTCCGGTGGTTATCTCATCCTTCAATGAATATTTGTTAATTTATTGAAATAATTTTGTTATAAGTAATCCAGACTAAATATTTCTCAGTATTTCATCACCTGACATTTCCCTTTTGCAGTAGACGCATTTAATTATCAGGGGATTTGTTCCCACGGTTTTGAATTCAGATCTTACTGGCTCACCAGCATTTGTAATGCAATTCTGATTATCACACTTTACTATTCCTTTGAATGTTTCTGGCATGTCCAGGCTGAATTTTTCTATTATTTCATAATTTTTGATTATGCTTATAGTTGCCTTATTTGCTATCAATGCTACCTTGTCCAGTTCTATTTTTTCCAGGAATTTATTTTCTATTTTTATGACATCCTTGAATCCGAGCTTTCCACTCAAAACCCTGATTCCTATACTTATAGAATTTGATTCATCTATGCCCAGTATGGCAAGCACTTTCAATGCCTTTCCAGCATCAATATGATCTATAACTGTACCGTCCTTTATCTTGGATATTTTTAACGTTTTTTCCATATTACTCACCTGCAATCAGGGATATCAGTGCCATCCTTACGGGAACACCGTAATAAGCCTGACGGAAATATTTAGCAGATTCCCTGTTATCTACATCAGGAGATATCTCATCTACCCTTGGCAGTGGATGCATTATGATAGCCCCGGGTTTTAACATATCTGCCTCCTTTCCCGTAATTTTATATGATCCTATGAGCCTTGTATATTCATTCTTATCAGTGAATCTTTCCTTCTGTATTCTGGTCACATAGAGTATGTCAGTTTGACCCAAAAATTTTTCAAGATCAGTTGAAACGTTGATTTTGAGATGATCTTTTATTTCTCTGTATACGTGTCCAGGCAACGCCAGACTTTCTGGAGAAATTAAATTTACAGTAACATTGTACCTCGTTAAGGCAAAAAGAAGGGAATGCACGGTTCTACCATATTTAAGATCACCTATTATGGTAATAGTCTTCCCATTTATGCAACCGAGTTCCTTGCGTATAGTATACAGGTCTATCAGTGTCTGTGTGGGATGTTCCCCTGAACCATCTCCTGCGTTTATTACGGGCTTCGATGAAAACCGGGATGCCAGAAGGGCCGCCCCCTCCAGTGGGTGCCTGATAACTATAATATCTGAATATGATTCCACAATTCTTACAGTATCAGCAAGAGTTTCTCCCTTTGAGGTCGATGATGTTTTTGAATCAGACATGCTTATAACGGATCCACCCAACCGCTCCATGGCAGATTCAAAGGAGAGCCTGGTTCTGGTGCTGGGCTCATAAAAAAGGGTTGCCAGAATACGGGATGACATATCATTCATTTTTTGACCAGAATGAATATTTTCAAGCATTTTATCGGCACGGGTGAATATTTCATTTATATCCTCATCATTCAGGTCTGCAATTGAAATAATGCTTCTGTTTTTTAACATTATAAACCTTATCATTAACAGTATCTTTAACTTTTTTATGAAGAATATGTCAAATGTTTTTTCAACCATTTCCATGATTCGTTTCAATACCAGGCAAAAAAGTTATAACATTATTATGCATATTTATAAAATAAGTTCCAGCATGGTTCCCCGGGGATAATACCTGGAGAGAATAGAGTAACCATAAAAGCAGGAATTACAGATAAGGTGATGGAAATGGAAGAACTTGAGAAAATTGTGAGGAAGTATTATAATG
>JAKADL010000087.1 GCA_021820565.1 Thermoplasmata archaeon
TCCTGGCTTTCCATGGTTACCCCTGCAATATGTGGACTGAAAAGTACGTTATCCAGATGGAGGAGCTCCGAGGAGAAATCAGGCGGTTCCTGACTGAACACATCTATGCCGGCATATATGTTCTTTTCCTTTATCGCTTTAACAAGGGCGGTTTCATCTACAATCTCTCCCCTGGATGTATTAATGAATATTGCGCCATCCTTCATTAGATTGAATCTTTCTGTATTGAACATGAGTTTTGTACTTTTTGTCAGAGGTGTATGTATAGATATTATGTCAGATGATGCTACAAGATCGTCAAGTTCAAGGTAGGTAACTCCATAGAATTCCTCATCCTCAGGGGATAATCTTCTCGGATCATAATAAACAATACCAACATTGAAGGGGATTAGTCTCTGGATTAATTTTATTCCTATGGCTCCCATACCTATTATTCCGAATGTTTTACCCTGCAATTCCCTGGAATTTGTAAGAAGTGGCCAGTTGCCCGATTTTATCTGGCTATCGAACAGAAGAAAATTTTTGAGAAGAGAGAGAACCATGCCTATCACATGTTCCGCGACAGCTTCCTTATTTGCAACGGGAACGTTGCATAATAATATGTTTCTCCTTCTGATCTCCTTTATGTCCACATTATTATAACCAGTACTGGCTACCTGCAGGAATTTTAGTTCAGGGAATTTATCCAGCTCTTTTTTCCCGAAGGGAGTAAAAGTTGTGATTACAACTACGTCCGCATCATTTTTTTCAAAATCCATATCCGTTAAAATTTCTATGCCCGGCATAATCTGGTCTATCGATTTTTTTATCATTCCGATATCGAGAAATGCTGGTAAAATAGCAATTACTTTCATATAAAATGAATTCGCATACTTATAAAAATCTTATTATGAGGACATTAGGGGTGTTATATAGACCCCATATAATGCAATTATGTATAGTATTATGAATTCGGGAATAGGTCAACTAGATTTTGACCATATTTTCGAGACATTGAAAGCCCGAGATAATATTTTAATAAATTTCATTTATTCTGGTCCCATATATAGGAATTGAACCAGCAAGCTAATTACATTTATCAATAAAATATTATAATAATTTTATAATTTGTATAGTTTTACTCTTATCCGAATAATTGTATAATTATATTATTCTATTATTCTATCCTGATTTTTCTATATTTTATGAAGAAAATTATATCATATGAAAGTTTTAAACCCCCTCCTGCAAGGAACATGAATGGTGGGAATATCGACATGAGAGCCCCCACGATTCCCGGACCGGGTATCATTGAGCCATTCCTCACTGCGGAGAATATAGAATTGCTTTTTATTCTGTAATCAGGTTCAATTATTGTATTTATTAGTGTATCTCTTGCAGGGACATCCATCTGGCTCGTTGTCTGCCGCAAGAACAGGAATATCTCACTGATGGCCAGCACATGAATAACCGGAACAAGCATCAGGAATATATTGCTGACAGAATGTGTATACACCATTGTCCTTATCAGCCCGATTTTTTCTGATATTAACGGTGATATCAGGATAGATATGGTTGTTATTACATTCACGCCTATGAATATAAGTCCTGCAGTGCTCAGTGAAATATGGTAAACGTATTTGAAATAAAGGGATATCATAGATATAGTTACAAATCCTCCTGCAAGTGCATCCATGGAAAACAGGTATGATAATGAAAATACATGCTTCCTTGTTTCAGGGTTGAGGTCTTTTGCCACCATCCGTTTATTCTGCGGGAATCGGATAAACAGGTAAAGTATGAACTGGCAAAGGGCAATAACCGTAAGTATAAAAAAAACAATGCGGTAATTTATATCGGTATAAAGGAACAGGAATATTGATGCTATTATTGCTGCGCCGTATGAGAAGAAATTGTACAGGGAGAATGCCCTGCCTTTGCCTTTTGCATCTGTTTCATAATAGCTCATCGCATACTGTTCAATCGGCTGGTTGGGGCTTATATCCCTTCCCGAGAGAGAGATTGATCCCAACATGATCGATATAATGAAAACATAGAAATCATAAAAAATAAAATTCAGCAACAGTGCTATGGCAAGTGCGCCTGAAATTATATACATCTTATAGCTATTTTTGATTTGCATAGCCGGGAACAGGTATATGATAAACGTGGAGAAGGCTATGCTGAAAAGCACTATCATACCAACATCGAATACATTTACAAACCTGGCAAGGTAGAATGGCGTTATAATTGCCAGCATGGCGAATATAAAGGACCTTGATGACTTCGAAAAAGAAATAAAATAACTCTGGATCTTCATTGAACCGCGGAATTCAATTTACCCATACAGTCTTTATATTGGTAAATTCAAGAATTCCGTATCTTGACAGTTCACGCCCTATTCCGCTTTTCTTCGTTCCCCCGAATGGAAGCCGGGGATCAGATGCAACGATTTTATTGATAGATACGGTGCCACTGTCTATGTATGGAACCATGGATTCAGCTTTCTCTGAATTCCCCCATATTGAGCATCCGAGGCCGTACGGAGTATCGTTGGCAAGTTTTATGGCTTCTTCTATAGTTTTGAAGGATTTGACCATGGCAATAGGGCCAAATACCTCCTCTCCGTAGTCCCTGTTCATCCTTATTATTGTAGGCCTGACAACGTTTCCATAATTTTCCCCTGTTGATAGAACTGTTCCCATAGTTCTGAGTTCCGCTATCTGTTTATCTATTATGTCTTTCTGTGATGCGGATGAAAGCGGCCCTATGTATGTGTCTTTATCCAGCTGGTCACCTACCTTGACCTTGCTGTACTCTTCAAGCATTCTTTTTGTAAATTCATCGTAAAGATCCTCCTGGACCAGGAATCTCTTGGAAGCAATGCAGCTCTGCCCGTTATTTTGAAGCCTTGCATATACACTGTTTTTTACCGCCTCATCGATATTTGATGAGTCAAGAACTATATAAGGGTCTGAACCGCCCAGTTCCATAACGAATTTTTTAATGTTCCTTGCCGCCTCGGAGGCTATTATAGACCCGGCAGCAGTGGAACCAGTAAAGGAAACGCCATCCGAATATTTTATAGCTTCATCCACGATTTTACCGGTGGTTATTACCGATTTAAAAGTGTCCAGATTAAACAGTTCCTGGATTTTCAGGGAGGTTCCGCTCACAATTGAGGCGTGTTTCAGCATCACTGAGTTTCCTACCAGTAATGCCGGTATTGCTGCTCTGACCACCTGCCAGAGAGGAAAATTCCATGGCATGATAATAATTATGACACCCAGTGGATCGAATTTCACATAAGATTTCTTTGCTTCAGTCTGAACGTATTCATCGGCAAGAAAATTTTTTCCATTTTCCAGATAGTAGTCGAAGAGCCAGAGTGTTTTTTTGACCTCGGCAAGGCTCTGGGACAGAGGTTTTCCCATTTCGGATGACATTAATTTTGCTAGATTATCTGCATTTCTTTCAAAATTATTGCGGGATTCCCGGAGCATGTCAATTCTCTTATCCATATTTTCACGCCAGCTTAATTGATTATGCTTTAATTCGGATATTATACGTTTTACGCCATCTATATCTGTAATTTCGTATTTACCCAGCTCATTGCCTGTATAAGGATTCAGTGTTGTAATTTCCATATATAATTATATGGTAATGTTATTTTATTTTTGTGGTATTGCGGTATTTCTGGAAATATCATAAATACCAGTTGAAATGCATATATTGTTTAATTTATTTAATCTGGAATAAACTCATGGAGTATATTACAAAATTAATTATAAAAGGATTTAATCACATCCTCATGATAGGTGCTATTCTTGCCGGTGGTTACGGCAAACGCTTGAAACCGATAACAGACCATATACCCAAGGCCCTTGTGGAAATAAAGGACAATTATACTATAATGGATAGACAGCTTTTTGATTTTAAAAATATCGGAATTACGGATGTTTATATCCTCTCAGGCTATCTGAGCGAGATTATAGAAGATCGCTACAAAAATTATGAAGAAATAAGTATTCATTATCTCAGGGAAGAAAAGCCAATGGGGACACTGTACTCATTATCAAACCTGATGAAGCATATAGATGAGGATGTGATAGTCAGGAACGGCGATACTGTAACGGATATTAGCTTCAAAAATTTTGTTAACTTTTCCAGATCACGTGATTATGGCATGATCATGTATGTAACAAAGATGCAGAGCCCCTATGGGATAGTTGAATTTTCCGGGGACAAGGTCGACAGTTTCAGAGAAAAACCAAAGCTGGACCATTATATAAATGCCGGGATGTATTATATTAAAAAGTCTGCCTTTCCGGTATTTTTCATGAAGTATATGGAAAAGGATGTGGAGAAAACCGCATTCCCTTACATGGTGAGTAACAACCAGATGGGTGTTTATTTTGAGGATGCCTTCTGGATGGGAGTTGACAGTGAAAAGGACCTGAATACTATCAAGGAGCTATACAGGGGCAGGGATGATACCGATTATGGTTATTCCAGGATTATTTATCAGGAAGATGGGAAAATCATAAAGGAACATTATGTCAGAGCGGGGGAAAGTCTGGTAATTAAGGCAAATAGTATAATTAAAGTGCTTTACGGAACCGGCTTCATAGATGGAAAATCACCGGGAAAATATGAACCTGACAATGTCATGAAGATTTCTGAGGGGTCTAAAATTTCTGCGCACGAGAATTCCAGTATAGAAGAAATAATTATATAGTATGGAAAAAAATAGTATTATAATAGTATTTAAACACTGTTAATAATCTTTAATAACATGTAATTAATAGTTAGCGCATGACTGTAAGCAGAGGTGAGTTATTAAAAGCCATATCAAATATATACGGCAATAAAGGTATGTCATATAAGGATTCAGAAGAACTCTGCGATTTTATTTTATCATTTTTCGGATACGAGGACTATGTACTTGACAATGTGCTTTCGCCCGCTGAAAGAGATGTTTTCTACAACCTTGAAGAATACGGGATAGTAACCACATTCAGAGAGGAAATAAGTATAGTGCACGGGAAAACATGGCGTGTGAATCAGTGGTATCTGGATAAGACAAAAATAAAGAAACTTGCAAATGCCGAGAAAAAAGAGGATGAAGTAAAAAATATATATGATTCTATTTTCAAAAATATGTAGATTAAATAAATATACTTTTTTATATAGTTAATAGATATAACAAAAATTTAAGTATTTAGTTGAATATAATAACATATGGCTCTTCTTGAAGGCGGAAGCGAACAATACGTTGAAGTAAATTTCCAGATGCACCATTCGGGGTGCTGGACAGAGACAACAGAAAATGCCAAGGTGAACGTACATACTATTAGCAGCAATGTTTACAGGGATAGGAATTATATATTCGGAACAATAGAAGTCAAGGCCGAATCAGAGAGCGAGTTCAAGAACTTTATCAGGCAGTTCAGGCGATCCGGAGCAGTCAGGGAAGTAATACGTGTTTCTGCCAGCGCTTACAGGAGGAACCTTTATGATATTGTGTTCAGGGAGAAATATGATAGCATGATAGCATCGGTACTTTATGAAAACGGTGCTATATATCATAATGACCTTATTTCAGAAAACTTCGAGTATATTATGGCCATCGTGCCAGGGGAAAATACCAGGGAACTCAAGGCCAGGCTTTCTGATATTGGAGAAATGCCATACTTTTATATGAAAAGTACCATGAAGGTGGGGCATATAGATGGGGCTTTTAATCTCACTGAACAGGAGGCATTTGCAATATACATGGCATATCAGAACGGTTACTTCAATATTCCACGTGAAAAGTACCTGACAGAACTATCCACCATAACCGGGCTTTCAAAATCGGCCCTTGAAGAGTACATGCGGAAGGCTACTGGAAAAATTATCAATGAATGGGCAGAAAAGAATAAATTCTTTTTGCAGAAAAAATTCGGGAAATGATGTTTAAATAAGAACAAAACATGTCCTGAATAATGCTTATATCCTGACTTTATTATTTAACTGAATCGAAATAGGATTGTAGGTGATGCTGATGGATTTTAGAAATAAAAATGCAATAGTGACAGGCGGGTCAAGGGGAATAGGAAATGCCATTGCTACTGCCCTGGCCGATCGGGGTGCAAATGTGATGATTACATATGCAAACAACGATGAAGCCGCAGAGGATACTGTCAAATATATAAGGAGCAAGGGTGTTGCCGGAGAAAAATACAGAATAGACCAGGCGAAGATGGAGGAGGTAGACGGGCTGATTAAATATATCAGAACCGAATTCAAAACAGTTGATATACTTGTTAATAACGCAGGCATATGCCCATTTAAGGATTTTTTCGATATTGACATGAAGCTCTTTGAAAGCGTATGGAAGGTAAATGTGGAAAGCCATTTTTTTATAACACAGGAAATTTCAAAGATGATGATTCAGACAGGTACCAAAGGGAAGATACTTTTTATGAGTTCTATAAGTGCCATAGTTGGAGGCAAATACCAGGCACATTATACCACTACAAAATCCGCAATGAACGGCCTGATGCACTCCCTGGCAATCATACTCGGGGAACATGGAATCATGGTAAATTCCCTGGAGCCGGGTACCATCATAACCGATATAAACCGTGATGATCTTTCTAATCAGGAAAAAAGAAAATATATGGAAAATAGAATACCACTTGGAAGGTTAGGGGAGCCTTCTGACATTGCCCTACCTGC
>JAKADL010000006.1 GCA_021820565.1 Thermoplasmata archaeon
AATCACCAAATGATTTTGACTCCTTTAAATAGTGTATATGCCCTAAATGCAAAATATCAAAAACTCCGGATGCCATAACTTTTATCATTGATAAGTTAAATACTTTGACTTTTATAAATAATTCGATGCAATACAAATAATACTTTAAAATGTAAATAGTACAATATACAATGATCGTATACATATAAATTCTTACAGAGCAGCCCTTGATAAATAATTACCATAAAAAGCGTTATAGAACGGGTCCGAAGGGATTTGAACCCTTGACCGATGGATTAAGAGTCCATCGCTCTACCTAGCTGAGCTACGGACCCAGTAGGATAATTAGGTATGTTAAAATACTATTTTAACTTTTTAGACTGTTTATGTAGGGATAAGGATATAAAATAAAATTTTCATATCGGGAAATGTATTTTTGAGGATTATTATTTTGTTATATTGGGATAATGTCTAATGCAGATACAAGATTTGGGGATTATGATAATAATTCTCTGGCATTTATATGCCTTTAACTTCTACATTTTTCTGTCTACATAAATTTCCCGGAAATGGGTTATAAAATATAGAAGTAATATGCTAAATACAAAGGAAGCTATAATTATAATCATGATAGGTATATCATAGTTTATTTTTATTATCAATAACCCGGTCACCAAAGCTCCAAAAAATACACCTGCATGCTGCATTGATGTATAGAATCCGAGATTCCCACCGTAACTGTTCTCCGGAGCCAATCTTGTAATAAGTGTGGGGAATACGATTTCACTTATCACGTACCCGGAATAAAATGCTGTAATGCCCATACCGAAAAAAGCAAGATCATTTATCTTGCTATTAAGGAAAAACATGGGAATACTTATCAGCAAAATTATCAATGATACAAGAGAAAACATGACGGTTTTATTTTTATCGGCCGGCCTTGCTATCGCCAGCCCCACAATTCCGGATACTACAACAGTGGGTATAAGGAATTCATAAAAACGGTCTACCGGGAAATATTTAAGGGAATATATTGGTAAATAAAAGTAAAAAACAATCATGTAAAAATAAATGAAGAAACTTATGAGGGACACCACCGCTAGTTTTGAATCAATTTTGCTCTTTATTTTAGGCATTCTCTTCTTTTTTGCCTCTTTTATCATGAATAACGGGATAAAAGACACAAGCCCTATAATGGCAGCTATAATAAAAATGAAGGAATAATTAACCAGTGCTATCAATACAGGGCCAACAATCACTCCCATCATAAACGATAATCCAATGGCTATTCCTATAATAGCATCAGATATATTCCTTCTCTCTACGGGAACACTTTCATGCACAAGTGCAATCCCTGCTGAACTGACTGCCCCGGCGCCCTCTATAAGCCTTCCTATTATGAGTCCGTAGATATTCACCGGATCAGCACATATTATATTCCCTATCACAAATGTTAGGATTCCGGCTGATATGATTAATTTTCTTCCATAGCGATCCGACAATCTTCCAAGCGGTGTTTGAAATATTGCCATAGTAATCCCGTAGGACCCAAGGGCCAGGGCAATAAGTAAATAAGAACTGGTAAATTTCTCCCCATATAATGTGAAAATTGGTAAAACCATGAAAAGCCCCAGGGTTCTCAATCCTATTGTTACCGATATGAGTGAAAGAACCCTTAACTGTTTTTTGTCAAATAATCGCATCATTAAACACCCCATGCCATTAGTTTTAAAATAGTTTTTATATTATTTTATGTACATTGCTCCCATAGGCTAAAAAGCGCAAAGCATAAAATTCCGGGGTACACCTTCCATTTTCAAGCTCTTTCTGTTACCATATAAACTGTAATTTATAATAACAAACTTAATAAATATTAATCCAATAACCTTTCGCAATTTAACCATACACATTGGGCAATGCAAATAGCAACCCGGAATATTGCAATTTATTGGCAATATAGTAAGTGTAACGGTTGGTGATATAAAATGGCAACACCGCATCATTCCCGAAGGGGATCAATGGCGTACTATCCCAGAGTACGTGCTAAAAAAATTGGGGCTGGAATTCGTTCATGGCCAGAGATAGAGGGCAAGTCGAAGATTCAGGCATTCGCTGGATATAAAGTAGGAATGACACACGTTCAGGTAACCGATTATAGAAAAACCAGTGTAACATCCGGAAAAACCATCATGGTTCCGGTAACAGTGGTAGAGGTTCCTCCATTAAATGTCATGGCTATTCGTTACTATGAAGAGGGTGACAACGGACTCAGAGTATTCGCTGAAAAGAGGGCAGAAAATATAGAAAAGGAGGTCTTCAAGAGAATTCCGGAGATCAAGAACAAGGATTCCAAGAATGTGGAGATCAAGGATGTTGCAGATGTCCGCTTGCTGGTTAATACAAATCCGAAACTCGTTACAGGAATACCTAACAAAACCCCTGAAATATTTGAGGTGAGAATAGCAGGCTCCACAATTGCTGACAGGATCAAACTTGCAGAAGAAAAACTTGGAAAGGAACTGCATTTCTCTGATTTCAATGCAGAGGGCTCCTTTGTTGATGTAATATCGGTTACAAAAGGCAAGGGATTCCAGGGTGTAGTAAAAAGATTTGGGGTGAAGCTTCTTCCCAGAAGCAACAGAAAACACAGGAGGATGATCGGAACTCTTGGACCATGGCATCCTGACTGGGTAAGGAATACCGTTCCCCAGGCAGGCCAGGTAGGACTGCACCAGAGAACTTTACACAACATAAGAATTATGAAATTAGGAACAAAGGAAGCTGTTGATGAAATTAACGTTAAAGGCGGTTTTCTGAATTACGGCCTGGTAAGAAATGATTACATATTGCTTTACGGATCCATATCTGGTCCTGCAAAGAGATTAATCAAGATAAGAGACCCGGCAAGACAGAAAGTATCTAACGCTGAAAAGGTTGAGATAACTTACATATCCAGAGAATCAAAGCAGGGTGATTAAAATGAAGGCTAATATTTATTCTATAGACGGGGAAATCAGCAAGGAAATAGAACTGCCCCCCGTATTCGATATTGATCCAAGAGAAGACCTTATACACAAGGCGTTCAGGGCTATTTCCCTTTCAATGAGGCAGCCTTATGGCTCAAGCCCGCTCGCGGGAACCAGGAGAGTAGGCCATAACCTCGGTCCAAATCACGGCATCTCAAGAATACCGAGACTTGCCAGTGGGTCCAGGGGAGTTCTGCTTGCCAGTATGGTGGGCGGAAGGAGTGCCTTATCTCCCAGAAGTGACAAGGTTCTGTATAAGAAAATAAACAAAAAGGAAAGAAAGATGGCAAAATTAAGTGCCATAGCCATGACGGCAAACAAGGATCGCATAATTGCCCGTGGACATAGGATTTCAGAGGATTACGTTGATAAATTGACCTTCCCGGTGGTCGTGGAAGATGATATAGAAAGCATAACAAAGGTCAAGGACGCAGTTCAGGTACTGATGAATCTGGGAGTGTACGACGATGTTATAAGATCCAAGGACGGCAAGAAAATAAGGGCTGGAAGGGGCAAAATGAGAAACAGGACATACAAACAACCAAAAAGCCTTCTGATAGTAGGTTCTTCCAGTGAGAACCTGAGAGCATTTGCATCACTTCCGGGTGTTGATCTGGCATCGTTGAACAGTCTGAGCATAACCAAACTTGCTCCTGGTGGAAATCCGGGCAGACTAACCATTTACACTGCCTCGGCAATAGAAAATTTGAGGGAGGTGGATTAAATGGATTACATAATATCTCCGGTGGTTACTGAAAAGACCACACTTATGATGGAGAAGGAAAACAAACTAACATTTATCGTTGACCGCAGGGCAAAAAAGGCAGATATCAAAAAAGAGATTGAAGAGAGATTTGACGTAAAGGTAGAGGGACTTAACATCCTGATTACAAAAAAGGGGAAAAAAGCAATTGCAAGGCTTTCCTCTGATTACTCTGCTGAAGAAATCGGCGGAAGGATTGGAATATTCTAAGGTGAAATGAATGGGAAAACATATAGTAGCACAGAGGAGAGGACACGGCTCATTAACATACCAGAGCCCCAGCCACAGGCATCTATCAGAAATTAAACATCTTTCTGATGGAAATTACACTGTATTTGATATTGTACAGGCTCCGGGAAGAAATGCCCCGATTCTATCATTGAAGAACGAAAAAAACGAGATAAATTACATGATTGCATTTAACGGTGCATTCAAAGGCCAAAAATTATATGCAGGAGAAATGGGCAATTCAAATCCCGGCACAACAACGACATTATCAAAGATAGATGATGGAACATATGTGTACAATATAGAAAACCATCCCGGAGATGGCGGTAAATTTTGCAGAACTGCCGGTTCATCAGGACTTATTATAAGCCATGGGAATTATGTGTCAGTTAAACTCCCATCTGGAAAAACCAGGGAGTTAAATCCGAACTGCCACGCAACTGTGGGGGTTGTGGCAGGTTCAGGAGCAAGGGATATACCAATATTGAAAGCTGGCAGGCACATAAAATATCTCCAGAGCAAGGCTAAGAGAGCCTATACCGTAAGAGGTGTAGCAATGAATGCTGTCAATCATCCACATGGAGGTGGAAACCATCAGCACGTTGGAGGCCCAAGCACGGTAGCAAGAGGTGCACCACCAGGTGCCAAGGTTGGCAGATTATCACCCAAAAGGAGGGATAAGAAATGGTAGTTAGAAGACAGGTAACAGTAAAATCTATAAAAAGAAGGGCCCGAAAGGCGCAGAAAGCCATAACCGGAAGGGCAAGAGAGTTTTCCTATCGTGGGAAAACTATAGAAGAACTGGAAGAAATGGAACTTCCGGAACTTCTGGAGATTTTTCCGGCACGTGTGAGAAGATCATATAACAGAGAAATGAACCACGAACAGAAAAAGGTGTTCGATGATCTTCTGGGTGAGAAGGAAACAATTAAAACCCACGTGAGGGATATCATAATACTTCCCCAGTTTATAGGCAAGAAAATAGAGCTTTATAACGGCACATCATATTTAAAATTTGAAATAAAACCGGAGATGATAGGCCATTATTTAGGAGAGTTTGCCCCAACGAGAAAAGAAGTGAAGCATTCCGGTCCAGGAGTCGGAGCTACAAGGTCATCAAAATTCCTGCCACTGAAGTGATATTATGAAAGGATACAGTATAGATAACATGCCTGAAAAGCATGCAAGAGCACAGATAAGGGAAACCGACATATCAATGAAGGATGCAGTGAATGTTGCCCATTTCATCAGGGACATGAACCTTGAAGCAGCGAAAAATGCACTGGATCTTGTCCTGGAAAAGAAAATGGCTGTGCCATATTTCAGGTACCTTGACTCGGTTTCCCATAGAAAGGCAGTGGGGCCAGGAAGATACCCTGTTAAGGCTGTAAAGGCATTCAAGAAATTGCTGGATGATGTTTCCGCCAATGCTGAATTCAAAGGATTAACAGATGACTTGAAGATTTATCATATCTCCGCATCTAAGGGAAGAATGATTAAAAAGTTCACGCCCAAGGCATATGGAAGGGCGGGAGCATTCTTTAAAGATCTCATAAATCTGGACGTAGTTGTAATTGAAAATGAAAAGGAGTGATTAGATGAAGGAGAAAAAATTTGTTAGTGATAACATTAAAAAACTGCTTGTTACCGAATATCTGCAGTCGGAAAATGATAGTGCAGGTTTCGGTGGCATGGAGATGAAAAGAACACCGTTCGGAACGAATATAACGCTCTATGTAAACAGGCCGGGCCTTGTAATCGGAAGGCATGGGTCCAAGATAAAAGCCATGACGGGAACACTGGAATCTAAATATGGACTTGAATCGCCACAGATAGAAGTAAAGGAGGTCGAGAATCCTGATCTTAACCCGCAGGTTATCTCGAAGAAGATAGCATTATCTCTTGAGAAAGGCTGGAACTACAGAAAGGCTGGAAACACCACTCTCAGAAGAATAATAGACCAGCATGCGAGAGGTGTGCTGATAAGGATAGGTGGAAAGATATCCGGAGAGAGGGCAAGAACACAGAAGTTCATGTTCGGGGAGATAAAATATTCCGGGGAGCCTGCAAGGGCAGGTGTAATCAGTGGCTATTCTGTGGCTATGCTCAAGACAGGGGCAATAGGAATATACGTGAGACTGTTGAGGCAGGATTACCACCTACCTGATGAGATATCAATAAATACAAGAGCAAAGGTTCCAGTTGCACCGGAAAAGCCCAAAACTGAAGAAAACAAAGAGGTAGAATAAAATGGAACTTAAAGCCAGAGAATTAAGGGAAATGACGCCTGAAGAATTGAATGAAAAACTGAAATCGCTGAAAGAATCCCTTCTTAAAGAACGGTCTGCAATTGCCATGGGCGGAGCTCCTGCCAGTCCCGGTACCATGCATTCCGTAAAAAAGCAGATAGCCAGAATACTTACCATAATGGAGGAAAAAAGATAATGAAAGATAAAGATTTCACAGGAATGCCGAAGGAATTACAGCCTTGGGAAGGATTTAACCGTGATAGCGAGCTTGTAAAAATAAGCGTTGATAAGAGACGATACGGCAAGCTCGTAACGGTTATTGACGGAATAGATCCCAAAACCGAAAACATCAATGAAATCGCCAAGGCACTGAAGAAAAAAGCTGCTTCGGGCGGAACAGTAAAAGATGGTAAAAGCATAGAATTACAGGGAGATCACCGTGACGTAATGAAGAAAGAGCTTGAAAGCATGGGATTCAAGGTTCAGATGGCATGAATAATAATGAAGTCTATTTAATGGAATTAATCGGTAAGAATATTACGGTCAAGAATTCATCAAACAAAAACAATATTGGAATTAAGGGTAAAATAATTGACGAATCGAAAAATATGATGGTCATAGATGCCGGGAACAGGATATGTAATATCCCGAAAAACAGCACAGTTTTCCGCATATCATTCGGAGACGCCAGTTATGATATGCATGGAGATGCCATGGTGATAAAACCGGAAGACCGGACCAAGGAGAAAAGAAGAATATACAAAAAACTGAGGAGGTATGAATCAATATGAGAAATATAGGAATAGATGTTAAACCGCCTGAAAAGGAATGCAATGATATTAACTGCCCCTTTCATGGTGAATTGCCCGTGAGGGGTCAGATACTCACAGGCAAGGTCGTTTCAGTTAAAATGAAACGCAGTGTCGTGATTAGAAGGGAAGCAAAGATATACATAAAGAAATATGAAAGATATATTACGAAATTTACGAAATATCATGCACATCTGCCAGACTGTATTGATGTTAAGGTCGGTGACAACGTAAGGGCAGCGGAATGCAGAAAACTTGCAAAAACAATAGATTTCGTTGTTATAGAGAAGGTGAACTAAAATGAAAGGAATTTCTGGAAATGAATCAAGGGGGCTTCCCCTGGGTGCTGTTATTCCCTGTGCCGACAATACTGGTGCTAAAGTAATCAGTTTAATTGGGGTAAAGGACCTACACACCGTTGCAAGACGAATACCTGCAGCCGGTGTTGGAGACCTGTTTATAGCCAGTGTCAAGAAGGGAACGCCGGAAATGCGCGCCAAGGTAGTATACGCTGTTGTAGTCAGGCAGAGAAGACCATACAGAAGGGCAGATGGGAATATAATTGAATTTGAGGATAACGCAGCTGTTCTTGTCACCCCTGAGGGTGAAGTAAGGGGATCGGAAATAAAGGGCCCGGTAGCAAGGGAGGCCGCTGAAAGATGGCCCAGAATTGCAGCAATAGCATCTACAATAGTGTGAGGTAATAATCATGTTGAATACAAAAATAAATGTGGCTTTGAACCATGAACTAAGAAAAAAATACGGTATCCGCCGCTTTCCTGTGATCAAGGGAGACATAGTAAAAATAGTATCAGGATCCAGGAAGGGAGAGGGAGGAAAAGTGATAGCAGTCAGCCATAAAACCAATAAAATCTCAATAGAGGGGATTACCTTACCAAAGGCAGATGGAAAGCAGGTTGCATATTATATAGACCATAGCAACCTTGTTATTACAAAACTCGACCTTTCAATAGAGGGCAGATATAATAAAATTAAGGACATAACCGCAAGAAGAAATCTTCCAATACCTGAACCGGAAAAACCGGCGGAGTCGGAAGCAACACCGGTTGAATCCGAGCCAGTAGAAGAGGAGGCTGGCGGAGAAACAATAGACCTGCCGGAACAGGAAGATAAAGAAGATACTTCTGAAGAGGAAGAAAATTTAGAGGAGGATGATAATAATGAAAACTAAAATAATGATGGCTTCGAGAAAACTGAAAATACCCAGGAAAACCAATTTCTGGTCAGTTACTCCGACTCCGGCCACCCATAAAAAGCAGGATTCAATACCCATGCTTATCGTACTGAGGGACTATCTGAAACTCGGCGACAAAGAGCGTGAGATAACGAGAATCCTGAACAACAATATGGTTAAAGTAGATGGTAAAATCATAAAGGATAGAAGATTCCCTCTGGGATTCATGGATGTCCTTTCAATTGAAAATATTGATAATGATTACATTATAATGTACGATTCAAAGGGGAAACTTGTAGCGAGGGCAAATCCCCCAGAAAATAAGGGAACAAAATTGTTCAAGGTTGTCAAGAAAACCATTGTCGGGAAAGATAAAATCCAGCTGGGATTCCATGATGGAAAGACCATTACCACAGATAGAAAGGATATCCACACTTCTGATGTGTTATTGATGAAGGTACCAAATCTCGAAATAGTGGATTTATTGAGACTTGCAGACGGAGACAAGGTATTTATTACCGGCGGATCCCATGTAGGTGAACTGGCAACAATAAAATCAATAGAGGTCAAAAAATCTTCTGTCAAAAATATGGTTCATTTGAATGAGGGCTTTTCAACCATAAAGGATTATATGTTTGTTGTGGGAACGCCCAAATATACATTCAAAACCCCGGAACTGGAGGTGACAAGAAATGATGAGTAAGGTAGATAACCCCATGCGAAAAATTTCTATAGACAAGGTTGTCATAAATATAGGTGTAGGTGCAGCAGGTGAAAGACTCAACAAGGCTGCAAAGGTTATTGAGCTTTTGACTGGCCATAAACCCGTCATAACAATCGCGAAGAAAACTATTAGGGATTTCAACATAAGAAAGGGGCTGAGTATAGGTGCAAAGGTTACTCTGAGAAAGGATGATGCATACAAATTCTTGAAGGAAGCATTTTTCGCCAAGGATTACAAAATACCTGTATACTCTTTCGATAAACAGGGAAATGCATATTTCGGTATAACTGATTACACGGATTTCAAGGGAATGAAATATGATCCCGATATCGGAATATTCGGGATGGATATAGCTATAGTGCTGAAAAGGGCAGGCGGGTACAGACTGCCGAGAAGAAGAATAGGAAGCAAGGGACTACCTAATAGCATAGGTATATCAAGAGAAGAAAGCATAAAGTTCCTGGAAGAAAACTTTAATGCACAAATAGTGAGGTAATATTAATGCAGATAAAATTACAGCCAAAAAAGAATTTCGGGCATTCACAGGGATGTGTCAGATGCGGAAGAAAAAGGGGCCTGGTAAGAAGATACGGTATCAGGATGTGCAGGCAATGTTTCAGGGAAACGGCTGAGAAGATCGGTTTCCGCAAATACAGCTGAGGTGATATCAATGAAAAGTGATCCTTTAAATGATGTAATAAATACAATAAAAATGGCTTCCCGTATAGGGGAGAATGAGATAAACATTGCACCGGCATCCAGAATAATAGGCCGTGTCCTGAAAGTGATGCAGGACTATAACTATATAAAAAGCTTTGAGGTAATAGACGAAGAAAGAGGTGGAAAATTCAAGGTCACACTTAGCGATACCATAAATAACTGCGGTGTAATAAAGCCAAGATTATCTGTTACAAGATCCAGTATAAGCAGGTACGAATCAAGGTACCTCCCTGCACAGGATTTCGGAATAATAATACTCACCACAACGAAGGGTGTGATGAGCCACCTCGAAGCCAGGAAATTTGGCATTGGTGGCAAGCTTCTGGCCTATATTTATTGAAGGGTGGATTAAATGATAAATTGGAAAGATAAAATGGAATTAAAAATTCCGGAAGGAATAAACGTGGACATTGACGGGACAGTCATCAATGTCAAGGGCAAACTTGGGGCAACATCCAGGAATTTCAGAGATAAATATGTAAAAGTTTACAGAAAAGAAAATTCCATAGTAATAGCAGTTAGCAAGGAAAATAAATTCACTAACGGCATAATAGGGACATGGCATTCAGAACTGAATCTGGTATTTCACGGAGTTACGGATGGATTCAAGTACGAAATGAAAATAGATTTCACGCACTTTCCCATGAGGGTTTCAGTCCGTGGAAATCTTCTTTACGTAGAGAATTTCCTGGGCAGCAAGGCTCCGAGAATAGCCAAAATAAAGAACTGCAAGGTATCCGTAAAAGGAGATCGTGTTATTATAGAAGGAATAGATAAGAGAGATATGGGAGATACTGCTGCTAATATCGAGAGGGCAACGTACATAAAGCACTTCGATGCAAGAGTCTTCCAGGATGGAATATATCTATTGAAGGGGGTGAATCCTGATGAGTTATAAACCCTTACTGACAAAAGAGCAAAAAGTGCTTTTGAAAAAGAAGAATGAGATAAACAGGAGAAGAGTAGAGTTCCACAGACAGGAATGGTTCAGATATAAGAAATTTGACGATTCATGGAGAAGGCCGAGGGGAAAGCATTCAAAACTCAGAACACATCTGGGTTACAGGCCGCCTGTTGTCGGTCCAGGTTACAGGACTCCAAGGGCAGTGCGCGGGCTACATCCTTCAGGATTCAGGGAAGTTCTGGTACATAATGTCAAAGAACTTTCACTTATAAATCCTGATCTCGAAGGGGCAAGAATCGCCTCTTCGGTAGGATATAAAAAGAGGATTGATATTGAATCAGAGGCTGAGAATCTGGGTATACACGTATTCAATAAGGTGGTCAAATGAAAATGTCAAGTATAAAGGAAATCTCGGCGGATGAACTGAAAGTGGGAAGGTCCAGAGTCTGGATTGATACAAATAATCTTGATAAGGTCATGGATGCCACATCAAGAGAAGACATCAAAAAATTGATCGGACTCAATATGATACAGAGAAGGGATAAGAAAAATCATTCAAATCAGAGATTAAAGAAGAGAATAAACCAGTTGAGCAAGGGAAGAAGAAGGGGCCCTGGATCTGTCAGGGGAACAAAATATGCCAGATACCCCAGGAAGAGAAGATGGATAACAACAATAAGGGCTTTAAGAAACGAACTCAAAACTTTGAAAGATAACGGTGAAATAGAAAAGACAACATACCGCAAATATTATAGAACCATAAAAAGTGGGTCTTTCACATCAAGAGCACAGCTTGTTTCGCATCTGAAGACAGAATCATTAATAAAGGAGGATAAAAATGAAAACAACACCAGTACTTAAAAGAAGAAATTCAGGCATCACTGATTACGGAAAACGTTACAAATTACTCAAATCTGAAATTACAAGGGCAGTGGTAAGGCCCAGCAATAAAGGGTTTATGATTCAATTTGTTGATTACAGCCCTTCAGGCGACCTGGTAAGGGTAACGGTTACCGAGAAAATACTGGAAAAAGAGTATGGAGTTCATGGAAACAATATACAATCCATGTATCTGGCAGGATATCTTGCCGGCAAAAAAGCATCTGAAAAAGGCATAGAGGAAGCAATACTGGATACGGGAAGATATAAATTCATCCACGGTGGCAGGCTGGCTGCAGCCCTGAAAGGAATAGTCGATTCCGGCATAGATATACCCGCAAATGAGGATGTATTTCCAGATGAATCAAGGATAAACGGAGATCATCTTAAAAATAAGGTGGATATCTCAAAATTTGTTAATAAAGGTGAATAAATATGGATGAAGAATGGATTCCTAAAACAGAACTTGGAAGACTCGTAGCCAATAATGAAATTCAGAGTATTGGCGATGCACTGCACACAAAACTGCCAGTGCAGGAATACCAGATAGTGGATTACCTGATTCCGGATCTGCAGGATGAGGTCATTAACATAGAAAGAGCACAGAGGATGACTGATTCAGGAAGAAGGATGAACTACTCAATTACAGCAGTAGTTGGCAATGGAAATGGATACATAGGAATAGGGCGGGGAAAGGCTAAGGAAGCTGCCCCGGCCATAAGAAAAGCCATAAACAACGCTAAAACAAACATCATAGAAATAAAGAGAGGATGCGGTTCATGGGAATGCGGATGTGGAAGGCCACACTCACTTCCATTTGAAATTACCGGCAAGTCCGGATCAGTTGTTGTTAAACTCAAGCCTGCTCCTCAGGGAGTAGGCCTTGCCGTTGGGGATGTCGTAAAAATCATACTCAAAATGGCAGGAATAGAGGATGCATGGGGTTTTGCATCAGGTCACACAAAAACAACAGTAAACTATGCGCTGGCTACATTTGATGCATTGAAACAGACAGTATCAATGAAGATGAATCCTAAAATCAATCTGACAACGCCCATATATGTAGGAGGAATAGAACATGATAGCAATAATAAGGATTAGAGGAAGCACGGGCATCAAACCAAGTGCAGAAAAAACAGCTGAACTGCTGAATCTTAACAGAATAAATCACATGGTTATATTCCCTGAAACCGAGAGCATAAACGGTATGCTGAACCGGGTAAAAGATTATGTAACATGGGGTGAAATAGACAGGGAAACCCTTGAACTGGTGCTCAAGGAGAGAGTTCTGTTAGTAGGGCATAAAAAATTAACAGAGGATTACCTCAAAGAAGAAGGATTCTCTTCCATAGGTGATCTTGCCCAGGGACTTCTGGATGGTAAGGTAAAGTTCAAGGATCTCAAGGATGTTAACCCTGTAATAAGGCTCAACCCTCCAAAGGGCGGATATGAAGCGATTCAAAAGCCATTCCATCAAAAGGGTTCTGCCGGATACAGGGGCAGCAAAATTAACAATATCATAAGGCGTATGATTATTCCGGGGGTGAATTTAAATGGTGAGAACAAAAACTAAAAAATTAAGAGGAGGCCATTATGGAAGAGGTATGAAGTCAGGCAGAGGCAAAGGAAAGAGAGGAGGCAGTGGAATGGCTGGACTCGGGGGCCACAGAAAAATATGGCTGATTATACACGATAAAAATCATTACGGCGTACATGGATTTACCAGCCATTCGAGAACACATCAAAATTCCATAACCCTTACTCAATTAAATGATCGTTATGATGAATTGAAGGCAATGGGTTATATTGTGGATGATTTAATAGACCTTGAAAGTGCCGGATATACAAAACTGCTCGGAACTGGAAATTTTGAAATGAAGTGCAGAATCAAAATACCGCAGGCTACCGAAAAATCTATTAATAAGCTTTCCAATTACGGTACTACGATAGAAAATGACTGAAATCCGTAGAAATAAGGGAGTGGCCATTCCCATAATATTTATTTTCGCCCTGTTCATTGTTGTATTTTATTATTTTTCCCATTACACAGGCATGAAATTATTCATTCTCGGTCTGCTATCATCTCCCCTTTTTATTATTGCATACCTTTTGTTGAGCTATAAGGGCCCAAAGAAAAGCAAATTATACGGGCTTGAAAATCTTACGGCGAAACTTCCGGCTGTAAAAAAGGCGAAAGGGCATGTACCGTTCAAATACAAACTATTGTGGACGGCCGTGGTTGTCCTTATATATTTTGCCCTGACCAATATCTATATTTACGGACTGAACACATCACAGACAGTGGATGTTTTTGCCTCCTTCAGGGCAATTTTTGCCGGTGCTTCCGGATCGCTGATGGATCTCGGGATAGGACCCATTGTAACCGCAAGTATAGTAATGCAGTTATTTGCCGGTGCAAAAATATTCAATCTTGACTTGAGTGATTCCAGTGACAAGGCCATGTACCAGGGTTTCCAGAAGCTTCTGGTAATTATAATGATATTTGTGGAGGCAATCCCACAGGCATTCGGATTCCTCGTTCCCGATGCCGGGCTTGTATCCAGCATTGCACATGTTGTACCGGGTTACGGAGAATTTCTGGCGCAGAGTATTATTATATTGCAGTTATTCTTCGGTTCATATCTGGTATTCCTCATGGATGAGGTCGTATCAAAGTACGGTATAGGTTCCGGTATATCCCTGTTTATAGCCGCGGGCGTATCCCAGCAGTTGTTCACGGGGACATTTAACTGGATACCTTCTGCAATAACATCCCCATTATCCCTGTCAAACCCACCTGCAGGTGCAATACCGAAGGCACTTTACCTTTTCATGAATGCACCTGGTTCATACCTGACAAATACAGGCATGGAGCAGATACTCTTCGCACAGCCAAATCCTATGATTGCTCTGGTTGGAACGCTGCTTATATTCTTCATTGTGGCATTCTTCCAGAGTAGCAAGATAGAGCTCCCCATAGCACATGAACGTGTCCGTGGTGCCAGGGGAAGATACCCATTGCAGCTCCTATATGCCTCAAATATACCGGTTATACTTGCAACGGCACTTCTGGCCAACATTTCTATGTGGACGCTACTATTCTGGCATAGTCCGGTACTTGACAAAATTCCTATACTTGGCCATAGCGCCCTTTTAGGGTCATACGCAACATCTGCCCAGGTTTCGGCGCTGGGTATATCTTCCACCACACCAACAGGAGGGCTGGCGTTTTATCTTTACACGCCTAACGGTCTATCCGACTGGCTATTCCCTATATTGCAGCCCTCGGTCTCGCAGAGCGTGCTATTCGGTCACACGCCAGTTGAGGAATTGCTACATATCATAGTGTTCATGGCGTTCCTGGTCGGGTTCAGTATACTCTTTGCAAAATTCTGGATCGAGACTACCAATATGGGGCCAGAGGCTGTGGCCAAGCAGATACGTTCCAGTGGTATGCAGATACCAGGTTTCAGGCGTGATCCACGTATAATGGCAAAGGTGTTAAGCAAGTACATACCCGCAATAACTATATTCAGCGGTGCAATTGTGGGTATACTTGCAGGAGCTGCTGATCTTATTGGAACTGTAGGAGATACAAGTGGTACCGGTCTTTTGCTGGCCGTTGGAATTGTAATACAGTTCTATGAGGCAATGGGCAGGGAACAGTTGATGGAAATGCATCCGTTGATAAGGCAGTTCTTCAGTGGTGGATAAACATGAGAGTTGTAATTTCAGGTATTCCGGGGGTAGGCAAATCTACTATCCTGGATATGGTTTCAAAAAAAACACAGTATGAGATAATAAACTTCGGATCATTGATGTTTGACATGGCGCGGGATCTTGATATAGTCAAATCCAGAGATGATATACGAAGGCTTGATGTTGATACGCAGAAAAATCTCCAGAAAAAAGCCTCGAATAAAATAGGGAAAATGGAAAATATCATTATAGATACCCATATGTCCATAAAATCACCTGCAGGATACCTTCCCGGGCTTCCTGAATGGGTACTGAGAGAACTCATGGTATCTTCTTATTTCCTTATAGAATCAAGTCCTGATGAAATCAAACGCAGGAGGGAAAATGATTCAACCAGGAACAGGGATGGTGATACAATACAGGATATAAAGGAGCATCAGGAGGTCAACAGGTACTATGCAGCTGCTTACTCAGTCTATTCTGGAGCCACAATAAAGTATATATATAATCCAGACAATCATCCAGAGATAGCAGCAGAAAATATATTGAAGGGATTATAACATGCAACAGGGAAATACTAGACCACAGAATCCGCAAATGACAAAGTTCATGATGATAGAGTTTGTCTTCATGTTTGCAGGACTGGGTTTAATCTTTATTATCAGCGATCCTTCCATAAGGAACCCGTTAGGCCATTACCTTAACTACTTCTTTATGCCACTGCTCGGATTTAATTACAAGCTCCCCATTTTAACACTGATGCTTACAGGTATTATCCTGGGATTGATATCATCGATACCCAGATACTTCTTTACAGACTGGCTGAAAATGGGCAAAATGCAGACAATCAGCAGGGCATACTCAAAGGCGATGCGTGAAGCTTATAGATCGGGGGACCGTGGGAGGCAGCAGAAGTTACAGAAAATGCAGATGCAGAGGCAGATGGATCAGGCAGCACTCTCAATGAACACCATGAAGCCATTAATGGTTACTGAAATATTCTTCTTCCTGATATTCATATGGCTATATGTATTCATGCTTACACTATCTTACCAGTATGTATCAATGCCATGGGATCTGAATTTAAACATAGTTACATCCAAAATATACATTATGCCACTGTGGATGGCTCTTTACACGCTGGGAAATCTGGCAGTTGGATACTTTGTAACCATGATTATGAAGTACATTGATTTCACATACAAACTCAGGAAAATAGATGAGGATGTGGCGCAATCCATATGATAATTACTATTAGTGGCGAGTCAGGATCTGGCAAGACAACCGTAGGTACATTGTTGGCGGAAAAATTGAATTATAAATTTTTTTCCGGTGGATATTTCTTCAGGAAAAAGGCAGAGGAATCGGGTATGAATCTCATTGAGTTCAGCAGTTATGCAGAGAGCCATCCCGAAATAGATCGCGAACAGGATAAGATGATTCTTAATTTTATGAAAACAAATGATAATATGGTTATGGAATCACGGCTTGCAGGTGTACTTGCCTCCAGAGACCTAAAAGCTATAAAAATATATTTAAATACATCACTTCAGGTAAGAATACAGAGGCTTATGGAAAGAGATAGGGATACAGATGAAAAGCGTATAATAGCAAGAGGCAGATCGGAAGTTATGCGATACATGGAATTTTATGGACTGGATTACAGAGTTTTCAGCTATTATGATTATATTATAGATACGGATAATTGCCTGCCTGAAACCATAGTAGATAGTGTTGTTGATTATATTAATCGCAGGCCGGTTAAAAACAAAGATTAAAATCTGGATTATAATAGAGTATAGATTATGTACAATTCAGGATCAAATAATGATGAACTAAGCGGATTTATAGTAATAGATAAACCTAAAGGGCCAACAAGCCACCAGATAGATGCATGGGTAAGGGATATTACAGGGGAAAAGAGGGTTGGCCATATAGGAACACTTGACCCGGGGGTTTCAGGGGTACTTGTCATGGCACTGGGCAAAGCCACAAAACTCATAGACCTTGTACACGAAAAACCCAAAGAGTACATCTCTGTAATGAGATTGTATTCTCAAGCCGATGGCGATTCAATTAGTAATGTTTTCAAGGAATTTACGGGAAAAATATACCAACTTCCTCCGGTTAGATCGGCAGTTTCAAGGCAGGTCCGGGAACGGACAATATACCGGATGGATATACTGGAAATAATAGATAAATTAATACTTTTCAGGGTAAAATGTGAATCAGGAACATATATCAGGACTCTATGCACCGATATGGGTTACGTTCTTGGCACAGGAGCTCAGATGGCCGATCTCAGAAGGCTCTCCACCGGGGATTTCAACGAAGGTCAGATTCATACACTCCAGGAATTGAGCGATGCCGCTGTCCTGAAAAAAAATGGAAACAGGTCTGTACTGGATAGGCTGGTTATACCAATGGACTTCGTTTTTTCTGATTTCCCTAAAGTTATTGTTAAAAATACCGCTGTCAGGAACATTATGCATGGATCAGATATATACCCTGCCGGGATAAAAGCCATAGTTGGTCAATTCCACAAGGGAAGCAGGGTTGCAATATACACAGACAATGATGAACTCATTGCATATGGAACAATGCTTGTGGATGAACTTAATGATCTGAAAGCTGTTGACCTGGATGGAATACTGAGTGATAAATATGGAGAAAATAATGTGGTACGGAAAGATAGTAGACAAAAAAATATACCTGTACAGAAACCTGGAAAAAGATTACATGAACATATTCGAGAGCCTGAGGGAAGGAAAAATCCCGGAAACGGAAGAGACATGTTCAAAAAAAATCCCGGATTTAAGAGATCTCCTCCTCAAATACGAAAAGGAAAGAATAAGTTCTGAATTTTCACACGATCAGTATATAATAAAAATGTATTCTGTCCGGAAGGAAATAGATGAAATCATAAATCTATATCTAGAGAAGCTTGTCTCTATATATACTCTTTTGGATATAAAATACAACAATGATCCGTGCCTTTATTTTTCCAGGTTGAAAAATGCAAATCTGAATGAAACGGATAGCCGTGCAGCGGATATGGGTTCTTTATTATGCGGATTCAGAAAATACCTGGATGAATACCTGCAAACTGAAATACAGAGTTATATGCCTGGAACAGTACGTTTAATAGGGCCTGTTCTGGCACTTGACTTCCTTTTAAAAGCCGGCAGCCTCAAAAATCTTGTTAAATACCCTGCCGGAACATTACAGATCCTGGGCGCAGAAAAAGCATTCTTCAATCATATGAGAAAGGGCACACCGTCGCCAAAACATGGAATAATTTTTAATTATCCCGGACTTTCGGCCCTGGCTCCGAACAAAAGAGGAAAGGTGGCCAGAACAATAGCGAATAAAATGGCAATAACATTGAAAATGGATTATTTCAATACAGGAGGAAATGTGGATAATATGATCTCGGAAATAAAAAACCGGATGAGTGATCAGGTATAATTGGGTTTTGCCCCTTCCGGAATTTCATCCGGGTAGATGCCTGTAAGGCATCCCAGGCATAGTTCATTCATACCTATACTCTCACTCAATCCTTCTATGGTTAAGTATCCCAGTGAATCTGCATTTATTTCCCTTCTTATTTCATCAATTGTGTGGTTATCAGCTATAAAATCGCTGCTCGTTTTCATATCCACACCGAAATAACAGGGGGCAATTATGGGGGGAGACCCCACACGCACATGAACCTCTGTGGCACCGTCCTTTCTCAGTATACTTATTATATGCTTCATTGTGTTTCCACGGACTATGCTATCATCAACCAGAACCACCCTTTTTCCCTTTATTACGGATTTAATGGTATTCAGTTTTATTTTTATTGCATCGTATCTGGATTTCTGATCCGGTAAAATAAATGTCCTGTCAGAATATCTGTTTTTGATTAGTCCTTCACTGTAAGGAATATTGGAAAACACAGAATAACCGAGTGCCTGGGATCTGCCCGAATCTGGGACAGGGACGACAACATCGGCTTCAACGGGATTCTCCTTTGCCAACTTTATCCCTATATTATATCGGACATCGAATACCTCCCTTTTATCTATTATACTATCGGGTCTTGCAAAGTAGACATATTCAAACATGCAGTGGGATACGTTGTGTTCAACAGTAAAAATACTTCTATATCCCGATTCCCTGATTTCCATAAGTTCCCCCGGTGCTATGTCTCTTATAATTTCCCCGGATACCGTATCAATAGCAGCACTCTCAGACGCTATTATATAGCCGCCTTTCGTTCTTCCCAGTATTAAAGGACGGAAACCGAATGGGTCTCTCAGGGCATAAAGTACATCGTTTATTAAAATTGCAAGGGCATATGCGCCCTTTATCTTCAGCATGGCCTTTTTTATTCCATCTATTATACCATATTTCCCTATCTCACTAACGATTTCTGTTAGTAACACCTCTGTATCACTGGAACTGTAAAATATGTAACCTTTTTCTTTTAGTTTCTCCCTGAGATCATGTGCATTTGTAATCTCGCCATTATGTGAGATTCCAATGTATCCCAGCGATGAAGAAATGACAAATGGCCCTGCATTTTCAATGCCCTTGGATCCGGCAGTTGAATATCTGTTATGCCCGATTCCTATTCTTCCTGGCAAAACCTCGCCTCTGAACACTTCAGAAACCAGGCCCATGCCTTTTTTTATATGTATTTTGCCGTCAAACGTGGCTATGCCTGAACTTTCCTGCCCTCTATGCTGCAAAGCCCTTAAGGAAAAATTGAGATTTGTGAATGCGTCACTGCCGGTATAACCGACAACAGCGCACTCCTCACTTGGCTTTTGCCCAGTTGTAGTGTCTGATTCTCGGGGAAGGAAATCCACAGTAAGAGCACCTTTTTTCCCTAACGTTATAGCTGTTATGTCCACATCTTCTGCATCTTATGTGGATCTTTTTATTATTCGCCTTTCCCATTGATGAAGTTCCATTACTCATATTACTCTCCTCCAGATGGTGATACAAATATTATATTATCCCCGCGCAATAGCATCATGCCAAAAGTTCCCTTGTTTTCATTATTTATGGTTTCTGTTGCATTCTTCAAAACCAGATTCATGTATATATCGTATCCTTCAAGTACACCGGAATATGTCCTGTTTCCCCTGACGTCTATCATTATGTTCTTTGATAGTGAATTTTTTAATGTTTCCATGGGTTTTGGAACATAACCTGTTCTATTATTATTTACCATTTATTATCACCATTTTGATGGATTTATCATTATCCAAGATGGTGATTAGAAAATAATATAATAACTTTTATGCAATTATTGATGTTCTATTAGTTTTTTGTTCTTCTCCGTTAATATAAACAGATATCTGGTTCCAGCAAGTGCAAGTATGAGTGCAGAAAATCCAAGAAGTTCATATGTATTCACAAGTTTGAATATATGAGCCGCAAAAATTGTCAGGATTATTTCCCTCGCTGTAAAGGATATTGCGGCATTTATAATGTAAAGTATAGTATCGCCTTCCCCGTGGAAAAACTGTATTATGCTTTCATAGATCTCAAATATAACAACGGCAAGAAGCGAATCCTCGACTATGATATCAATGAAATCATAAATGGCAGTTTCAACGGTTGACGGCTCTTTTACCGCACCATCTATAGCTATGTACATTCCTATGAACATATGTATGATGACGGCCGCAAAAGCAATAAGGAGCAGGGCCCGCAGCATTAGTGATACGGCATCAATAAAAGTGATGTCCACGTGATTTGCCATTAAATCAAATCATCCAGATACTAATTAATGTTTGCTCAAATTTTCTGCATAACAGTAAATATTGAGTTTATGTGGATATATCTGGGCCCTACGGATTTAACGATAGCAGTATATGTACATTGTATTATAAAACCAAGCTTTCTCGCCATTTTTATAATATTACTTTCCATAATCTCCTCGCCATTGGTTGTGGTTAAATAATGCATAGATATTTTTGTCCCACAACCAGACCTGATCAGTGCAGCATTCAAAAAATCTGGGCTGTTAAAGTTTCCCATGATTATATAATCCGCCCTGACAAATGGAAGTAAACTACGTGAATCTCCTGAAAATATCTGTACCGGATAATTTATCCTATTTATGGACAGATTCTCTTTCAGGTAATATAAAGAATCAGAATTGATATCACAGCAGATCATCCTATCGGGTATACTATTTTTCAAAACCGGAAGTGAAAAATACCCTATGCCACAGAACATATCCATGACCGTGCAACCGGAGAGGTCTATTGAATGCATTTTGCTTCTTGTATTAATGTTGCCCGGAGAGAACATGACTTTCTGAAGATCCATGACATAGGTAATTCCATATTCTATAACCCTGGTTTCCCCGCCAGGGCCATACATCAATTTCAGGGATGGTCTCCTCTTAATTCCGCTGATCTTTCCGGTTTCGCAATATATATTTTTTATACCCGGCAAATCCGAAAATATGCATGCAATTTTCCTTGTTATTGTTCTTTTAAAAATCAGGGAATCTCCAAGTCTTATATAGGAAATATCCGAAGGGTTTATTCCAGATTCCACCAGCTGTTCTTTTATTCTGCTTATACTATCTTTTATTTCCCTGAAATTATGGGTCATTGAGTCGTTGGATTTTCGCAATAAAGGTATATAAACAGTATCCCCAATCTGTTCTATCCTGTAATTACTGTCAAGGAGACCCTGCTCACGGATATTTTTGATCGTAATGTCCGCTTCAATTTTATCAACAGCTATGCAGGGTCTTATCATTAATTGTGTATCAAATCAAGGAATTTAAGATTTTTATCATGCATCTGGTTTACAGTGCCAGCTAATTTCTTCTAAAATTCATTCAGGCACAAATAATAAGAGTATGGATTAAACATAAGTATTTTCCTGCAATTAAGATATATGTCACTTATCTCCGAACTTGTTGATATAAAAAGTAAAGCACTTGAAAATAATCCATTGGGAGACCCGGTAGATAGGAAAATACTTGTATTCCACCCGGATAAACTCGTAACGGGGGCACCACTGCTCATTGAAATGGCCGGATTAAACGGGACACCAAAACTCAATAATAGATTTTCACAGGTTTTGAATAAACTTCATAAAAAAGATCTGCTGGGGAATGCTGTCATCATCAATCCTGATTTTTCTACAAAATATCATGTAAATCAGTATATAAATTCCCCTGCAGTCGGGAATTACGAAGATTTCTTAGTAAAAGAAATCATACCGCTAATTTCTGAGAAATTCGAGACAGGGAAGGTAGGGCTCTTCGGGAAATCATCCGGTGGATTCGGGTCATATACACTGGCATCCAGATACCCTGAAATAATCAGTGGATTTGCAGATCATTTCGGAGATAGTGGCTTTGAATATGTCTATATTCCGGATATTCCTATCGCATATCGTGAATTACATGGTACTTCATTAACTGCTTATATGGAAAAAATGGCACAGAAAGACGATCTTACCGATAATGAAATAAGAACATTGAATATAATCGGCATGTCAGCATTTTATTCATATAATAATGAAAATCATCTTCCGGAGTTGCCATTTGATACTGAAACAGGAATGTTCAATGAGGATATATGGAAAAAATGGTCCGGGTATGATCCTGTAAACAATGTTGAATCAAATGCATCAAACCTCAGAAAGCTCGATGCTATATATCTAGATGTAGGTACAAAGGATGAATATAGCCTGTATATGGGTATGAGGACATTGCATAAAAAAATGGAGTTACTTGACATAAAACACACATATATGGAATTCAACGGAGGGCACTTCTATAACACCCCGCGTTATGAAGAATCCTTGCCTTATTTAATAGCAAAATTAAATGAATGAGCCCTTAATTATCTCTGATTTTAAATTTTTCTCATGATATAACGGTCCTGTTTTATTTTATATATCGCCAAAATCATAAATAAGCCTATAATTATTATTAATATAAACTTTATAAAATTGATTTATACGGAATAACAGATAAAATGATGCTCGCCAGTATTGATTTAAATAAATATAATTACGCAATTAACTTATTATTGTTTCTGGAAACCGGACTGGCTCGATGCATAATCTCCTATGTATTTAATACTTATATCTGTGCCAATTGATGCCTTATAACCTACATACAGGCCATAAACCCATAGAATTATCTCAATAATATAACCTGCATAGAATATCGGGGGGAATATAACAAATGAAATTATATAAAAAATAACATCAACAAACAATATGGCGATGCCTAGAATTATTGCCTGGATTGCATGAAACTTTAATCTCTTATTATTATTGTACATAATATATACAAGCACACCTGTTAATATGGGTATAAGATATGCTATTACATACATAATAGAATTATCCTGATTGTCTGACATATAAGATCATGTCCATGATATATATAAATTTTTATGCTTAAATTATTTTGCCATATTGCATAGTTATTATTATAAAAGAAATTTGATTGCAGAAATAATTGCATGATAATATTAATAAAATAAACAGACCTCAATTTTTTTAATGGATTTTATAATATGTCTGACAATTTTAAATAATCAAGTGGTATATGGAAAAACTGTTTATCAAGATCATTGCCTTTTAAGGTCTACTGGTCTCTGCTCCAAATATTTTATTTAAACAACAATAACAAAAACATAAATCCTAAAAATTGATGTAGAAATATGAAATCTTCAGAGCTATTTAAGGAAGCAAGGGAATTGTTTCCAATGGGTGTAAATTCTCCTGTTAGATACTATTCTCCGGAGCCGGTCATGTTTCAGCAGGCAAGCGGTTCTAAAATTATTGACGTTAATGGCAAAGAATATATCGATTATTCTATGGGCTTCGGGCCAATGATACTGGGACATGCCAATCCTGATGTTGCTATGAAAATCAAAGGGCAGGTTGATAAGGGAATCTTGTTCGGATCAATTACTGAAAATGAGATAAATCTTGGGCGAATGATAAAAAATTCTGTCAAATCTATTGATATGCTCCGTTTTACAAATTCCGGAACTGAAGCTACAATGCACGCAATCAGGGTTGCAAGGGGCTTCACAGGAAAAAAGTATATTCTAAAAATGGAGGGAGGATACCATGGAGCCCATGACTACGCACTGATAAAATCCGGAAGCGGAACCATGACATTCGGAGTTCCATCTTCCTCCGGAGTTCCTGAAGAAGTCTCCAGAACTGTTTTGGTGGGGCAGTATAACGATTTTGAAAGTATAGAAAAACTATTCAGGGAGCATGGAACTGATATAGCTGCGGTAATCACGGAGCCTGTTCTCGGGAACATAGGTGTTGTTAATCCAGAAAAGGACTTTTTAAAATCACTCAGGGAGATCACTGAAAAATATTCATCTTTGCTTATATTCGATGAAGTTATTACAGGATTCCGATTCGCCTTCAGTGGTTATCAGGATATAATCGGGATAAAACCGGATATCACCACTATGGGCAAAATAATAGGTGGAGGTGCCCCAGTGGGCATGTTCGGTGGAAGAAAGGATATAATGGAAAAAATAGCACCGGCCGGCAATGTCTATGAGGCAGGGACATTTTCTGGTAATCCTCTTACCATGGCAGCAGGAATTGCAACTCTGGGAATACTGAAGTCAAAAGATTATTCATACATTAACGGTTATGCAGCCAGGCTGGAAAAAGAACTTAATTCCATCATAGAAGAATACGGTATAAACGCAGTAGTTAACAGATGCTATTCAATGTTCCAGATATTTTTCAACGATAAAAATGTGATTGATTACAATACAGCCAGAGTATCCGATACGGATAAATTCAACAAAATGTTCCATGGCCTTCTCAATAAGGGAATTTTCTTCCCGCCCAGCCAATTTGAAACAGAATTTATCAGTTTTGCACACGGCGAGAAAGATTTCCAGAGAACTGTTGATGCCCTCTCTTCGGTGTTGAAATGTCTTTGATACTGGGAACTAGAAATAGTGAACTGGCACTGATACAGGCCAGAAGTGTAAAGACCGCCCTGGAGGTAGCTGGACATGATGTGGAAATAAAAACTTTCACATCAAAGGGTGATGCCAACAGGAAAACCCCACTGTACAGGATGAGTTCAACAGGTGTATTCGTTGATGAGCTCAATCAGAGAATAATAGACGGCGAAATAGATCTGGCTGTACATAGCGCAAAGGACATCCCATCTACTATGCATGATAGTTTAGAAATCAGTGCAGTTCTAAAGAGAGAGGATTACCGGGACGTGTTAATATCCAGAATTCCCGTGGAAGAGATGAAAAATACAGATACCCTTGGCACATCCAGCATGAGAAGAATAAGGCAGGCAAAAACAGTAAACATGGATGTGAATATTTCAGATATACGCGGCAACATAGATACAAGAGTTTTCAGATACATGTCAGGTCAATATTCCGGCATCATTATTGCAAAGGCAGCATATATCAGGATGAAACTTGATCTGGAACATTTTGATCTTCCGGAAGAACAGTTCCTGCCGGCACCGGGTCAGGGAATAATAGCCATAGTAGGCAAAAAGAATTCTGAAACATCCAGAATTATCAGATGTGTCAACGATCCGGATACATATAAAAATCTGGTGAATGAAAGATATATCACCGAAAAACTCAATCTCGGTTGTTCAATGCCCGTGGGCATTCTTTCATCGAGTGGAACAATAAAGACACGATTTTATTCATTGAAATCAGATGAATATAAAGATTTGAATTTTACTGAATCGGATTTAGATCTTGTTGTGGAGCAGATAAGGGAGGCGATTGCAGGTTATGGCTATTTCTGAATATATAATTACAACAAGGCCCAGGATCAAGTTTGAGCCTGTGGAAACGCTGTGCATAAATGTCAAAAATGTACCTCTAACAGCTATTATAAAAGAAGGAAAGAATGAAAATATAGCTAATGATATTATAAAAAATAAACCCTCTGTGGTGGTTCTTACAAGCTCCATTGGGGCGGTAGAATTCTTCAAGCATTATTATGAATATACAGAAAATCCAGATATTATTGCAATAGGAGAACAGACGGCAGGTGAGGTTAAAAAGTATACAGGAAATGTTTCCGTACCCACTGCAAAAAATTCCTACGGGGTTATATCACTGCTGGAAAAGTATGGCAATTCAAGAATAGCTCTCTTCCGCAGCAACGAATCAAACAATATTATAAATGACTGGCTTGAAAGCCACAATTCAAATTTCAAGGAATATTATATCTACAAAGTTGTAAAACTTGAAAATACGCATATAAAGGAATTATTTTTTAACCCGGAATGTAAAGGGATACTTCTGACATCATCTATGGAAGCCAGGATATTTTATGAAGAGATTGGTGGTATAATGGTAAATAAATGTATTTATGCTATAGGTGCAGTTACTGCGGAAACACTTAAAAATTATGGGTATAAATCATGTTTTACAGGAAATTCAAACTTTGAATCAATAATTAAATATATAGATAACAAAAACTGTAAGTAGCGGGGAATGGATTTGAACCATTGGTCTACGGGTTATGAGCCCGTCGGGATCTCCTGACTACCCTACCCCGCTATAATAAGATATTACTAAAAAGGATATAAACTTTAACGGTTTTCAATCATTCCCAAAGCTTTCTTCCATTTTCCTGAATTTTAATTCACCTGCATTTTTCTCCAGATAGGCATAAACAGTTTTGTGCTTCCTGCCCTGAAGTATCATGTTCACGGCCTCCCTTGCATACTGTATAGATATAAAATCACCTATAATAGAAACAGTATTCCCGCTTATTGATATATACGTGCCTGTAAGTTCTTCTATAATTTCCCTGGTATGCCCTTCCTTGCCTATGAGTCTGCCTCTGATTTCTTTTATTCTTTTTGTATCTTTTTTTACAAATTCTTTAATTGATATAACTATTAGCTGTATACTATCATCAAAAAGAAACATTGCCTTATCGGGATTAAATCCCCGGCCAATAGCCTGAACAACATTCATCGCCATCAATGCCTTTAACGGATCACTTTTCTGATAAACCGTAACAGAGGCATTTTCAGAATCAATGTCCAGTTTTACCTTTCCCTCTTCCTCTATCTTATCCTTTATGCTTCCCTCTTTGCCAATCAGTACACCTATTCTGGCATAGGGTATTTTTAAACTGCCTATATCAAGCATTTATACCACCTTTAATATAACTATATAGATCTTTTACATTGCATGTTACATCTTTCTTTGTAAAGAATGAAACTATGTTTTTAATATCTCTCTCCAGGAAATCCTCTGCCATCGGATGCTTTATAGATACAGATTGCCCCACATCTATGATGTATGGATTTTTTCTATAATAAAGTATATTATATTCACTGAGGTCAGCATGGACAATGCCCGCCTTATGGTACATAAGCCACATGGCTCTTTTCAATTCATCATACAATTTTTGGAAACCCTCCGTTAAATCTTTTATTTGCGGTGCAGGGCCTCTGGCAGTACCGAGATACGACATCAGCAGGATATTCCTGTAAAATCCATAAGGTTTAGGGGCATGTATCCCTGCTTCTCTCAATCCCTTGAGATTTGTATATTCTTTCTGTGCCCATACATATACAACATTGGATCTGTTTATCCTTTCTTTGTCAAATCTATAATCGCCCTTTATATATTCCATAGTATTAGAAAATTTCAATGTAGACATTTTATATATTTTCAATGCTCTGGTCTCTCCATTCCTGAGCACTATATTGAATATGAGCGATTCTTTTCCACTGGATATTGGGAAATTTATATAATCTATATCATATTTTTTTATAACTTCATAAATTGCATTCAATGTTCTTCTATCAAATACAAGGCCATAGGTTTTCCTGTCAAGATTAAGTCTGTTAGAAAATTCATCCGATTCAATTAATTGCTTCAGTGCACTTTTATCGTTCATTGAAGACATCTATTATTTCCGGCAACATCCTGTTTCTGCTCAGGTACATTGCCTGGGTTCTGGTATATCTGTAAACCACATCACCCTTTTCATCCTGGAAATCCCATGGTTTTACAATAACAAGATCACCTTCCCTGATCCACATCCTTTTTTTCATTTTGCCCGGTATTCTACAATTCCTGGTTGAGCCATCTTCACACATAACCGTTAGTCTTGAGGCTCCGGATAATTTCTCCACTATTCCATAAATTTCTCCCTTTCTCTTGTTGGGTGTAATTACCCTCGTAATATTTTCTCCATTATCTTCTTCTTTAGCAACCATATCTATAATACATAATCATATCCACTGATATAAATATAATCAATTTTAAACAGGTTTTTAGATAGTAAAGTTGAAGATATATCATCCAAAATTACTCTAATTCCGTACTGTAATGAGTATATTATCCATATTAATTGAGTAAAATTTAAATATAACTGTTATATCTTCACATATGGCTGATTTTGAATCAGAAAAAGATGTTATAGCTAATAGTAAAAGTCAGGACAGAAAATTAAAGAAAGCTCTCACCACATGGGATCTTTATTTCTTGAGTCTTGGTGGTATAATAGGGTCTGGCTGGCTGTTTGCGGCCGCAGCTTCCGCGGCAACAACCGGACCTGCCGCAATACTATCATGGATAATTGGTGGTGTCCTGGTTTTATTCATAGCTTTGGTTTATGCAGAGCTTGGTGGTATGATACCGAGAACCGGTGCAATTAGCAGGTACGGTCATTATTCCCACGGTGGAGTTGCCGGTTTGTTCTTCGGCTGGACATATTTTCTATCCGCCGTTTCTGTTCCGGCTGTAGAAGCCGAGGCTGTAATAACCTATGCAAGTTCTTATGTACCAGGTCTATCTTACAGTGCGCCCAACCCACTTGATCCTTCCTCTACTGTAGCACTGCTGACAGGTCTCGGAATAGTTCTGGCAGGGATACTCATAGTTGCTTTCTTCGCATTGAACTATGCCGGTGTAAGAATCATGGGAAAGACAAATACAGCTATGACATGGTGGAAATTAATTATTCCATCAATAACCATAGTTATGCTCGCATTTCTAGTATTCCATACTCCAAACTTTACAAGCCCGGCTCTTGGTGGCTTCCTACCCAACAATAACAGTGCAACTATATTTGAAGCTGTATCAACCGACGGTATAGTGTTCTCATTCCTGGGGTTCAGGCAGGCGCTGGATTATGGAGGCGAGGCAAAAACCCCGCAGAAATCAATACCGAGGGCAACTGTATTCTCAGTGTTGACCGGAATTGTAGTATACGTTTTACTGCAGGTAGTATTCATCGGTGCCCTTAATCCGGCAAAACTGGCTGCCGCGGGTGGATGGTATGGTCTTGCATCAAGCACCCCAACTGCCTACGCATCAGGCATAGT
>JAKADL010000007.1 GCA_021820565.1 Thermoplasmata archaeon
GATGAGAGATTAGATGCCACAAAGGATGTTGCATTGAAGGATGTAATAAAGCATAACAGGGATGATGAAAAGGAGCATTTCTCACTTCTGCTTGAATACCTCAGAAGAAACGATCCTGAACTTGACAGGGAATTAAAAGAAATACTATTCTCGAAAAAAGAATTGAAAGAACTTGGAGATTGAATATTTTAGATAATCTTTTTATTTTTTATCTGCATTGAAGTCTGGTTATGTATCAAAACAAAATTTCTGGTTCAATCGTTATTGTAGACGGGAGCAACGTTGCAATGTATGGCATGAGCAAATCAGGAAAAAAAAGAGCCTTACTGGAAAATATCCTGTCAGTGATAAATAAACTTAAGGAATTCAAAGCATCTGAAATAATAACAATATGTGATGCGAATATAAGGTATAATATTGATGAAAAAGAAAAACTCGATCGCATGATTGACAATAAATCCATAATCCTGGCACCATCAGGTATACGTGCTGACATGTTCATACTGGATTATGCTAGGGAGAAGAACTGTCTGATAGTTTCCAATGATAAGTTCAGGGATTACAGGAATGATAAATGGATCCATGATAACATTGATAGCATAACTATAGGTTTCATCTTTGTTGGAAAGGACGTACTGCTCGAGCCCGTTAATCAGAAAAGCATGACTGCTAATTCAAAATCATCGGATAAAACCAAAAAATGGTGGCATTTATTCCGAAAAAAACAATAAACTGCAATACAAAATCATTATAACGCATCCCGGCATAATTATATATAGATTATTTTAATACTCCTCTGGAGATAACCTCGTGAATACACTATAAAGGATGTAATAAAAATAACCATTATGATCGGGGGTATTTTCACCATAACGAGGTGAATCATAATGGAGGCAGAAATAAAAAATGAAAATGTATCAAATTCCGTTCTTGAGGCTGATGGAATTTACTTTTCATATGACAACGGCTACGATGTATTCGAAAATATCAACATAAGAGCCGATTCAGGCAAATTTATTGCAATAATAGGGCCTTCAGGAATAGGCAAATCAACACTTCTGAGAATAATTGGAGGCTTTTTGAAACCCGATAAGGGTATAGTAAAACTCATGGGAAAAACCCTCCACGAACCTACTCCGGAGGTTGCACTCATACATCAATCGATAGTTACATTTCCATGGATGGATGCCCAGGAAAATGTCATGCTGTCAATGAAGGCAAAGGACATGTCCAGGGATGAGATGGAATCCAAGGCAAAGGAAGCACTTTCCAGAGTCGGGCTGGACGGGTTCGAAGACCTTTATCCCAAGGAAATGAGCGGTGGAATGAGGCAGAGAGTAGCAATTGCAAGGGCCTTTGCCGCAGATCCTTATGTTTTCTTAATGGATGAGCCATTTGCCCATCTTGATGAACTTACTGCGGAGGGATTGAGGCAGGATATATACAACATCCTCTTCAGCGGAGAAACTCCTTTAAAATCCGTGATAATGGTTTCGCATAATCTTACAGAAGTACTTGAACTGGCTGATGAGATATATATACTGAATAATATTCCTGCAACTGTTGTGGGCAAAGTAGAGGTTACCATGCCCAGGCCGAGGAATCCCAGAAGCGACAATTTTAATGCAAATCTTGATGCACTCTACAGTTATCTGACACCACCGAGGAAGAAGAAATGAGGAATGTTTATGGCAGCAATAATACTTATAACACTGGCCGTATTGGCTACGGTGGCCCGGGTAATCGGGCTGATAATACTATCCATAATAGCAGGGTGGTTCCTGGCATATGCTTCCATAAAATCAAAATTCTTCGAGAATATTTACATTATTCTTATTGAAATATTTGAATCTGTGCCGGTTATTACATTCTTTCCCATAGTTCTGATAATATTCATAACCCGAATAGGGGGGCCACTGGGGGTCGAACTGGCAGCTGATTTCCTGGTATTTACTGCTGTGGTATGGAACATATGGATGGGTGAATACCAGGCTTTCAAGACAGTTCCCCGGGAAATGGTAGAGGTCGTTGAAAATTCAAGGTTCGGGCTATTTGCAAAACTGAGGTATCTTTATATCCCATTCTCAGTACCACGTATTACCGCAAATCTGTTCCCCAGCATTTCCGATGGATTCTTCTATATTACCGTAAGTGAAGTTTTCGAAGTTGGTGTCCATACATACCAGACATTCGGAATCGGATCCGTTCTGGATACTTTTGTTGCGGATGGCCAGCTATTCAACATAGAAATGGCATTGCTTATAATGGGAATTGCAATAGTTGCAATCATAGTGGTTCTCCGGGAATTCAGCAAATATGCTGTTGGCAGATATACCTTAGATACGGATGCTCCTGTCATGAAACGGGGAAGGCTGAATATAAGGGAAACTGCAAGGGTATTTGCAGTTCTTTCAAAAAATCCCCTGACAAGGCTTGCAAGGTATTATAAATACAGGGAGGCTGATAAGCATGAGGAAACCTATGAAAAAAAGGAAAAGAAGCGGAAAATATATAAATACATATATGCTGCAATAGGTATAATCATCCTTGCTGCGGTTCTTTACGGAGCAGTATCGCTTATTACATCTGTAAAATTGAGCGAATGGGGGGTACTGATAGGCAAGACCCCTTCACTTCTTACCGGACTGGGCTACGATTATATTCGGGTCGGGACAATACTAGTGATATCCATGGCTATTGCCATATTCCTCGGATACTATCTTGCAGTGAACAGGAGGGCAGAAAAATACTGGATTCCAATTATCCAATCATTGAGCGCCTACCCGGCACCCATATATTTTCCATTCCTCTTCATACTTACAGAGCCTTTCATTTTTGGGATATTCGGTGTATTCACCAACGAACTTTATGTACTGTCTTTGGGATTCATAAGTACATTCTATTATGTATTCTATTCTTTCTGGATGGGGGTAAAGGCAATGCCATCAGAATACTGGGAGGTCACCAGGAATCTGAAGTTAGGCTATTTCAAGAAGATGAGGAAGGTTGTTATACCATCAACATTTCCCTATCTGATAAGTGGAATATCATCTACAATAAACAGTGCGTGGGGAGGTCTAATGATAGGTGAATACTGGCCGGATATATACGGCACCCATTCATTGACGGTGCATGCAGGCCTGATGAAAACCATAGATATAGCGACGGCCACAGGTGATATAGCTCTTGCAGCCTGGGGTTCGCTTATATTCGGGATAATCGTTGCCGTATACTCGGTGCTGTTCACCAGAAAGATGATGGACCTTGCGCAGAAGAAATATGTGGCAGAAGAAGGTGTATACTCGGCATAGAACTTTAGTGGTATCTAATATCCGATTTGTATTATCCATAAAATAACATTAATATTATTAATACAATATGTATATACTTTATTATGGATGTAATAGACCCCGATGCCAGGATAGCTGATCTCCTTGGGCTTCTCTATGTACTAAATAATATATTCGATGGAAAGACCGATCTTTATCAGCTTGAAAAGGAAATGGAGGTGGACCTGGATGACCTGATGCCCATAGTTTATACTGCCTCCAACCTCGGGCTTGTGAATGCAGAGTCAGGAGATATAAGCATATCACAGAAGGGAATAGAATATGTTAAATCAGGTATGAATCAGAGAAAACAGATTATACGGGATTCCCTTAAGAATATTGAGCCATTCAAAACGGCACTTTCCATGGGTTCCTTTACTCTTGATGATATAATAGATAAATTGAAGGAGAATGATGTCCCGACATTCAACAATCCCGATGGCACCCACGATCTGGAAGTTATACTCATTGAATGGGGGATATACTCCAGGTTTTTGAGGAAAACCGATGATGGTTTTGAGGTAATATTATAGATAATCGGCTATTACCCTGGCTACCATTTTTACCAGTGTTCTTGCTCCGTGGGAAAGCTCAAAATCAGTTGCGGAACCATGTATCATGCCGATTCCCCGTATTCCTAGAGCACTTACACCTGCCTGTCTCAATTTTTTTACATAGCTCTCCTCCGGGTCCCTCAAGGGGTCATACTCATTGGATATTATTATGGCGGGCGGGAGCCCTGATAGATCATCTGCGACAAGGGGAGAAAAATATGGGTCTATAAAATCCTTCATATCATGGGAATAAAGGGCACCGAAATACCTTATCATCTTTCCTGTTATTACATAATCATTACCATACTCCATAAATGATCTGGAAAAGTTGTCCGGTGCCAGGCTCGGATAAAAAAGAATCTGAACAGCCGGCATTTCTGCTTTCATGTCCCTGGATTTAAGGCAGAGTGCTGCCGAAAGATTTGCACCTGCACTGTCACCTCCTACCCCTATTTTTCCCTCTATGCCGAATTTATTCATATTCTGTGCTATATAATGGAATGAATCGTAGGCGTCATTGAATGCATCCGGGAATTTATTTTCAGGTGCCAGTCTGTATTCAATAGATATAATCATTATTCCCGACTCCTTTGCCAGGAACCTGCAGAAGTTATCATAGGTTTCTATATTGCCGAACAGGAAGCCGCCACCGTGGTAATATACCAGGGCAGATTTTGACTTACCATCACTGTATGATCTTGCCTTCAATGTCCGTTCCTTCAACTTTATTTTATAGTCCTTAATTTCTCTTATATCAATTTTTTTGCCCTGTGAGCTCATGGAGGTTTCATCGAGGAAATTTCTGAGCATTGCCGGCTCTATCTGCGTCATGTCCCCCGAATTTTTTGACATTTCTATCAGTGTTCTAAAATCTGGGTCTACCATGAATATCCAGTATACTATGATATTTTAATCTTATGAACTGGATGCATTTTATTCATAATTTTGTGTATAAAATTATACAAAAATAACTATATCCCTGTTAGCATTAATCATTGATGACAGATACAGTACCTGAAAAGAGGGTAAAACACCCCTATTTTATGTATGATATGATAAGGGAAACACCGGATTCTCTGGATATAACAAGAAAGACCATGGAAAATGTTGATTATTCATTCCTGGTCAACAGGCCTCTGCTTTTTACAGGCAACGGTACAGCATATCATGCTGCACAGATAGGATCAGGATTCCTTTATAAAACTGACCTTAAATACTCCTTTGTCCAGTCCTTTGAGCTTTTAAACTATTATATGCCCGTGCATGGAACGGTTATAGGCATCTCAAACAGCGGGAAAACCAAATCCACAATCGACTCGCTCGTGTACCAGAAGAAATTTGCATATATTGCAGGAATAACACATTACCATGAAACACCGATGGAATATATTTCGGATAAAAGCATAGTTATCGATTCAGATGACAAATCGCTGTGCAACACCAAATCATTTTTCGACAACGCCATTGCCGCAATGTACATAGGATCCAGATATTCCCATCTTCCTGTTGATATAAATGCCGTAATAGACGCTCTCAAAGGCCTTATTGCATCCATGGATTCCAAGATAAGTAGGATTGCCCATGAACTGAAACATATCAACAGGATATTCGTTCTGGGGGCCGGTCCGGAAGAGCCAGTTGCAAGAGAGGCTGCCCAGAAGATAAAGGAGGCAACACACATACATGCAGAGGGAATAGAATTGGAGGAGTTTATACATGGTTGTACCTCTCTTATAGATGAGAAATCACTTCTAATCATAATAAATAGCAGAACAGTGGAAAGCCGTGCTGATGACCTGGTGAAAGCATGCAGGGTTGTGGGCACAAAAACATTTACGGTCAACGGGGACGGTGATTACAGTGTGGACATTGTAGATCTTGGGGATGAGTACCTCAATGCCCTGCTGAACGTTGTGCCCCTATATTATCTGGCATATTATCTTGCAGTAGAAAATAATGTCAACCCCGATTTATTGAGATTCGATGAGGAAAATTACAGAAAATTTGATGATATAGTTTTTCCTCCCGGAGCACACTAAATAATTTTATTTTACCGGATATAACCATTGCCTGTACCTGAGGTTGTTCAAAATAAAATATTAAAATCAATATCAATTACATAAATTTTGCAGGCAATTATTATATATTATATTACAATATCTTATCTATGGCAACAGAGATGTATATAAAACCAGTAGCCAGCTTTTCGGTATTCAGTGTTAGCGGCATGCATATACATCATCATCATGGAAGGATAGAATATACAGAACGTATGCCAATAAGTTTCCTATCCCGCCGTGATTACCTTGAGAATATTGGACAGAAAGCTAAGTGAAGCAGTCCGCACCATCAGGGAATCCTTTTACAGTTCCGGGTTCTATGAGGTCTTTCCGCAATCTTTTATAAAATCCAGGGAGATAGATGGACTGCGGTTTATTTACCGTAATGATATTTATGTCCTTGAACCTGATATAACACTGCGGTTGATGGACAGGCAAATTCAACAGGACTCATCAATATTTTACATATCGCAGCAGACCGATAGAAATCTGGTCGAATCATTAAAGGCAGGAGGAGAGATAATCGGAGGGGATTCCATGGCCGGTAGCATCAAAATTTTAAAAACTGCAATTAAGATTCTGGACGATCTGGGATTACCAGATTTCAAGATAGATATCGGGCTTTCCGGAATATTTAACAGGTATTCTGGCAGTAAACACTGGCCCGAAATAAAAAAGGCAATTAAAAGCAGGGATTATTCTGCTCTGGACAATATGGAGAATAAAGAAAAGGGAGAAATAATAAAAACTATGGACACAAGAACCAAAAACAGTGGAATAAAAATACTGGACAGTCTGATAGAAGAACTGGATGATCCGAGGATCATCATCGATCTGGGTACAGTAAGGCAGCCAGATTACTACAACGGCCCTATATTTGAGATATACGGCGATTCTGGCTTTATCGGCGGTGGCGGAAATTACAGGATCCAGAATACAGATGCGTGTGGATTTGCACTGGATATTACGGCATTATACAGAATGTACATAAAAAACATGGAGGAGGAAAAATGAAATTTGTTATACCGAGAGGTAGATTAATGGATGATTCCATGGCCCTACTGAACAGGGCAGGAATTGATATTGACATAGATGATGAAAGAAAATTGATATTCAGAAAAAATGGGAATGAATTGATATTACCCAGACCCAGGGATGTCCCTGTTTACACAGAATACACAGGAGATATAGGCATATGCGGAACAGACTCACTTCTGGAAAGCGGAGCAGATCTTTTTGCACCCATGGCACTGGGTTTTGGTAAATGCAGATTGAGCATCATTGCTCCGGAAGGATATGATGTTTCCGATCTGGAGGGTCTGGATATAGCAACAAAACACCCGGTGATAACTGAAAAATATCTGAATTCCATGGGAATCCGTGCAAATGTTATAAGTTTGAATGGATCACTGGAACTTGCACCTGAAACCGGAATAGCAGATGCAATAGTGGATATTATCCAGACCGGAGAAACAATGAGGAAAAATCACCTGATTGAAATACAGAAGATCATGGATATACAGGCAACCCTTGTTGTTAACAGGGTATCCCAGAAGACGAAATATGATGAAATAAATAATTTTATAGAGAAAATAGGTGAACTGGATGGAAACAGAAAATTATGTGAAGGAAATACTGGCAGATATTAAAAATCGTGGAATGGACGCGGTAATGGAGTATTCCAGGAAATTCGATGGATATTCCGGCGATATTCGCGTGTCCGGGGATGAATTCACGGAGGCTATAGAAATCATACCGGAATACGAGAAGGATATAATAAAAAGGGCGTACAAGAGGATACTAGATAATCACAGGATGCAGCTCAACAGTGATCGCATGCGTTTCTCCAGGGGTTCAATTTACGGCATAAGGTATACACCGCTTCAGCGGATCGGAATGTATATACCTGGAAAAAAAGCCCTCCCATCCACCGTGATGATGATCGGGGCACCGGCAATGATAGCTGGCGTCAGGGACATAATCATCACATCGGCCCCCATGGATAACGGGAAGATCAATCCATATACGCTCTATATTGCAGATATGCTGGGTATAAAAGAGGTATATAAACTGGGTGGAATACAGGCTATTGGCGCAATGGCATTCGGTACGGGCATGGACAGGGTTGATAAAATATTTGGACCCGGAAACTCCTATGTTAATGAGGCCAAAAGGCAGGTATTCGGCATAACGGGCATAGACGGGCTCTATGGCCCGTCCGAAATAATGGTCATATCAGATGGTACATCAAACAATGAGTATATCATGGCCGATCTGGACTCCCAGCTGGAACACGGAATAACTTCAAAGGCATGGCTTCTGACCACGTCAAGAAAGCAGGAAGGTATCAATAATAGCAGGGTTGAAGTTACCATCTGCAGGAACGTTGATGAAATGATTGCCATGGCAAATGAAATTGCCCCAGAGCATCTGGAAATCCTTGCTTCCAACCCCATGGAAATATTCAGCAAAATAAAAAATGCAGGTGCAGTATACGTTGGAGAATATGCACCTGTTCCTGCTGGAGATTATTTCCTCGGTGTGAACCACCTGCTCCCTACCGGCGGAACCGCAAGGTTTTCTTCCGTGCTAACGGTTGATGATTTCATGAAAAAAACATCCTTTGCCAGTGTTTCCAGATCAGATTTTATGGAAGATGTAGAGCTGGGGCTTTCACTGGCGAATATAGAAAATATGCCACTGCACAGAAGATCAATGGAGGTGAGATCATGATAAGGAATACAAAAGAAACAGAAATAGAGGTTTTACTTGATTCAGAAAAAACATCGGTGGACACAGGCGATCCTATCCTGGATCATATGATGAAAACCTTATTTTTTTACATGGAAAAGAATGTGAAAATAAAATGTAAATACGACCTCAGGCATCACCTCTGGGAAGATCTGGGGATAACGGTGGCAGAAGAGTTATCCTCATATACAGGGAAAAGGCACATTAAAAGATTCGGGAATGCTACAATGCCCATGGACGAATCACTTGTAATGGTTTCACTGGATATTTCAAGGGCGTACATAAACTTCGATGTGAACTTTGCCGACTCTGAAGGCTTTGAAATCAACCTTTTATATGAATTTTTATGGGCGCTTGCAAGAACAATGCCATTAACGCTTCATGTTATAATGATGAACGGAAAAAATGCGCACCATATTACAGAGAATATATTCAAGTCTCTGGGAGTGGCCCTGGGAATTGCAATTCAGGATAATCAGTATCTGAGAAGTACAAAGGGGACATTATGATTGCAATTATAGATATCGGAACCGGAAATCTGTCCACCATAGAAAGGGTAACAGGTGGAAAAATAACAATGGAACCCGGCGAAATTGAAGGTGCAGAAAAGATAATATTTCCAGGAGTAGGATCTTTCCAGTATGTTGCCAGCATTATCCGGCCGGTACGAAAAATACTGATTAACAGGATAAAATCGGGAATCCCTTACCTGGGAATATGCCTCGGCCTGGAGATGTTATTTGATTCCAGTGAAGAGGGTGGAGGTGAAGGCCTCGGGCTTATTCCCGGCCGTATTAAGAAATTTGCAGGAGTGAAAACACCACATATGGGGTGGAACCAGGTAAAGAATCTGACGGATTTGCCCATAATGGGCGGAATTCCGGATAATTCATTTTTTTATTTCATGCATTCCTACTATGCACCTGACACGGCATATACAGCCATGGAAACAGATTATGGGGGCTACTTCACATCCGGAATAATGTACGGCAATATATATGGTGTACAGTTTCATCCTGAAAAATCAGGGGATGCAGGAATTCGCCTTTTAAAAAATTTCGGGGCGATTGCATGATTGATATATATCCTGCTATAGACATTTACAGTGGTCAGGCGGTATCACTTACAAATGGAGACATTGCCACGAAAAAGGAATATGGCAATCCTGTTGCATTTGCAGAAAAATTCTCAAAAATTTCTGGAAAATTGCACATCGTTGATCTGGACGGGGCCTTTACTGGCAGGCCTGTAAATATTTCCGCAATTAAAAAAATAAGGGAGTCTGTTACATCCTTTATTCAGATAGGCGGTGGCTACAGAACATGGGAATCCATAGAAACCGGTTATCTATCCGGTGCAGATAGTGTTATTATAGGTAGCGCAGCACTGGACAGAAAGTTACTGGAATCCATATCCTCAAGGTTCAAGAATATTACAGTAAGCATCGATGCATATCATGGCATGGTCAAATATAATGGATGGAACAGCAGCACAACAATAAACTATAAGGATTTTTATTCAGAGGTAAGTGGTTTTGCTGATCGCTTTATATTCACATCCATTGACAGGGACGGAACCGGCAATATAAGCAAGATCAATAAATTCTGGGATAAGGGGTATTTTATGTATGCAGGTGGTGTCAATTCATTAGATGATCTCAGGCAGCTGGACCAAATGGGATTCAACGGGGCTATTATCGGAAAGGCGCTTTACAATGGAAGCATTACAGCGGAGGAATTAATATGCTTGCAAAAAGAATAATTGCAGCCCTGGACATAGCCGGTGGCAGGGTAGTAAAAGGCGTGAATTTTGAAAATATCAAGGATTCAGGAGACCCGGTAGAACTGGCTAAACGCTATGTATCAGAGGGAATGGATGAACTTGTATTCCTGGATATAAAAGCAACCGTGGATAAAAGAAAAATTCTGTCGGAACTGGTGAAGAGGGTCGCTTCGGAAATAAGCATACCATTTACCGTTGGCGGGGGTCTGACAGAACTGGACGATATGGTATCAATCATCAGAAATGGTGCAGATAAAATTTTTATCAATACTTATGCGGTGCAGCACCCGGAAATTATAGAGAGCATTTCGGATCGCATAGGGACCGCAAATACAGTGATAGCCATTGATGCCATGTTCAGGGATGGAAAATACAATGTTTATATAAACGGTGGTTCAAAAGATACAGGCCTGGACGCCGTTCAGTGGGCCAGGAAAGCAGCATCACTAGGTGCAGGGGAATTGCTGGTTACCTCTATAAATGCGGACGGCACCATGAAAGGCTATGATGTGAACTTGTTAAAGGCAATCACCGGGGCTGTAAATATACCTGTCATAGCATCTGGCGGGGCAGGTAAGCCAGCGGATTTTCTCGATGCATTCAATGCCGGCGCTGATGGAGCACTGGCGGCATCAATATTCCACAGGGGCATTTACAGTGCAACAGATATAAAGAAATATTTAATGGAGAATGGTATAAATGTTAGATTATAATTTTAATTTTGATGGGATAATCCCCGTTGTAGTACAGGATTATGACACAAAGGATGTATTAACATTGGGGTACATGAATAAGGAAGCGTATGAAAAAAGTATGGAAACAGGATTAATGCATTATTATTCCAGAAGCAAGCAGCGGATACGGATGAAGGGAGAAACCAGCGGGAACATACAGAAAATCCGCGAAGTTATGGTGGACTGCGATGGTGATTCTCTTCTATTTCAGGTGGAACAGAAGGGGAGTGCATGCCATCTGGGAACAAAAAGCTGTTTCAGGGAAATCGGGACGCCTGAACCGGTGGGGAATATTGATTACTCCATGGAAGTCCTTCTTGATCTGGAGGAACTCGTCAACAGAACAAAGAACAAGCCTAGAAACAATTCATACACAACGGAACTTTTCAATTCCGGTGAAGAGAATATAAGGAAAAAGGTAGGGGAGGAAGCGGTGGAAACTGTACTGGCACAGGGTAGGGATAGAATAATATATGAAACAGCTGACCTGATGTACCACCTTACGGTGTATCTTGCATATGAGGGAATAAAATTTTCAGATATTATGAATGAACTTTCAAGGAGGAATAAAAAATAAATTTTATGATACCGGATGCCCCTTTCTGGGAGATATACCGGACTTTTTTGTGGAACTGCCTGATAATGAATCCATAGCCTTCTGCAGGCTATCTAGAAACAGGTCTGCCATGTCCCTGCTGAAGCTCTCTCTTACAACGATCCTCATGAGTACAGTATCTGACGCATCTGCAGGAAGAGAATATGCAGGCACTATCCATCCATAGCTCCTTATTGCCGATGACAGGTCAAATAGGTCGTAAATGTCCTTAGCTTTCTGTTTGAATGTTACAACCGGTATATGTTCTGCATTGCTGACGATTTCCAGATTTTTAATTTTTCCCAATTTTTCTCCAAGGTACCTGGCGTTTGCCATCATATTTTCTGCTATGCGCCTGTATCCGGATTTCCCCAGTCTTATGATATTGTAGTACTGCGGTGGAATATTGGACGAACTTTTTGAAAAATTAAGCGTGTATGTTGGCATATCATTGCCAAGGTAGTTCACATAAAAAACAAGATCTTCAGGTAGATCAGATTTATCCTTGAACAGGACCCAGCCAATTCCAGGGTAAACCAGGCCGAATTTATGCCCTGATACGTTTATGGATCTCACATGGTTCAGCCTGAAATCCCATTCAAGATCGGGCTCTATAAACGGGGTAATAAATCCCGCCGAAGCTGCATCAACATGTATGGGAATATCGATGCCTTTCTCTGCCTTCAATATTTCAAGCAGTGAATTTATCTTTTTCACGTCATCAAAGGCACCTGTGAAGGTTGTGCCCATGACTGCACCAACGGCAATAGTGTTTTCATCAACCATGCCAACGAGCCTTTCAGGGTCAGCAACAAGTGTCTTTGAGTCCAGTGGAGCAATACGGGATTCTACATCAAAGTACTTTGCAAATTTGTCCCAGACAACATGTGTATCGGCACCGAATACTATGTTCGGGTGTGATATATCCTTTCCCTGTTTTTTCATTTTTTCCTTCCAGTTCCATTTATGTGCAAGAAGCGCGAGCATTATTGATTCGGAGGAACCAATGGTTGAGGCTCCGGTAAATTCAGTGTTTTCAGAAGCATTATAAAGTCTTGAAAGTATATTGACTATCCTTATTTCCTCTTTTTTGACCTGTGGATATTCGAAACTATCAATAAAATTTTTGTGGGCATTTTCCATGAAGAGCATTTTAGCCTCAGGCTCCATATATGTTGTAACAAATGTTGCAAGATTCAATTCAGGAATTCCATCAAGATTCAGTTCCTCATGTATCATTTCATATGCTGCACGGGCAGCCATTCCATCCTCTGGAAATTCGAACTCAGGTATCGGCCTGTTAAAATCCCTGTTACTGTATGTCCCATAAACCTTTTTTTCAGGATTCATTTTTTCAGCTACCATATAAATGGATCGGATGATACTATAAATAATAATACTCTATTTCATTTCCATCGTTAATCTTATTTTATATGGTTTAATTTGAATAACTGTAATCTTCTTGATATCTGAATTCCCGGTTTTATAAGGAGCTGTATGCTTGCCACTATGAACAGGTAAATGCCAAGCATGTATGTTTTATGGCTTATGAAGAGTATACTTCCTGACAGGAATTCAGATCCAATAGCCACGTCATTCGCTATTGCAAGCCAGTCGTAAAATTTTCTTATCCGCTGTTTATGTATTTTTCTGAATTCATAAGCTGCTATGGCATCATTTACCATTTTATTGTGCAAAAAATCATCTATATGCAGCAGCATGTACTGAATTTTTCCAGTTATTATAGATTCCTCAATTGCATTCAGATAATCAGGGCCACCTGTTTCCAGTGATTTCTGATATATAACCCCATTATTTTCATCGATCCTCGCCAGCATTATTATTCTTATGAACCAATCCTGCTGTAGCTCACTCCTGTAACTATCCAGGGGAAGATCATGTACTGCTGCAGTTTTGCTTATTCCCTTGAGTGCAGTAGAATAATAAAATTCGCTGGACAATAGCATTGCCATGGCTATTCTCAAATTGATATATTTATTTTCAAGTTTATTGACTGTTATATTAAAATTTATAGAATCCAATATTAGCCTGCCAGTTTTTCTGGATGCATAAACTGTTTGCATAATTCCAAGGGCAAACGGATCAAGTTGAAGAATATTTACAATGCTTCCATAAAGACTTTCTCTATCATCCCTTGATAAGCCAAAACTAATGTTATTCAGATTAGATATTTCCAGAGCCTCATCCCCGGAGCAGGTCTCGACTATTTCATTTTCAATCAATTTCTGGCAAATATTTTCTCCAAATATTTCGATTAACATCCCCTTTATTTCATTCCATTTGAACTGTATGCCTATGCGGTTATCCTGCAGTATGTGAAGAAAATAAACAGGAAAGCTTAAATTATCAAAATCGGGCATTATGGATTATTAATACTTGTCTATAATACTTTTTACGCGGGGACAGGGAGAATTATTTTGAAAAATTTTAGGTATGCCGGATTTAAACGAACAAAATATATGAATGATGAATATATTTTATTGCAAACCTTCAAAATAATGGTTTCGGGTAAACATAAATGTTGTTTGTGAGAAAAAATTAAATAGTACTGTTTTATAAAATTTCAATGAATGCAAATAATTCAGATAATAAAATGAAAATCCCTGGCAGATCAGTAATTACAACGCTTTCAGCTATGGGATATTTTCTGGATGGCTATGATCTCAGTGTAATTTCTGTATTTACCCTTGTTCTGGTAACCTATAAAATATTTCAGTATAATGCATTTACAGAATCTTTTGTGACCGGTTCAGCACTTCTCGGCGCCTTTGTCGGAGCAGTGCTGTTCGGGCATTTTGCAGATAGCATCGGCAGAAGATATTTATATATATTCGATCTTATATTCTTTGCCGTATTTGCCATACTTTCGGCTGTTTCAACAAACATATATGAAATGATCATATTCCGTTTTTTTGTAGGCTGGGGAGTAGGTGCTGATTATGCACTGAGCCCTGTGTACACTACAGAGATGTATCCTGATAAAAAAAGAGGCGCAGGATATGGATGGGTGTGGACATTCTGGAGTATCGGTGCGGGAGTAGCATTTGGAATAGGTTACTTATTCTATCTTGTAGACCCACTAACAGGTTGGAGATGGACTCTAGCATTAGGCGCAATTCCGGCAATAGCCACAGTGATATTGAGAACAAAGATGCCAGAATCCGTCAGATGGGATATAATAGAGCCAGGCAAATCCAAAATATCAGAACAGAACCTTAATACGGTAGCAGAAAGAATAGGCATAACAAAGGACGACATCAAGGCAATTATTGCGGAAAGGGAAAAAGAAGAGAACATTGCAGCAGGTTCTTTCACGGCACTTTTCAAAGGAGAATACGGAAAACGTACGGCTATTATATGGTTCCAGTGGATACTCTACGACCTGGCGGGCTACGGAATCGGCCTGTACTCGCCTTTAATACTTACCAGTCTTGGATTTAAGGGAAGCAGTGCACTTCTATTTTCATTAATATTCTATCTACCGGTAGGATTTTTAGGAGCATTCGGGGCAGTTGTGCTTAATGATCGTATTGGAAGAAGGCCACTTCAGATCATAGGATTCGGTGGTATGGGAATTGCAATGGCTATGTTCTTCCTGGCATCCACCGCAGCTGCCAGCGTTGCTATCGTAGTTGGGATTGCAGCGTTTGTAATAGATTATGGGATCGGAAATCTCGGACCGGGCGATACCATGGGACTATATGCAATAGAACTTCTACCAACCAAACTGAGGTCATCATCCATGGGCGGTGCCACCGGAGTAACCAGAATAGCCTCGTTCCTGTCAGCATTCCTGTTTCCGTTTATAAGCGAAACAATAGGCAAGCCATCATTCTTCTTTATATTACTGGCTTTAATGATACTGGCATTCCTGTTCACAATATTCTTCACACCGGAAACAAAGGGATTAACCCTGGAAGAGATTGCCATATCATCGTATAAGCATGTCCACGGGATGCCCAAGCTTGTAATGCCGGAAGTAAAAAAGGAATAATTATAACATTAATCCCATGGATAACCATTCTTTAATTTTATTTTTATAATTATTTATGCAGCTAATTTTTTCTATATCAGAACTTCTATTTTTTATCTCATCAATGGAATTTGAAATCTTTATATTATCAGTGGTCTCCCTGATGATATCCATTATTGCAAGAGTTATGCATTCATATTCGGATTGTTTATCAATCCAGTATGCTGGAAATTTGAATTTAAGTATCGATTTTAAAATTCTCGATAGTTTTGGCACTGTTACTTCATTTATTATTGCGGTGTCCCTGCTTTTTGCAATTGAGTACCTGTCCGGTGGTAACACAAGCAGAAAATCCATGAATTCTATGAGACTTGTGGCTATTTTTGCATCCAATTTTTTATAAATAAAACCACTATTAATTTTTACTGCAATCAATGCCCCGCTATTGACCAATCTGTTAATATTCTTGACAAAGATAGAATAAGCTTCACTGAGTTTTGGATAATCGCGATTAGCCCTGTAATATATTACTTTCCGGGAAATATACAATATTTTAATTGCCTGGGCAATATTTGATTTCAAAAGCGCTGATGAATTTTCCGTTGACTGCCTTTTCTTCATATGGTAAGTGCATATACCTGAATTTATTAAAACTTTTTAATTTTACCAATTTTGAAAAATTTCAAACAATACTAAAACTAACAGACTTTCTATGTGAAAGCCAGCCATAGGAAATCTATGGCCTTACTGCTTGCTTGCCCTTCTAGCTCTCTTTAATCTTCTTATTTTCTTTTTTCTCCATTTCCAGCGCATGTTTCCTCTTTTTTTCCAGTCTCTTGAACTTCGTTTCACTATGTCACCTCAAGTGTAAATGTATGTTTGGTATTATTTTTTAATATAAATACCTATTTTATAACCGGCTTATTATTATAAATAAATCCTGGATTAATAGGATAATGCAGTTATAACTACAAGAATGTCCGCATGTTATAATATTCTTTCACCTGTATTTTGGCACATATGCATGAATGTCACTTAAAACATCATTTATATCGTGCAATGGAACATGTGCGCAGGTATAAATTTAAATAAATTTATATAAGACTTTTGTATTGTTTTTTATGAAAATTTTGATTTCATATGATGGATCAGAAGGTGCAAAGGAAGCCCTTAAATATGCCATGGATTTGAAATGCAATTGTGAAGAATATTATGTGCTATACGTTATCCCTACCATAGTGGGTATAAGCGCAAGTTTCGATTCATATATACCACAATCTGTGTATGAAGGCCAGGACAAAACTGCCAATGAAATCCTTGAAAAGGCTAAAAGGGTTCTTGAAAAAGAAAATGTCAAATATGAACTGATAAAAGCAAGTTCTAACGGTGAGGAAATTCCTAAGATAGTTATTTCAACTGCCACCGAGAAAGGTGCTAACTTAATTGTAACAGGAACAAGAAAACTGCACGGATTCAGCAAATTGATACTTGGGTCTGTCAGTTCCGGCATTATAGCACACTCAGAAATTCCTGTAACTGTTGTACCGCCTAAATAACCGGTACATCCAAATTTTATAAATAAAAATGAAATTCTTTATATATGCTTATAAAATGATGGAAGAATGGGAAGCATAAGACCGTCTAACATAAAAAGAATATCAGAAGAATTAGTTGATAATAATAAAGATCTGTTCAATGAGGATTTCAATCATAACAAGGAAGTTCTTCATAGTTTCATAGAGAAGACTGTAACCAAGAAAACTGCAAATGCTATTGCCGGCTATATTACCAGATATATCCTCAAGAAAAAATCCAAGGAAAAGAATGAACTGGAACAGTTAGGACTTGCATAAAATTTTATTTGTACTTGTTTTTTAAGATACCATTTTTTCGAATAAATATATTTTTATTTTTCTTCAGGGAATTTTTCTGATCTCCACTTATTCATACCGCCTTCAAGATGGTATAACTTTGTATAACCGCTCCTGACAAGACGGTTGGCAGCAGCACGGCTTCTATGCCCTGTTTTACATACCAGTATTATTGCCTCATCCTTTGGAAATTTCCGTTTTATTTCATCTTCTTTCCCGAGTTTGTAATGCACCGATCCCTTTATATGCCCGTGGCGGTATTCAAATCCTGTTCTAACATCTACAACAGCATATTTTTCCTTTAATTCTGTAAGCTGCTCAGGCGAAAGATTCTTTAACTCTGCTGGCTGGTTGAAATAGTCAGAACCCCTGAAATAATTTTTTATTCCCATTTTAAATCACCAGCTCATCGCCGTTGTATATGCCTACGAAGATAGGCGCTTCATTTATGATCCACTTCCGTGCCATAACCTCTCTCAATTTTTCTGTAACATGGGACCATGCACTGAGATTGTCAAGTTCGTACAGTACAACAAATTCCTGGTCGCCAAGGCCGAATGAATATGTTGTGTATGATATTATTCCCGGGCTTTCCTTGTCGCTCCTGGCAGTGCCTATGTGCCCTGCCAGTATTTTTTTCCTTTCCTCGTAATTTATGAGGTACCATTCCCTGTCTTTGCTCATAGGATACGCTACAAAGTATTTCTTCGGCTCTGTTTTCAAAGTATCCTCCAGGCTTTTGCTTGCAGTCGTATACGGTGAGTGCTCATAAAGGGAAAACATACTGTACTGAGTGGAACCGTAAATGCCAAATACTGAATTCAACCCTTCTTTCAATCTTTCCAGGTTTATTGGGTCCTCGGAAGCCGACCAGAAAATCACGTCATTATCATGTCTTATGGATTTGTAATATTTTATATTGATAAGTTTGTTTTTATATTCTTTTATAAAGTCTATAATATTGTCATTAATTTTCCTTTTCTCTTCTACAGAAAGTGACCAGAATTTCTCGTTCAGCTTATAAGTAAGAACATATGAGTATATTGTCATGGATATCATCTTACTAATTAGTTCACTGGATATAACTTTTATTAATCAAGTGTTTTTTGATTTGAATTTACAACCATATATCTTTTCAGATCGTATTCACTGACCAGTATAAAATTAAGTAGTTTTGTAAGGCCAGCTTTATCAAAATCAACAGGTTCAATAAGAACACTGCTTGCAGATATTTTTATATTTATCTCAGCCAGTTTTTTTATGTACTCATTTCTGTACTGGGAATTTATCGTCCTTACCCCCTTTGTGGGGATTGGTACATCACATTTTTCAAGTTCCCTGCTAAATATAGGCCTTTCAAGGAGATAATATAGCACAAGGAGGCTGTTATATCCGGCATTGCCCTCATCATATTTCCTCATGCTGGTACCGACCAGATTATATATATCATGCCTGTTTTGACCGGCATATGAAAATATCCTTGCAGGTTTTATCTCCTTCTCTTTTAAAATGCCAAGTTCTACCATAGCGTTGAGATATCCAGTGAGCACCAACCTGTGCATATTTATTCCTTTCTCCTCCAGAGATTTCTGTATACCTGTGATTGATTTTTCTTCCCCGTTGATTTCGTTTAATATAAGTCTATACTTTTTTATCTCTTCAAAATTCTCAATCATATATGTCACCCAATAGAAATTTTTCAAAATTTTCTGAATTTTTAATTGCATTTTCACAGATTTCTCTGGAACTCCCTATAAAATTTTGAGGATTCATTGCATCTTCCAGTGCTTTTTCTGAAATAAATCTGGTAATGCCATTTTTTAATAAAGCCTCCATGAATGTCATCTTATTTTCGTATGCAAGCATAGAAGATCTTCGGACAAACTCATGGGATTCTTGTCTGGGCATGCCGCCCCTTGCAAGTGCCATAGTGATGCTTTCAGACATAATGAACTGATCTTCATATGCTCTTCTTTTCATTTCCTCTTTGTTGATATAAAGATGTGAAAATACGCCGGTCATTTTAGTTATAATATCATCTGCAAGAATTGATACATATGGAATTGTAAACCGTTCAAGCGCACTGTTAGTAAGATCCCTTTCATGCCACTGCACACCCGCTTCATATTCAGGTATTATAAAGGACCGTAGCAATCTTGCAAGGCTTACAATATTTTCGGATACAACCGGGTTACGCTTTGATGGCATTGAGCTGGAACCGACCTGATTTTCACTGTCAAAATATTCTGCAAGTTCGTAAATTTCAGGTCGCTGGAGATTTCTGATTTCTGTTGCAAATTTTTCCATGGAAACTGATATGTTGTTTATTATGGACATGTATTCTATATATCTGTCCCTGCCAACTATCTGGGTGGATGCCATTTCATGTGAAATCCCCAGAATATCGCATACCTTTTCCTGGATTTTAAGCGCCATGGGCCCAAGTGCTGCACCTGTACCTACCGGACCCAGAATTTTACCGGCAATTATCCGTTTTCTGGCCTCCTGTATACGTTCAAGATGCCTGTTCACCTCTGAAAGATAAACCGAAAACTTAAGCCCCAGGGTTATTGGCGAAGCATGCTGTCCATGGGTTCTCCCCACCATAATTGTTTCCATATTCTCTCTTATTATCTTTATCAATGTTCTGTTTAGTCCCATCAGGTCAGAGGCAATAATGTTTATCGCCTTTTTTATCTGAACCGCGGAAGCAGAATCATTTATATCATTTGATGTAACACCGAAATGAACATAATTTTTTCCCACCGTGCATTTTTCTGTGAGTGCTTCCACTATGGACATTACATCATGGTTTATGGAGCTCTCAATTTCTTTTACCCGTGAAAGCTGAACTTCATTTGAGTCCACCACTTTTTTAATATCCAGATATCCTTTTTCCGGTATAAGTCCATAATATGATTCTGCCTGTGCAATAGCGCTCTCCACATTGAGCATTATATTCAATCTGGTTTTTTCTGAAAATATGGTTTTCATTTCTTCCCTGCCATATCTGTAATCCAGTGGTGAAACTATCATATAAGCCTATTACATTTAGTTTAAAGTTTTTTTTGTTGCCATGATGTTCGGGCATATTTTCCTATCCGGATGTTCACGTCAGTAATTATTTTTTATCTGGGCCTGCGTGAATTTATTTTCCCGAAAAGTATTGTAACCATTGTTATTATTATGCCTGCACCTAGTAGAAGCGCCCCCATTGCAGCTGCGTAGCTCGCATCTGTAACATCTCTAATTTCAGAATGTGAGATAAAATTATAGTCCAGCGTTGGCTTGCTGGTAGAAACAACCACGTATTTGTACGATCCATTAAGATTCTCATACATGGGTTCACCGTCTATCTGTTTTGATGGGGCTACCGTATAACTATGTAAATTAGAGGAATTAAATGCACTGGCATCCGCCCTGAAAGCCGTGCAATTCACCAGCCCGGCTGATGCATTGTTGGATGAAACCATTATAAGAATCTTATTTTCCGAAAAATTGAATTCAGGAGAAGTATAAACATCTGATGAGTAATGCATTACAGTATTACCGGATGGTTCTGATGCTATAACAAAGGCTCCAGGCACCACAAGTGCTATTCCGACTATTATCAGAACTATTCCTGTAAGGACTTTTCTGCTTACCATTTATTTAATATTAAAAATTCTTATTTAGTTTTTTGTTAAAGTGAAAGGTCTATTTTATCCTGGTTGATTTCATCTTCCATTTTGGCTACTCTCTTATTTACCTCTTCCTCGGTAAGCCCGCACTCAAGCAATTCCATGTAAAGTTCGTAATTATCTTTTTCAGGATCAATCTGGCCTGAAAATATTCTGATTGAACCGCATGCTTTATCTTCATAATTTAGCCTATAGCTGATCTCCAGTGTCAGGTTTTTTTCCTCCATGAATTCCAGTTTATGTATATAATCAGACATATTACTCTATTAATTAATAGTATTATAAATTTTTATGGATATCCAACCTACAGATATCCATTTCTTTTCTATATTATATGTATTTATCTAATCCTGTTTCCCATAAATGCCTCAGGCTATCTGTACTCTCAGACAGGATATATCTGCCCTTTTCCTTTATTCTGATCCCCTCATGTGAAGTATGACCTATCTTTCTCAATTGTACCCCTGAAAAATATTTCAAGAATTTTTCCTCATTTTCTGGCGAAACTTCCATAATCATTCCGGTACCCAGTTCGGAGAATAATTTTTCATTTGTCCTACCAGGTATTTCTGTCAGATCAACATCCATGCCCGAATGGCTTCCGAACGCCATCTCCAGCAGTGCCACTATCAATCCACCACCGGAAATGTCGTGCATTGATTCTATATATTCCATTGATCTGGATATACCGTCACGGAGGGCCAGAAGATCCTTTATACTGGCTTCAGGCAGCACGGTATGCAATGTTCCCATTTCTGATGAATACTGGCTTCCGGCCAGGCTGGGTATTATGGTTCCCGCCAGATATAAACTATTTCCTGCTTTCTTGATTTCCACGGTCCTGGCATCCCTTATATCCTGTATTTTTCCCAGGATCAGCATATTTGGGGTGGGGAGTATCTCCTTTGCAGCCTCATTATAAAAACTTACATTACCTGAGACAAGGGGAAGCCCGGTATTCCTGCAAAAATCTGATATTGCACGGAGCGTTTCAATAAACTTATACATCGTTTCTGGATTTTCAGGATTCCCGAAATTCAGGGCATCAACAACAGAATGAGGCATTCCACCGCTGCTCAGTATGTTTTTATAACCCTCGAAAAGAGTATGCATAGTTCCGTTGTAGGCATCTATACCGACCATTTCCGGTTTCGATCCCGAGGTTATGCACAGCCCCTGAAATGAATTTTCCAGTGGCTTGATTATTGCAGCATCAGAATGCGTTTCCCGGTTGGGCATGCCGGTAAATGGTTTAACAATTGTTGATCCTCTTACAGTGAAATCATACTGCCTGACTATGTTGAATCTGGCACATATATTGGGCTTTGACAGGAAATCAAGAATGAATTTTCTATAGTTTTCCGGTTCCCTGTCCATCACCGTTCTTCTTTCCAGTTCTGGTTTTTTGAAATTCCGGGCATAAACAGGGCCTCCTGTAAGAAATGAAAGATCCATATCGAGTATTTTCTCATTCCTGTATTTAATCACAAGATTCGGGCTCTTCACCGTTTTACCTATGATAGAGTACTCTATTCCCCATTTGTTGAATATACTATTGATTTCCTCAAGCTTCGAGGGATGTATTGCAAGGAACATCCTCTCCTGGGATTCGCTTACCCATATTTCCCATGGCTCCATATTTGTATCCTTCAGAAGTACTTTGTCAAGATCTATGATTCCCGACATTCCTCCTGCGAAGAGCATCTCACTCACTGCACTGGATAATCCCCCACCGCCGAGGTCCTTCATTCCATCTATGATTCCTGCATCATTCGCTTCAAGTACTGCGTGTATGAGTGGTTCTTTTATAATCGGATTTCCCAGCTGCACAGCATTCCTGTTTGATTCATCACCTGCATTGAGTACTTTTGATGCGAAATTAACACCGTGTATACCATCCCTGCCGGTCCTGCCACCGCAAACAATGAGGAGATCTCCCTCTATGCTTATCCTGCTCCTGACAACATGGTCCTTTCTTACAATACCTATGCAGCCCGCATTTACCAGTGGAATACCCGCATATACACTGTCGAAATCCACAGAACCTGCAACCGTTGGTATACCTACCCTGTTCCCGTAATCTCTTATGCCGGCCACAACGCGGTTGATGATAAAGCGCTCGGTAAGTTGACCTTTCTGATTGTCCGGGTCTCCGAAATAAAGGGAATCAACCAGCGCTACTGGCTGGGCACCCATGCATAATACGTCCCTGATTATTCCACCCACACCGGTTGCAGCACCACCATATGGCTCAATGGCACTGGGGTGGTTGTGGCTTTCCATTTTCACAACATAGGCATTTTCATCGTCAAAGGAAATGACACCGGCATCATCCTCCATTGTAAGTATTGTATAATCGCTTTTTAGACCGGAAAGGTATTTTTTCAGGTAGAGTTTGGATGATTTATAGCATGAGTGTTCACTCCACCCCTGGGCTATGGCCTGAATTTCTATATCTGTAGGATTGCGCCCTAGGCCCGTAAAATAGTTTCTGAGCATAACAATCTCATCATAGCTCAATCCCAGTCCGGATGCCATGGATTTCAATTTTTCAGGTGTACTGTCTATAATACTGTACATTTTATTCACTTATGTCTTCTATTTTATATTCCTGAATAACAGGGTTTGTCAGTAGCTTTTCGGTAATTTCCCTGATTTCATCCATACTATCATTTTTATCTAGTGTGGTTTCAAATTCATATATTTTGTATGAATAAACATTCTTTATTCCCCTGTAGCCGGTAAGCTCCAGGTTTCTTTTTATGCTCAATGCCTCCGGGTCCTCAACGTTGGGAAGATATTTAATCTGAACCTTGATTCTCATAAAACCGTATTTTAATTATGAAATTAAATTTATTGTTTCATTTATACTGATATTCATGTTTTGATAGCCGCGCTAATACTCTCATAGGAGTATGGATATAAATTATAAAATTTCTATATGAAAAAAATATTAGGACTACAATAGAATTTAAGGTCCAACATTATAATTGAGAGTCCTCATAAACACGCAAAATTTAATATTATATATCCCTTTTACCTTTATGGCCAAACTGGATAGGCAAGAAGCTGTGAGGCTGTTCCGCATGAGGCTCGTCACATTTTCCCTTTCATTGATTTTTATAGTGGGATTTTTTATCTTTACATATTTTACCCTTAACACAGGATATGCAGACAGCCATCTTAAAATATTCATCACCGGGTTCACTGTACTTATCGTAGCCGCCCTGGGGACAGGCGTAGAAACTGTAATTTTAACACGAACCGCGGTATCCCTGTTTACCGGTAAAAATATAAATGAGCTCAAGCCTGAAGAATCTTCGCAGGCAATAGCCCGGTTGAGGGTGCTCATTAAAAAATAATACTCAATGCTCCTTATGAAGAATCAATATATGCACCCGCCTGGCTATATTTATCATCGGCCTTATGAGCAACTGGGTACTGCCTATGATAAATAGATAAACTCCAAGGGTGGAATATTTAGATTCACTGGGAAGGAAAAATATACTTCCTACAACGAATTCAAGACCGACCATTATATCATTTGCAATTGATAGCCAGTCATAAAAACGTTTGACTTTCTTTTCCCTTACTGATCTGGACGCATATCTTAGAAGGGAACTATTAACGTCCCGGTCGTTTAAAAATGAGTCCAGGTTTACAATAATCTGAGACAGATAATCCTTTTCTATAATCTCTTTTAAGCCGGATATAAATGCATCCTCATTATTCTCCACTGCCTTTGAAAAACTGTCATTATTGAATGAACCATCACGCAATATTATGATTAAATGGGTGAACCATTCCTGTCCCAGATAGGGCCTGATTTGATCCATATTGAGTGTAAATTCTTCTATATAAGGTTTGCAGTAATCAGCAAAAGCATTTGAATAGTAAAAATCTGAGGAATTGATAATGGGGAAGGTGGAATAAATTATGAAATCCGAATCTGTTTTCTTTTCATCCTGATTTAAGATATCCATAATAAACTGGGCAATTTTCCTGTCAAGGTACATAACTTTTAATAAACCATTCAACAGGCTGCTCTTAACGGCATATCCGATGAATTTGTTGAAAAGCGTTTCTTTATCATCGTCACTAATATTATACCTTATATTCGGTATATTGATTATTTCAAGTATATTTTCATCCGAGTATGTACTTATAATTTTATTATCCAGAAATTCTTTATAAATATCATCTCCGAACATATATGATATTAATGGCTTGATGTGTTTCCATTTCAGATTGAATCCATAAGGGCTTCTTTCAACTGCATAGAGAAAATAAAGAGGCTTACCGAGATCTTCGTCCATTATCTTGCATTTTTAACACCCTAATATAATTTCGGGGAAAAATCTGTTCAAAAAACCGTTGCTTATAATGCCGGATATCTGATGATATACCTAAATTGCATTTATAATATCCTTTAATGCAATATACGGATTCTCATGTTTTTCTACTATAGTTCCAGTAACGATTATGTCTGCGCCCGCATCTAATACAGACCTGGCCTTATCATAATCCTTGATTCCGCCACCGACTATGACAGGAATCTTTACCTCCTTCTTTATTCTTTTAATGACATTGCATCCCACATGTTCAGGAGCTCCCGATCCCGCTTCGAGGTACAGCAGTTTAAACCCGAAAAATTCAGCAGCTGTTGCATATGAAAGGGCAGTATCTTCATCCTCCCTGCCTATGAGTTTCGCATTGCCTACCCTGCCCACGGTCATGCCCGGTTCAAATACGAGATAACCCATTGGTATAGTTTCTATGCCTAATTTTTTCAATACAGTTGCAGAACCAATCTGATGCCCGACTATGTAATCAATATTGCTTGAATTCATCAGCATCATGTAGTATATCGCATCTGCATACCTGCTAATCATGGTTCTTGACCCGGGAAAAATAATTATCTGTTTTTCTGTTTTCGATCTAATTTTTTCAATGGTTACATCCATTAAATGAGAATTAATATCTGTCGAACCACCTATGAGAAAGAAATCCGTACCGGCCCTGTCTGCCTTTTCCGCTAAATCGCCAGATCTTTCAGGAGATTGCGCTGCCGGGTCTATCAATGTCATATGAACCTTCTTGTATTTCAGGGTCGACATGATATTCCTGTAAACATTCACCATTATTCACCTTAATTTACTGATTACAGATAATGCTATGGTAAACTTACATATAAACTCATCTAAACATTTTTTCAATGTTACAGACAAAAGATTTAAAAAACTATAATAGAAAAAAGAACAATATTTAATAAATTATATGTAATACACTATATAATGTTAGACCCGGCCCGCAAATATTTTCAATGTACAGATAGGGAAAGGGCAATATTCGAAGCGGGCATAAAGCTGGGTGGAATATTTCATCAGTATACAGGTGTGCCTGTAAATAAAAGCAACATATATGATATTTCAAAGGCAATAGAGAAAAGTGTATCAGTACAGCCCTTTGTGAAGCATGTATCTGTAGAAATCAACATAGGAACCCAGAGCACATCCTTTCAGTATATATCCCTTTCAGGAGAAATGATGGATGTAAGGTTAACTGTGGAATATAATGGTCAGGTGGTAAAGGCCAGGATGCATTATGTGCACGACCTGAATTACCCTTTGATGTATTTGGAGGAATAATAATGGCAATAAAAGTAGGGATAACCGGGCCGATCGGTTCAATAAAAACAGAAGCGCTGAACAAAATTATGGAGATGCTTAAAAACAATGGAAAATTGATAGAAGGTACACTTGTATCAGAAAAAATTGAGCACGGGAGAGTACTTGCCTATTATATTACGGATATACTTACCAAAAGAAAGGTGGAATTTGCAAGAAGTGATCTGGTCTCAAGGGTAAAGGTGGACAAGCTCGGAGTTGACACAAAGGCACTGGAAGAACTGCTTGTTCCAAGCCTGCAAAAATCAAGGGAAGAGGCAGATGTCATTATAATAGATGAGCTGGGAAAGGTGGAAAACACCACCAAACAGGTAAAGGCTGAAATAGAGGAAACAATGAAATCGGACAAATCAATAATAGTAACACTGCATAAAAAATCAAGAAACCCTGTATTACAGGAATTCCGTGGATACGAGAGTGTAAGGGTTTTTGATATTACCCCTATAAACAAGAATATACTCCCGTTTAAAATTTTAAAGGTATTGAATGGAGAGGAAGAATCAATTTAAGACATTATCCGAGGGTTCAATAAGTATAGTGGCCCCTGATAATTTCTTTATAAAGGGTCCCGGCAGTAGAACTCCCGGCTTTTATAATCTGGATCAGAAACTGAACAGGGATATTACCATTTCCTTTCTCAGGACGGTGAAGCCAAGAGTAGCACTGGATGCCTTCGGGGGTACAGGCATCAGGGGGCTCAGAATAAACCGGGAAGCCGGCATAAAAACTGTAATCTCTGAAATCAATAAAAAATCCTTTGAATATATAAAAACCAACAGGGAGCTCAATGGTTCCGATGTTGAAGTATATAACAAAACGTTTCAGGCAGTGCTCAATGATTTCCTTTTTGACTATATTGATATAGATCCGTACGGATCAGTACTACCGTATATTGATGATGCCATGATGAACATACGGAATAAGGGCTACATAGGAATTACACCCACAGACCTTACTGCCCTCACCGGTTCTATGGCAAGAAAAACATTCAGGCGCTACGGGGCATCAATAATAAACGATGTTTACAGGCACGAATCTGGTATACGCCTGTTGATAGGGGAAATTGTCAAGCGTGCAGCCGCAATAGATAAGGCAGCAATACCCATGATATCCTTATGGCATTCCCATTATTATAGAGTCATATTCCAGATAATTTCATCATCTTCCATGGCAGACAAACAACTTGAGAAAATAGGCACGTTCAACAGGCACACAGGACTGGCTAAGGAATATATGGAATCACACGAAGGACCAATGTGGCTGGGTAACCTCAATTCAGATGTGGTTAAGAACCTTAACATAATAGAAAATCCCGATAGATTATTTTTAAAAATACTGGGGGAGGTAAAAAACAATGACCTTTCTCTATACTTCGCAGATATTGCAGATTTTGCGAGAATTATACATCACGACTCCCGGGGCGTAGAACCCAGCATGGAAATGCTGTTAGCTAATGGTATAGAGTGTGGAAGGTCCCAGTTTTCAGATACCGGTTTAAAAGTTTCCGTTCCAGTAAATGAAGCCCTGCATCTGATTTATTGAGAATAGCCGGAGTTATTCTCCTTTTCGGCAACAAACGAATCCGTATTTATTCCCTCATCTGAAAGAACAGTGATAATTGCAGTTTCGAAATCTATGAATTGCATTCCGGATAACAACTCTTTTGCTTTTATTATTGCCTCCTTCTTTGTCATCTTCCCTGATGCAGATGCCGCTTCAAGCATTCTGTCTACTAATGGTTTTTCCGCCGCCTCTGAAAATAGTTCATCAACATTGATGGAGAAGTCCAGCGGGACTATAACACCTTCTGTACTGAAATTTGGAACATATTTGCCATCTTTTTCCACTATGAGTTTTTCATTAAGCGATGATTCTATAAAACGCTCCACAACATCCGGTGGAAGCAGTGCACGCTTGAAAGAAAGTATATTGATAAAATCTGATTTAGTATAACCGCTGGCTTTTTTCATTGCCACCAGAGCTATGAGCTTTCTTGCCATATCCTTGTTCATGCGGGTAAATCATTTATTTACTTATAATTATTCTGCATTGCATTTTCCTTTATCTGTTCCAGTATGGAATCGGCAAGTTTTTCTATCTCATCCCTGCTGTTCCCCCATGCGGATACCTCCACCTCCACCCACGGTTCCCCATTTTCGTCCTTCTTCGGGTGTGTTTTTATATAGGCATTATTCCTGTATTTTTTCATAAGATCGGCTATTAGGGGTGCTATTAGGCTTTCCTTTACTCCATGCAGGTCCTCAGACCTATCAGTATACTGGAATCCGGGTACTTTTATGCGATCTTTCACCCCCTCCATGATGGACTTAACCTCCCCGGGTACCCCGGGAACGATTATAAAAATCTTCCCTGATATTTCCATGTATACACCG
>JAKADL010000088.1 GCA_021820565.1 Thermoplasmata archaeon
AAATGGAAAATAGAAAATGTATCTTCTGCGGACATGATATTGAACCTGCATCCGGTATTATTTATATAAGAAAGGACGGAAATGTAATGAATTTCTGCTCCAAGAAATGCAAGACCAATATGATTGACCTCAAAAGAGCAGCAAGAAATGTTAAATGGACAAACGAGTATCATCGTATAAAAGAAATGAGAAAGGCGTAATAGTATGGAAAGAACACTGGTGCTCATAAAGCCCGATGGTGTTAAAAGACATCTCATAGGGAATATAATCGCGAGATTTGAAAACAAAGGTTTAAAGGTTTTGTCTCTTAAGCTCATGAAAGTTTCAGAAACAAAGGCAAAGGAACACTATAGTGTCCACAGTCTTAAACCGTTCTTCGAAGGCCTTGTTTCATATTTAACATCCGGTCCTATAGTTGCAATAATACTCGAAGGTGATAACGCAATAATTTCATGCAGAAATATTGCCGGTGCCACCGACGGTTCAAAGGCAGCGGCCGGAACAATCAGAGGGGACTTCTCTCTGAACATAGAAGAAAATATAGTTCACGCATCTGACTCTCAGGAAGCATATAACCACGAGTATAAAATATTCTTTAATGAGAATGAGATAATGGATTATTGAATATGGAAACCACAAAAAAAAATTTAAGGGAACCAATTGTATGTGTCCTCGGACATGTAGATCATGGAAAAACAACACTCCTGGATGATATACGTGGAACCAAGGTCGCCAAGAAAGAAGTTGGTGGCATAACACAGAAAATCGGGGCTACTGATATAGATAAAAAAACGCTTGAAACAAATATTAAAAATTATTTTAAAAATATTCAGGTTAAAATACCCGGTCTTCTTTTTATAGACACTCCTGGGCATGTAGCATTTGCAAACATGCGTGCTATGGGTGGTGCACTTGCTGATATAGCCATACTTGTTATTGATATCAATGAGGGTTTAAAGCCACAGACCATTGAATCAATCGATGTATTAAAAAAATATAAAACTCCTTTTATAATTGCAGCAAATAAAATCGATTTAATTCCATATTTTGTGAATACAAAAAATACTTCATTTATGGATACTCTAAAAATCCAGAGGCAGGAATATACAGAACTTCTGGATGAAAAAATTTATAAAATTATCAATGATCTGTACGCCAGGGGCGTATCATCAGATAGATATGATAGAATCACTGATTTTACAAAATCCTTTGCTATTGTACCTATAAGTGCGAAGTTAAATATCGGTGTACCGGACATTCTCATGGTATTGACCGGGCTTGCACAGAGATTCCTTGAAAATAGTATACAATTTGAGAATAAAACCGTAAGGGGCTCAGTCATAGAAATTAAAAAAGAAGATTCCCTGGGAACAACACTGGATACAATACTATATCAGGGGACATTGCATAAAAGTGATAAAATTGCACTGAACACCTCATCTGGCCCAGTGGTAACCCGGGTAAAGGCAATTCTTGTATCGGGTAAAAAAGGTCTGGAAGAGAAAAATAGCGTCAGTGCCGCTGCAGGAATACGAATACTCATAACCGATAAACTTGACGTTTTATCAGGTACATCCATACTTGCTGTAAAGAATGGAAATACAGAAACCGCATTTGATGAACTCATAAAGGAATCAAAACCTGATATAAAGCTTTCTGATAACGGTATAACTATAAAAGCAGAGGCAATAGGATCACTGGAAGCAATAGCCTATGAGATGGAGCAGAATAAAATAAATGTGAGGGAGGCCCAGATAGGCGATGTTACCAAAAAGGACATAATAAACGTATCAACATTGAATAATCCAATGGATCGCGTAATAGTGGGTTTCAATGTAAATATTTCCAGCGATGCCAGGGAAGCAATGGATTCTAACAGCGTGCGCGTCATTACAGGCAATGTAATCTATTCCATGATAGACGATTTAAATAAATGGCTGGAATTCAAAAAACATGAACTGGAAGAAGAAAGCAAGAATAGCAGACCGATACCATCTAAACTCGTTATTATGCCGGATTATATTTTCAGGGCTGCCAAGCCCGTTATTGTTGGAATCAAGGTTCTTTCTGGTAGAGTAAAGGTTGGCGATAAGCTTATCAACGGGAAAAATAAGTATGCAGGAACAATAAAAAGTCTGAGGGATGGAGATATAAATTCACAGTATGCAGATAAAGGAGCAGAACTTTCATGTGCAATTGAAGGCGTTACCCTTAACAGGCAGGTTTTTGCCGGCGAAGATCTTTATGTTGATGTACCTGCAAATATCGTGAAAGAACTCAAGGACGAAGATATGGACCCAGATATGAAAGAAACGATGGAAGAATTAATTAAAATCAAGAGAAAGGAAGATCAGTTCTGGGGATTCTGAGACTTATATTCATCTAAAAATTTGAGTGTAAACTATGAGAACACCGGAAAAAATTACCATAATAATCAGAGAAAATATGGAGTTATAAAAGGTCAGGGTTCCGATAAATGCGATAATAGACAGTAAAATAGTTTCTTTATACACGGTGCTTCCTGTTATCAGGCCTATGGATACATCCTTTCTTTTATCTCTCATAGCAATAGACATCATCATTATCTCTGGTAGGGATCCGAAGAAACCCAGCAGGAAGAACGATGAAATAAATGTATTTATGCCTGTTACATAGGATATTATCAGTGCAGAATTTATCATATTATAGGATGCAAGGGCTATTGAAATTAGTGCCAGTAAACCATAGTAGGCAGGATATACTTCTTCTACCTGGACTACATCACCATAAACCCCTGATTTTGTTTTTTTTGCTATATAAAATAGAAAAATAAAAAATGTAATGAATCCTAGATAAAAGGGCACTTTGACAAAATAAAATGAAAGCACCAGGAGTATTATTGACGTAGCAAGAATAACATATGAATCGATACTGTACCTGGAAATTCCTGTTCTATAATATAAGGGTATCAGTATAAAGAAGGCCAGAAGTGTAATGACATTGGAACCCTGTATTGTTCCCAGACTGATACTGCCAAGATTTTCCACAGCAGCCATCACAGACATTGCGATTTCATCAATTATGGCAGCGAATCCCACTATAAAGAGGCCTACATATTTTTCTGACAATGAAAATGATTTCCCTATGTTGTATGAAACGTCCAGGAATATATCACCTGCTGTATATATAGATGCAATAGAAATTATTACATCCGGGAGAACTATAATATTGTATTTAGATGTAATATGATAAACTCCAATCAAAATATCTAAAAAAAACAAAATTAATAAGAAAAAAATTAAGAGTAAACCTTTCCTCAATCTATCACAGCATCATCTGGGGATTGTCAATTTTAACATTTTCCTCTATTTTGCTTCCCCTCTCGAGTTTTTTATACTCTATGGAGGTAGGATGCAATACATTCAAAAGATAGTTGAATGCCCGATCGGCATTGCTATGCTCCCCGCACGTGTAAATATCCAGTGTTACCAATCCATGCTCCGGCCATGTATGGAAAGACAGGTGTGATTCCGCGAGAAGCGCTATACCACTTGCACCCATGGGCCTGAATTGATAATACTGTGAAGAAATCTCAGTCAAGTTTCCTTCCTTAATCGCATTCTCTATAAGTGGGGAAATACCATCAGCGCTAGATATTAATTCTGCATCTACACCGTATAAATCCGCTATAATATGTACCCCTACTGCCACTTTCATCGTCCTCCATAATTTTTACACCTCTATTATTCCCCTTTATAATAAAGTCTTATTTAAATATTTATAAAAACAATGAAAATTAATTTTATCCTATGATGGTCATAATACTAGCCAAGACTAGTTTAAATAAGTTATGTGGTTATAAATATATTTATAATAATATATTATTGAGATTCATCCATATTTACGATACTTTCACAGGTCATAATGCGGTATAATAGGTTTCAAACATGCTTTAAATCTAGCTCAATAGTGGGATTTTTCGACTGAAGTTCCCGTATTTCATTCAGCGAAAAATGGAAAAATCTATCAGAAATCAGAATCAGGGTTGTGAACCCCCTCCTCGCCGCTTCAAAGGCAGCATTTATAGATGCAAATTCAAATTCTGGCTTTATTCCGAGTATGTCGATCAACGTTCTGGCCATTTCACCTGTAATGCCGATAAAATCAAAGTCTAAATTTTTTATATAATCCTTTACATTCTGACTAATAGCATTCATGTCAAAGGTTTTTTCCACATTGTTGAATGCAACTATTATTATTCTGGATTTTTTAATTTTTATGATCTCCCTCACAGATGTCACACCGGTGCATTCATCTTTATTGGATGCCTTTACGGTAATACCGAATGAACCCTGACCCGTGTAAGGACCTGCATGAAGATATCCTTTATCCATATAAAGTGAAACCTTCTGCCCTGATTCAAAATCATGGTCAGATATTACCTCCCAGACTAACGAAGAATCTATGTTGATCAGACTGGAATGCACAAAATCCTCTATATAGTTCAGTCCGTTGTAAAGAAAATCAAAACCTTCCTTTGTAATGCTGTTTTTTTCATCTATGAACCCTTTCTCCTTCAGGATTTTAATGTGGTAAACCACTCCCTGGAGTGTTATATCCAGTTCTTTAGATATCTCGGATGGTCTTGTTTTTCCATTTTTTATATTTAATAAAATCATTAACTGGGAAATAAGTGCCTGTTCAATTTTCATTATTGTATATATAAATAAATATTATATTTTTTCCTGTGTATAATCAGTGCCCGATACCGTGTTCCTTCAACTTCTCCAGATAAAATGATACTTCACTCTCTATATTACTTGCAGAGTAAATGGCGGAAACGACAGCTATCCCTGATATTTTATATTTCATTAAAACATCTATATTTCCACGGTTTATCCCTCCTATCACAAATACCGGTATATTTATTTTGCCCACACTGTTCAGAACATCTATATTGCACATGGTTGCATCCTCTTTCGTTTTCGTACTGAAGAACGAACCAAATGCCACGTAATCTGCTCCGAGTTTCTGATATTCAAGGGCATCTTCAAGGCTCCCGTACGTAGAAACTCCGATAATTTTACCCGGGAATCTGGATTTTATATAATCAAAGGGTATGTCATCTTTCCCGATATGGACCCCATCAGCATCCAGAATATCCATTAAAATCGGGTCATCATCCACGATAAACGGAGTTCCATATTCATTGCACATATTTTTTAACTTTTTTCCGATTTCCATCTTCTGACGAAAGGACGATTTTTTGTCTCTGTACTGTAAAATATTTATGCCACTTTTTAGAGCTCTTTCAGTAGCATCAAGAATCTGTGGCCCGTTATAATCTGGCGTAACAAGGTAAAGTCCCCCCAAACTCATCTTAAACCCTCTTTTATTCCATTTGCTATTGCACCCCAGAACTGGTCATCCTCTGGTTGTATATCCGATATTTTGCCGTTTTCAATTATTTTTATTCCATTTTTATTCTCGGTAACCGTTCCTATTATGTGTGCATTGATGCCTGAATCATTGATCATTCCAGTAAATTCTTCTGCATATTCGGGTTTTACAGTTATAAGCAGGGTTCCCTCACTTATAGACCTCAAAGGATTTATCTTGAAAAGTGAACAGATATCCGATATATCCTTATCGATGATGATATCATCAAAGTTTACTTTTATCCCGTTTCCAGATGCATAGCCAATTTCATAGATAGAGTTTAAGAGTCCGCCCTCGGTAGAATCATGCATGGATGTAATCCTGGTACCAATGCCGTAATCTATTGCCATCAATTCCTCGCTCACACAGGTCATTGTATAAAACTTATCCATAACGCTCTTCAAGGTGTCATCCCCTAACTGTTCCCTGACATATTGAGGAAACGTATGTGCAAGTATCACTGCAGCTTCCAGCCCGCAGCTCCTTGCCATTATGATGGCATCTCCGGTAGATGCATTTTCTGTTGTGATATACCTATTTCCGGTTCCCATGAGGGTAACACCTCCAACCATGGGAAATGACACGCCTGCGTAACGTGCCGTATGACCTGTAACAACTTCTATCCCGTATTTTTTGCATTCCCCATCGATTACATCCCATATTTCATTGAACTGGTCATCTGTAATTTCCTGAGGCAAATTCAGGTCTATGCTCATATACTCTGCTTTTATCCCTGAAGTATAAAGGTCAGATGCCAGTATATGGAACGCAAACCACGCCGCTTTCTTGGGTCCGAAGGACATATCGATATAAAGTGGATCGGTTGTTATGGCCATATACCTACCATCAATCTTTATAACCCCGACATCAACACCGTTACGCGGGGGGACAACTACATCCTTTCTTTCCGCACCTGTTTTACTTATTATATTCTCCTCAAAAAATTTTCTCGATATCTTTCCTATCATTTTATCCCCCAGAAATGTGATAGCGAACCATATCCCTTTCCCATGGGAAATGAATTTTTTATTGCCCCCTCAATATATTTCCTTGCAAGTGACACCGAATCATATAAATTTTTCCCGGAACCCAGATATGATGCAATTGATGCAGACAACGTATCCCCAGTTCCGTGTGTATTCTTTGTATCTATCCTTGACCCG
>JAKADL010000089.1 GCA_021820565.1 Thermoplasmata archaeon
TACTCTGGAAGAATAACCGGAACCTGCAAATACTGATTGTATGCCCTGAATTATATTTTCCAGGTTATTATAGATATATTCCCTTGCTCCCGGATTCACCGCTGCCAGCATATAATATCTCAGGGAATCCTGCATTTTTATCTTTCTGTCATTAATTGCATTCTCAATTGTTTTGAAATTTTCTTCTCCGGTAAGTACTGCCATGGCCTGTATTACCTTTACCTTATCCTCATCCTGGTCAAATTTTTCCAGCAAATCCAGCATTAATTTTGCATCGTTGTGTATCTCTGCTATGGATGTTAAAACTGCAAGTCTCATATTCGGGTCTGTCTTATCTAAAGACCCCTCAAATCTTGCCAGTTCCTCTGCATATCCTCTGTTTACTTTTGCATATCTATTTGCAAGCAGACCCCTGGTCAATGTTATATTTATATTTTCATTGCCGTTCCTGTCACCCAGAGCCTTCAGTTTGGAGGATAGATATTCCATGTTGGCATTGACAAGTTCTTTGCTTTCTGGATAAATATTATAAATGGAAAATAATTCTCCGGATATTTCCCTTATAATGAGCGGATCATTCAATTCCATGAACTTCTCGATTCTGGAAAGGTAATTTCCGAAAGTAATCCTGCCCGAAAGCAGAAATGCATGCATATCATTCAAAAGCCCGAATATATCTTTGTTATCCAGTATGGAGATATTTTTTATTATATTTTCATAGAGGGAATCAGAATACATGACACGGTAAAATCCCGTTTCACTATCATTCAGTTTGATAAATCCCTTGACATCATCTATTTCCATGGATTCTGTATCAAATATCTGGCTTTTTGTTCCCGAGGTATACTTTATGGTCAGCGGTATTTTCCACTGTACATTCTGCTTTTTCCCGTTCAGGAGAAATCTGTACTGATTTAATTTCAATTTTCCATTTTCCTCCTTAATCTCGATAACAGGATAGCCCTGATTCTTGATGAAGGATTCCATAACCTTCCTTACTGGGCGGTCTGATACCTTCGCTATGAATTCCCACAGGTCAGAACCGGATGCATTTCTGTATTTAAAATTCTCCAGATATTCATGAAGTCCTTCCCTGAAAACATCATCGGTTACGAATGCATTGATCATTCTGAGTATGCTGCCACCCTTTCCATAGCTGATCTCATCAAAGATCTGGGATATATCATCTGGGTGTTTTACCTCAACTTCAATAGGATGTGAATTAACCAGGGAATCACCCTCAAGTGCTCCTGCTGTTTCATCCAGTAGAAAATCTGCAAACATATCATAATCGGGCTCGAGTTTGTTTACGGCCTTGTATGACATGAATGTTGCAAAGCTTTCATTGAGCCAGAGATCATCCCACCATGTCATGGTAACAAGGTCACCGAACCACTGGTGGGTCAGTTCGTGTGCTATCACCTCTGCAACTGCCTTCTTTACGGAAGCACCTGTGGATGGTGATATATTCAGGTAAATTTCACGGAATGTAATTGCCCCCCAATTTTCCATTGCACCGGCTGCAAATTCTGGTACAGATATGAGATGTTCTTTAGGGAGCGGGTATTCAATACCGAAATAATCCTCGTAATATTCAATAGATTTTCTGGCAATTTCCAGCGGGTAATCTGATTCTGTCAAATGACCCCGGGGGGCTGCAAGTATGATCTTTTTACCATCAGCAATGTCAATAGATTTCTCATCAAATTTACCCACGCCAAGGTAAAGGAGATATGTTGACATCACCGGTGTCTGCATAAATTTTATTATCTTCCTGTCTCCGCTTATTTCAGTAGATTCGATAGGCATATTGGAAATGGAATCCAGATCTTTATTTATTCTCACAGTAATGTCAAATGTCGCTTTATATGATGGGTTGTCTATACAGGGGAAAAATCTTCTGGCACCTGTTGATTCGAACTGCGTTGTGAACATATCACCCTCCTTTGTTTTAGCAAGATAAAACCCCTGTAGCTCCTCGGGTATTTTTCCGGAAAAATCAATCTCGGCTATGGATTCCTTGGTAATTATGCCGTCAACAACAATTTCCTGATTCTGCATGTATTCCTTGAAATTTTTTATACTATTATTGACTTTTATTTTCTTGATATTGAGATTTAGAGAATTAAGTATCAACTTTTCCTCATTACCTGTAAATTGTATTATTTCATGGCATGAATAGGCATATCTTTCACTGTCTATGTCAATATCTAAATTATAACTATAAATCTGCATGATGCTATATCATATGGTTGCATATAATTTTTGTCAAGGCATGAAAACTTGAAAATCCTGTTTTCATTGATTCCTGTAAATAACCATGGAGTTGAATCTTTTAAATAATAATTTGTAATTTATGAATATGACCGAAATTATACGAATAAACACGGATAATAACAAAGATGTAATAAAAAAATGCGCCGACGCAATCAAAGGTGGTGGTACAGTGGTTTTTCCCACAGAAACAGTATACGGATTGGGCGCAGATGCATTTAATCCGGAAGCATGTAAAAAAATTTTCATTGCAAAGAACAGGCCCGCAGATAATCCCCTTATAGTTCACATATCAAATATGGCAATGCTGGATGACGTGGCATATATAGAAGATGATTTAAGGGAAAAGATGAAACATATATGGCCGTCACCACTGACGCTTCTTCTGAAAAAGAAAAAATCGGTGCCGGACATAGTCAGTGCAGGACTTGATACTGTATGCATCAGATTCCCGGACAATCCCATAGCCCTAGCTCTCATAGACGAATCCGGCCCAATAGCTGCTCCCAGTGCAAATATCTCCACAAGGCCCAGCATCGTGGACTCGGTCACTGCCATAAAGGAGCTGAATGGCCGTGTAGATATAATTATTGATGCCGGAAGGGTCAAGTACGGGGTTGAATCAACCATAATAGACTGCACGGTAAAACCTTATAGACTACTCCGCGCCGGGGCTTTCACTGTTGAAGATATTGAAACCATGATAGGCCCCGTATATGTAGATCCACTTGCTAGGGGCTATAGCCAGTCAAAAGTTGCACTTACCCCGGGATTGAAATACAGGCATTATGCGCCATCCAAGAAATTATTTCTCATAGAGGATGAGAATAAATTCAGGGAATTTATTTCATCGGATCTTGCCAGCAATTTCCTGATTCTCTGCTCGGAAGAAAATTCACAATATGCCAGGGGTAAAGCATTGATACTGGGCAGGGACATATATGAGATAGCACATAACCTGTTCTATGATTTCAGGGTCCTGGACAGCTCTGACAAAAAATATGGTGTAATACAGTCTTTCCCGGAGGAAGGCATTGGATTTGCCGTGATGAACAGGATAAGGAAGGCCAGTTTTCTTATTATAAAGGATAAAGACAATATAGATAAAATAAATAAGGTGTTGAATGAAGCTTGACAATTACCGGTTGAACTGGGAACTTATACTCAAAAAGGAAATTGATTTCCTTTCGAAAAAATATCCGGATATAGATATCAGGGGAAGTTATGCCAGTATAATCAATTTGCTCAATGAAAATAAAATAAAATCCAGAATCATACTGAATAAAAATGAATTCATAGGGTATGCATATGCAATGGATTCCGCTGATAAAAGTGACAGATTGTATGCTGACATCGGATTCATATCCTCAAAAAAAATCACCGAGGCAAGGCTCAAAGAACTTTTCGACTGGCTGAAGGAAATAGCCAACGCCTCAAAGAAAAAAATAATGCTCAATGAAATTTTCAATGGAAATGAACTGAGCAAAAAATATCTTGAAGCCTGTGGATTCGAAACCATTGTGAGAAAAAGGATGGTCATGGACCTGAACCAGTATCAATACATAAAAACCACAGATAATTATGATATCAGCGGAATAAAAAACCTTAATCTGGAACTTTATTCAGATGCAGAATATGAAGCCTTCAAGTATACCTCTGATAAGTATCTCTTCAGTGATAAAAGGGAGGACCGGATTAAAACAGTGCAAAATCTCTTCAAAGGAGAATACGGCGAAATTATTCCGGAAGTTTCCTTTATAATCAAAAATAAGGGGAGGATCAGTGGTGGTGTTGTCTGTTCCAGGCTGGGATTTGACAGGGCGTTCATAGTATCTATATTTGTAAAGCGTGCTTACCGGAAAAAGGGCACAGGCAAATACCTTCTTTTTACGGCACTGAACAGACTAAAAGCATTATCATTCCATTACGTATTCCTCTGGGTAAACGCCGAAAACTTCGCAAGGGATTTTTATTCAAAGTACGGTTTTGTTTATGATGATTACCCTGATGAGATAATATACTATTTGCCACGGAAAAAATAAAATCATTTTTCCATGTAACGGACTCTGAAAAATCTGTATTATTGTAAAATGTCTCATAATGGAATAAACAAAAATTTAAGTTCGAGTGATAAATCAGTTTATTATGGAATTATTCAATTATGCCTATCTCGGTATATTCATTGTAACACTGGTATATTTACTCACAAAAAATAGGGAATCTTTCCTTATAAAAATTCTTGTTTCAATCCCCATAATGGCCGGCATGGTTTATTTTTCCGGTTCATTCTACATACTTCCAATATACATTTTCTCCCTTATGGTAAGCACATATCTCTATACTGTATTCTTTTATTTTCCATTTGCCGTGGATTTTGTTCTTATCGTGACTGCTATCTATGGCAATTTTGTCCCGGTCAGATATGTCTTTGCGGCCATCTCTATTTCAATACTTTTATCAATGTTTCTTGATAAGAATATGAAGAAATATGATCTGATGAATAACGAGCAGAAAGGCAAGGATATAAAAAGAGAAACCTACAGGGATTATTTTCAGATTTCCACGGGGGTTATTACCATACTAATATTTTTCCTGGATGGCATAAGGGGAAGAATGCTGATTCTCCTGGCAGTTTTGATTATATACCTTGCGGGCAACATCCTTTACCTGAATAATAAAAACCGTGTTGCAGATCTTGTTTACCGCATGGAGCGGGAGGACACCAAACTGGGTCTCGGATCCATGTACCTTGCTGCCGGATTCCTGCTTGTACTGGCTTTTACAAGATCACTTGACCTGATATACATAGCAGCATTCATGATCATGATAGGGGACTCACTGGCAACAATCCTGGGCATGAAAATACACAGTAAGAAATTGTTTTATAACAGAAAAAAATCCATTGCAGGTTTTCTTGCCATGCTAATACCATCATTTGTATTCGGTATTTTTTTCTATGTTTATTTCTATTCTGCCATATATGCCCTGGGAGGTACCTTCGCAGAATCTATATCGAATAAAATAGCAGATGACAATATCACAATCCCGGTTTCAATTGTTGTACTGCACCTAATAATATCAATGATTTGAAACGCTTAGGCAGACGGTATAATGTCAAAATATATATACCCTGTTGTATTTTACAGTTAAAGCGAGTGTGGTGTAGCCTGGCAACACGCGAGCTTGCCAAGCTCGTGCCCCGGGTCCAAATCCCGGCACTCGCATACTTCATATTGCTATCATTTATATTCATATAACAGATTATTAGCATAGTTTATATATTGATTTTAGAGTGTCCAAACATACGTCAACTCACGATATGCATGATCTTCCTCCCTGCTCTTCCTGTAATTTTATTGGCCATTACAATGCAGTTGTATGCAACTATAATTTCACCTATTGCAGCATCATAATTCCTCTGTTTAACATACCATATATGCTCCATTCCCAGTATTTCTTTAAGAATGGAAAATGTCCTCTCTATCTCCCATCTTAATTTATACCTGGAAGATTCTCTTTTTCTTAATTCTATTCCACACTTCCTGTTATATGCCAATCTATTCTCAACAATCCCCCTTCTCCTGTTGGTATCTATTACAGGTAGAGAATGCGTATTCTCGAATATGTAATCATAAACATCAGATGAATCATATGCTGCATCCATCAAGATATAATTATAATCCCTTACTGAATCAATCATCTCAAATGCCATGTTCTTGTCATATACAGATGCAGTAGTCATCTTCCATTCCTGTATGGATAAAGAATCTGTATCTATGGATGCATGCATTTTCCTTCCATACTCATAGCCCATTGTGCTGTAACCCCATGAACTGTCAGGGTCCTTATAATTCTTGTATTTTCTTCTCCTCTGTGCTGTGGCATCTTTGCATGTCTTAACAATGGAAGAATCTATAGCTGCATTATCATTCTCTGGATTTATTATATCAATGATTGCTGAATTTATATAGTGCCAGTCTATTCTTAGAGACCTGTAAGATAAAGTCCTGAAATCAAGTATGCCTGTAATATCCAATAGTTCCATGAATTCTCTATGGTTATTGAAGAAGTATTTCGATGACCTGTATGATATTCCGTATATTCTCAGAATTACAATGATCTTAACAATCAGGGAAGTTGGATACTTCCTTGCCCTATCTTCCGTAACTATTTTATCCAACCTTTCCATAATCAATGGGATTTGGTTCGCTGCCATATCCCACTAATATTTTTCAAATTAATAAATATGACAATTGTCGAACAATTTAGGAAAGTTTGGACACTTTATCT
>JAKADL010000090.1 GCA_021820565.1 Thermoplasmata archaeon
TACATGCCTTACACAGTCATCACATGTCATTCCAAACACCCTCAATTCTATTGTTTTTGTCATAGTTATAACATAGCATGATAATATTAAAGATAACAGGTAAATAAAAGTTTACTTTTTCAGGTGCATAATCTGGAAAAATATGAAATTTTATATTTTATTTATTTAAATATTGTTATTCTCTTAGTATTAGAATCTTGGAAAAAATTACCAAAATTATTTATTTCAACTGTTCATCTGGCGCTTTCTGCTGAACAGTAAAGGATGAACCAACGAGTAAACCGCCTACAGTAATGGCAAACATTATTACCAGTGTCAGGACTATCAGAAGATAATATGGAATTCCGGATACCTCTGCCGATAAAAGTGCTCCCTTCATTTTAATATTGTACGATGGTATGAAGGATATGAAAAGCCCTGCAGTTGAAAATAAGCCAGCTACTAAGATATACCATATTTTCCTCAAAAGAAAATATCCTGTTAAAACCGACGGTATGACCTGAAGATACCAGTACCCGTAATAGCTGAAAAGGAATCCGGTGATTGTAATTATTACCATGGCAGATAATACTTTATAGCCATTATTCATTTGAACCACCATATCCATAATAGAATTCCGCTGGCATCTTTTCCGGAATCAGCCTGTAGTAAACTCCATTGTTCCAGGGTATGAAGTTGTTCGAGTAATAATTGCTCAATGGATTCTCTGATATGCCGCCCGGGTATATTCCCATGGCAGATTCAGGGTGCGAGAGGTTAACAACAAGCCTCCATGATGGGCCAAAGTCTGAAACTATTCCGTATGCTGCATTTATGGTATTTCCATCTCCTGCAGCCGGTATGCTCCGTGTATTTAAGGGATCAACGCCGAAGAAGCTTGAAAGGTATCTTTTATGGATGTTTCCCCAGTGCCAGTTATCGGTGTTTTTTCCGTATTTCTCTGTAAGCTGTGCCACTGTCTGATTATAAGCTTCCAGGGCAATAGATGTGAAATTCCTTGCCTGGCCGTTTACAGGATTGTCAAAATAAGAAGTATTTGGTTCATTCACAGTCCAGTTCGCGAGGTCCTCTATCAGTGGACCATGGTACATTGAATCAGGCCCGATGAAGAATGACACATTGAATAATCCATCACTGGATGTAATACCATAGGCATGCATATATGGCAGGAATGTATCATTGACAAGGTTCTGCTCCCAGAAGTAGAATACGGTGGCAGCAGTAGAATTTACTGTCATATTTCCATTCCACTGATCCAGCTCCCTGTATAGTCCCGAATTTCCATAATAATTTTCAATAGAATTTAACAGGGGTTTAAGGAATATATTTGTAGTATAATCATGTATTGTTAATTGTATGTTCTCCATTTTTGAGGTATTTATCCCTGATGTTGTATTGAGAAGCAGATGGGCCTCATCGGCACGGTATCCGGATTCGTAATCCCATCCAATATAATATGGATAGTTTGGAGATACTGTAATCTGATTGTCTGAAAATACAAATCCCCTGGCAGGATCATACAGATATGGCTCATCCTTCAGCGGGACGAATCCGGCCCAGTTTGATTCTCCTGTTCCATTAAGAACTCCTCTCGGATTCCCTGTATTAATTACCGGGTATTCTCCAGATGGAAATATGCCTATATTGCCCTTTGAGTCTGCTACTGCCCAGTTCTGAATTGCGACCCTGAAATATTCTGTCAGGTTCTGCCTGAACTGGGTAACCGTATGAGACCTGTCAATATGCAGGAAGAATGTGAGTTCGTAGCTTGCATTTAAGCCTGTCCAATCCATTGCTATTTTTACTCCTGAATCGTTTTCGATAACAACACCGGTGTCAGCTACATCCAGTTTCATGTGGTAAGGGCTAGAACCCTTGATATTTATAGTTTCATTGATATTCTGGAACTTGACCCACTGGCCATTGGAATAATAGCTATCCGGGTGCGATGGGGATGTTTCCTCGGCGTAGAAGTAGGTCTCCTGTATCTGGCCGTTGGTTGCCCCCCATGCCAGTTTGTTGTTATGGCCCAGTATGATTCCAGGGAATCCCGGGAATACAACCCCTATAACGTTCTGTTCCGGCGATACCAGTTGGAATCCTATCCAAATTGATGGAACGCTAGTTGTAAGATGTGGATCATTTGCAAGAAGGGCAGAAACATTGTCTGTCTTGATGCCATTGACAGCCCAGTCATTGCTGAAGCTATCTGATGATGGGAAAGACAGGGCCACAGGAGACGAATCCGATACCTGAGTAAGATTGAGTGGTATATTCACAGATGGAGTATAAAGAGAAAGATTCCTTATATCCCCTGTTTCATTGTAAACAGAGGGATTGCATGTATATGGTACAATAGGATTCTGGATTCCGGCAGGATATGCCGGGTAAAGTGCCCTTATAACGTTTTCAGGCATCTGCTGCAGTGCATACTGGAAATATAAAGGATCAAATCCACCTGCGCTGTTTTCCCATAAAAATGTTTGCTGTATGGCAAATATATTTGTTATATTGAAGTCATGGGGTTTATAATTGAGGAGCTTAAAGAGCAAAGGCGTATCCCTGTAGGATAAATTGTTGATGTATGCATTTATTCCATCAACAAAGTTGCTTGTAGCCATGTACGTATACGATGATTTCGATAAATTATGTACTTCCTCACTGGCTATCTGGCAGTCCATTATTTCACGTGAGAATATATCAGATTTGAGTTCGCTTTTTCCTACCAGCGATGAAAGGGTTCCCTGGGCATCCTTCTTAATGAATACCATCTGTGCGAGCCTGTATTTTGCCTCCAGGTATCCCTGCTCATAGTACAGTGACCAGTTATGCGGGCTGTATATGCCGATAAATCCATCGGATTCCTGGAATGTTATAACTTCAGCTGTTTTCCCGTCCTGTGTAATGTTCATATATTTAGCGCCTGTTCTGTATTCCGGCGGAACTGAGTATATGCCTGAATTGGGGTTCAGAAGTTTATTCATGGGCGGCAGTGGCCCAATTGATATGGATATCATAGAGAATATCATTATCAGGACAATTATTCCAGCAATGAATCGTTTCCTTGAAGAAAATATTTTCATGTAAATACAACTTGTATTTTTATTTAAAGATTTTTTGAAGAACTAAATTATTTTCTTATAAAAGATAGATAACTATCTTCTCATGAGTTTTGCTGATAGTTCCAGTAACGATATGGAGTGAAGCCATACCTTTCCCGGACCCCTCATATCTGCAAAGAAGAATCCTTCTCCCTCCATTCCTCCAAGAATCATGGTTTTAATTCCACCGATCCTTGAAACGTTATACGATATGGATGTTTCAAATGCCAGCACATGGCTTAATTCTGCCTGTATGCCCTCTCCCTCCTTTAGTTCATATTCTATTACCTGCCCATGGCCATGGAGCATGACAGACCCTGTTCCTGTGAACTGTTCCAAGAATATGCCCTCACCACCGAAGACACCCTGCCAGAAACCTGCAAATTTAGATGAATACTGTATGGTAGAGTCCATGCAGAGAAATGCATTGAATTCGGCAAATATTGAGCTGTTGTTGAGTTTGACCTCAAAGACTTTACCGGGAAGGAACCCGGCGGAACCGAAAGTTCCGGGACCGTCAAGCTTCAGCAGAAATACGGCAGAACCCGCAAGCATGTGAGATAATGCTCCTCTTAAACCCCCGGAACGTGTATCGAGTTTCACATCCGGCGTTTTGTAAATCAGGTGCCCCGGCTCAACCAGGGCGGACTCGTTAGTCTCCAGCGTAGCGTGAAGATACTGCACATCCCCTCCTCTAATTTCATATTTTACCATAAAAAGGTAAAGAGTCCACTGGTTTAAATTTTTCTTATGGTCAGTTATAATGATTCACCGGAAAACACATACTGTATAAAGGATGCTATATAGGCTGTTTCCGAAGCTATATCCTCCAGATCTGCTCCCAGATGCCCTCCGTTGCCCATCATAAGAAATGCACTGGTTTCTGTTGCTTTTAATTTATTATAAAATTCCAGTGCATGATATGGATGCACCCTGTCGTCCTCCAGCCTGGAATAAATTAAGGTTGGTGGATACTTCATATTCTTAATCTTATTCATTGGCGAATAGTTTTCAAGAAAAGCCGCATCATCTTTATTATCAGGATTTCCATATTCACTGGTCCAGTACTGCCCCGCCAGAAGCTTATGAAATTTCATCATGTCAATTACCGGATTTCCTATTATGGCACCCTCAAGTAGTCCGGGAACAGTAGTGAGTGTGTATGAGGAGAGAAGGCCCCCATTGCTCACACCATAACATATGATTTTATGCCCCGAATCGTGGAACTTTTTAATAATTCTTCGGAATGAGGAAAAAACATTGGTTTTATTTCTGCCCATTCCTAGTCTGTGCCATTCTTCTCCATATTCTCCTCCACCGGGAAGATTACAGATCACTACATTGACACCATGATCTAAAAGATAGGCAAACAGACTATTATATGATGGTACAAGTGAGATGTTGAATCCACCATAGCCATATATTACTGTATTGTATGTTTCCACCTTAGCTTTCAGGAAGAAATAATGAGCTTTATAATCCTCCATAGAAATAAAATCTTCCTCTGTATTGGGTTCAGAAACTGGATTTGATTTAATTTTTTCCAGATTCTGGTTTTCATATCTATAAATTTCATAGGGTGTTCCAAAACCGCTCATTATCATTAAAGCATTTTCCCCATCTGAATCCAGTGATATTACACCTCGTGGAGAATCAAATTTGTATTCCTTTAATATTTTCCCATCGTTGCTATAAAGAACCGGTATAGATTTTGCATCTCTCATGCAAACTACAAGAAAACCGTCTTTCACGGATACCGCATCCTGTACCGGTTCATTAATACTGAATTTATTATCTCCAGAACTTATTATTCCATTGCCATCGAATATCAGTGTGTAAAGCTTATCCTGTCTGTAACCCAGTGCCTTCAATCGTTTATCATATTCCCTGAATTTTTTCCAGGTTAAAGAATCATTGAGTTCCCCTGTATATATTATGGTCCTTGTATTGTCTTCGGCCGCTAAAACTATTTTATTTCCATAACTTTCAGCAACAATGCCAAAACCTGCAGGTATTTCCTTTCCAAAAACACACTCATTATTGAAGTACACGGCATTTGATGAATAATTGCTATCTTCTGCTCTTTCATTCCTGCTTTCCTTAATTATATAGAAACTATCAGATGTAAAAATAATATCATGAATAAATCCTTCTTCCTCATATATTATCTTACTTTCCCTGAATATTTTCACTGTTCCAGAGTCCTTTCCATTTGTTTCAAATAATGCTATTCTATTGCCGTTAACCTCTGCCTTGATCCATACTATGACGCCATCAGTAGAGTAAAGTATATTCTTATTCACTACTAGATTGTTCTTTCCCTTATCTATAGTAATAAAACATTGCTTTTCTTTATTCATCCTTACAGTCTTGATTTTTTCAGTGAATATATATGGCCTCAAATCAGGCTCTATACCCTTATAAACCGAATTGAAAATTTTTTTGGATACGTTTGTTTGTTCTAAAGCATATTCCCTGGTTGTTTTATCCATTATTTCAAAATTCAGGTTTTTCATACTAAGAAGGAATATTATTAGTTTATAAAAGATTTCTTGAAACATCATACGTAATTACCTTTAAAAATCCCGATCAATTATTATGCTGTATCACAAATTTTTTAAACAAGGGGATTATGAGGAAATGTGCAATTAACCTTTTTTATGCGTGCTGATCTCCGTACTGGAAGGGGGACTGAGAATGTTCTATTTAATTTATTGAGGTATGCTCCTGAAAATATGGATATAACAATAGTGGAATCAGACAACCTTAAACAAACCAGGATTTCTGACCAAGAAATTAAAAAAATAACATCCGGATTTAATGTGATTAAAATCCATAAACATCAGTACAGGATGGATTCACTTCCAGAAAGAGTATATGTGAATACTATCCTGCGACCTTATTACCGTGATTTGGAATGGGCAAAATCCAGGGGATTGCTAGAAGAAATCAGAAGGACAGATATGGTGTATTTATTTGCGAACGAATATTCCATATTCTTTAAAGGCATGAATATCCCGATTATTGGTTCAGGGCATGCTTTCACAATTAGTGATTTTGTTGATAGACAGGATTTACTCCATAAATTATATGCTAATTATCTTTATAAGACATATTTCAAAGATATAAACGGTTTTAACTATTTTCCTAAAGATGAATCAATGTTTGACAAATTCAAAGATATGTGGAACTTAAAATATAATTTTCCTCTATCTCCTGGTGTTGATACTGAATTATTTTATCCGGACAATCATACAACTGATCAGAAAATCAAGTTCCTATTTGTTGCAGCATTAGAATATAATAAGGGTCTC
>JAKADL010000091.1:0-2542 GCA_021820565.1 Thermoplasmata archaeon
TTCGCATTCTTCAGCTGCAGAAGGAGGCATAGCAGCCTACATTATGGGTAATTCTGACCCGAATGATGATCCTGATTTTATGTCCTATGACGAGGTCAAGGGAGGAGATTATCTGGTAGATCAGGATGCTGCTGAATTGCTGTCCAAAAAGTCTGGAGAGATAGTTAATTTGCTGGATGCATGGGGAGCACCTTTTAACAGGCAGCCCGATGGAAGGATAGCATTAAGGTATTTTGGAGGGCAGACCTATCCAAGGACAAGATTTATTGCGGATAAAACCGGAATGGCATTGTTGCATACCCTTTTTGAGCATTCAACAGGATTTAAGAATATTGATTTTTACAATGAATATTACGTCCTTGACATTGCAAGGGAAGGTGACAGTGTAAATGGGCTAGTAGCAATGGAAATGAAAACGCTTGACCCCATATACCTGAAATCAAGGGCATTGCTTATAGCGTCCGGCGGAATAGGCATGATGTATAAACATTCAACAAACAGTTACATCAACACCGGCGATGGGCATGGCATAGCATTGAGATCCGGTGTGGCACTTAAAGACCCGGAATTTGTACAGTTCCATCCAACCGGGCTTTATCCATCCGATATACTGATTAGCGAAGCAGCAAGGGCTGAGGGTGCAATATTGAAAAATAACAAGGGAGAAAGATTCATGGCACGTTATGCGCCCCATAAATTTGATCTTGCGCCCAGGGATATTGTTTCCAGGTCTATGGCAATTGAAATCCGTGAGGGCAGAGGATTCGAAGGCGGGTATTTAGGCCTTGATCTCAGGCACCTGGGGAAGAAATATATACTGGAGAGATTGACGCTGGCATATGATGCAGCAAAGAACTTCTCCGGTGTGGATGCTGCTGAAGAGATGATACCGGTAAGGCCGGCACAGCATTACTTCATGGGTGGCATAGATGTTGATATAACAGGAACAAACCATGATCTGAAAGGCGTATTCGCAGCAGGGGAAGCTGCATGTGTTTCTGTGCATGGAGCTAACAGGCTGGGATCAAATTCACTTCTGGAAACCCTCGTATATGGAAGGGAGACCGGAAATGCCATGGTAGAATACCTTAAATCCCATAAAAAAATAGAGTCAAACAGTGACGTGGACAAGCTGGTAGATAATGCCTATGCCTATATAAAGAGAGAAAGCGGCGAACATTTCGGTGTACTGACAGAGGAACTCAGGGATATCATGTGGGACAACGTTGGCATATTCAGGGACAATGACAAACTTGCACAGGCTATTTCAAAGATAAAAGATCTGAGAACAAGATCAAAATCTATGTATGTTACGGACAAATCAACAAATTACAACACAGAACTATTCAACGCCCTGGAAACCAGGAATATGATTGATGTTGCATATGCTATGGCTACTGGAGCATTGAACAGGACAGAAACAAGGGGTGCACACTTCAGGGATGATTTCCCGGAAAGGAATGATAAGGACTGGATGAAGCACACATTAACATATCTTGCCGGAGATGAAATAAAAATATCCTACAAGCCTGTTACGTATACAAGGTGGAAACCTGAACCGAGGGTGTATTAAATGGAAGAAAAAGAAATAACCGTGAATGTTAAGAAATATAATGAGAAAGACGGTGCATTCTGGAAGTCCTACAAACTTAGTGTGGATAAATACACACAGATGACAGAGGTTCTTAGAAGGATAAAATCCGAACAGGATCCTTCCCTGGCTTACCGTGCCTCCTGCCATATGGCTGTTTGTGGAAGCTGTTCAATGAAAATAAATGGCGTCCCGTCACTGGCATGCAGGACAATAGCACTGCAGGCTACAGATGAAAAGAATGAAATCAATCTTGAGAGCATGGAATATTATCCCGGAGTCAGAGACCTTATAACAGATATAGATGTATTTTACGACAAGATGTACAAGGTAATGCCCAGGTTAGTAGCCGATAATTCCGTACTTTCAGGGGAAAATGAACAGAGGATGACTCCTGAAGACCAGACTGAGGTATGGAAATTTGAGGAATGCATTTACTGTGGCCTTTGCGTGTCTGCATGCCCTTCTGTAAAGGAGGATGAAAAGTTCCTGGGCCCTGCTGCCCATGCAAAGGGGTTCAGGTTCGTGGACGATGAACGGGATACAAAGAGGCAGGAAAGGTTAGACATTTTAATGGACAGTGCATACAGATGTACTTCGTGTTATATGTGTTATGAGGTCTGCCCGCAGGATGTACAGCCAGTAATAGCAATAAAGAAAACAAAGAACTATCTGGATGAATACAAAGGAAATACTCCGGTAACAATTGCGGCAAGAAAGCACGATGATGCTATAGAAAATCTTATATCGTCAACGGGGAAAATAAAAGAATCAACACTATTTTTGAAAAGTTTCGGATTTGGTGAAGCAATGAGAGATGCGGTGGACATGCTGAAAGCAGGCAAATTCAAATACGCATTCGAGAAAGATTCCAAAGTTAAAAATATGGATGAAATAAAAAAATTAATGGGTGAAAAGAAATGAAGGTAGCATATTATCCGGGATGTGCAT
>JAKADL010000091.1:2552-6371 GCA_021820565.1 Thermoplasmata archaeon
CCACGGAATAGCGAAAGATGTTGATATAGCCACACAGTTAATAGCAAAGGATCTTGACCTTGAGTTAATGGAGGTTGACGACTGGAACTGCTGTGGTGGAGGATTTATGGATGATAAAAATGAATCGTCACATACATCCTTGAATCTTAGAAACCTTGAGAAGGTAGAAAAGATGGGATATGACAAAATGGCCACGCCGTGCAGTGTCTGCCTTAATTCTCACAAAATAGCAGTTGACAAATATGAAAACGACCCTGTTCTAAAAGAAGATGTTGACCAGAGATTAAAAAACGCCAATATGGAGGAATATGATAATGGAGTTGAATCCGAGCACTTTATATGGGTTTTAATAAGGGACGTTGGAATAGAAAACATCAGGAAACATGTAAAAAGGCCCTTAACTAATATCAAGGTTGGAACATATTACGGATGCCAGCTGCTGAGGCCATCAAATGTAATGGGATTTGAATCTGCATTCAATCCGCACAGTGTAATGGACCTTGTAGCCGCAACCGGTGCAACGCCTGTAGCATTCCCGATGAAATCAGCATGCTGTGGTTTTCCACTGATGGGATCAAACCCGACTGTGGCACTGAAAATGGCAAACAACGTACTCAGCAGTGCAAGGGACAATGGTTCAGAAATATTAGTTCACCCCTGCTCACTTTGCCACCTGCAGCTGGATGTTACACAGACTAAGATACAGAGGCAGTTTAACCAGGACTGGAGGCTTCCGGCACTCTACATAACACAGCTTATCGGGCTTTCATTCGGTTACTCGCCAAAGGAATTGGGATTGTCAAAAATGTCAATGGAATATCTTAGTTCAAGAGGCATATCATGAATTACGACGACCTTCTAAAAGGTACTGAAATAACAGGTCAATCTGAAATTCCTCCCAGACCGGGAGAACCACCATTTGCCACTGAAATTTATTATAAAAAGAATGATCTTTTCTACGGAAAACTACACATAAGAAAATTAAACAATGCCATGTACCTCTCAGTAATTTCTAAAATTCCCTTTAACTGGAAACAGCTAGTTGGGGATATGAAATTCTCCGGCACTATGGTTGACTCCGCAGGAGGGCTCCTGTGGCTAAAGGAAAATGACAAAACCCTGGCTCAGGATCTTGCATACATTGAGAAATATCTTACAGATATGAAAAACAAAGATGCAAAAAACAAAGACGCTAAGAAATAGTCAATTAATAATATTTTTTTATTGTTAACCAGTAATTTTATTTATATTTTAAAAAATTTGAATTAAAAAAAAATTAATTTTATAATTCTATATCGTTTTCAGAGAATGTCTTTATTGGATCTACTATTGTATATCCATCCTTATCGGAAACATCCTGTAATGCCGGCGGGTACTTCAGGTAATCTGGAATTACACCAGCAAGCCTTTTGGTAAAGCTCGGTATTGTATTGTTTTCATAGAATATTCCAATAGGTATGTGGTCTCCCCATTCCAGGGATTTTCTGTAGCCTCTATCGAATTTTGCCTCATCCTCTTCCTTGCTGTTAACAACAGGGTCCCATGATTTGTCATCTTCAAGTTTGTACACTCTCTGCCTGTACCAATCAAGTGTGTTCACATCATTGTATGTAGGGCATGGCTGGAGCACTTCTATTACGGCTGAACCCTCGTGTTTAATTGCTCTCTGGATTAATTCTGAAAGCTGCTTTATCTCTGATGAAAACGCCCTTGCAACGAATGAGTATCCTGATGCCATTGCAAGCGTAATAGGATTAATTTTTCCCAATATGTTTGGCCTTGGAAGGCTCTTTACCTTCTCTCCCAGTGGGAGTGTTGGTGCTGCCTGTCCCTTTGTTAACCCGTATACTGAATTATTGTACAGTAAGACTTTTACTCCTGAGTTTCTCCTTCCTTCACCTACAAAATGGCCAGCTCCAATACTCAGCAGGTCTCCATCGCCACCCATAACGAGTACGTTAAGGTTCGGGTTGGCGAGTTTTACACCCACTGCATATGGAATTGCCCTTCCGTGAAGGGTATGTGTCCCGGCTATGTTTAGATAATGGGGTGTTTTTCCAGAGCACCCTATACCGGATACTGCTACAACATCTTGAGGATCCATTTTCATAGCTGACAAAGCCTGTGTTACCGCACTTACTATACCAAAGTCACCACATCCAGGGCACCAATCGATTGTGATATTGTTCCTGAAGTTGTAACTACCGCCCTTATCTGATACACTTTTTTGCATTTTTATCACCTTATGAACCTTCCTGGAGTACTTCCAGGGCAGGTTTCTTTTCCATTATATTCTTTGTTGACCTTAGAATTTCATCCAGGGTCATATGCCTGCCATTATATTTCAAAATGAAATTTTCTATTTTTATGCCGGTATTCATTCTTATTACCTTTGCAGCCTGTGCAGTCATATTGCTTTCAACGTCTATTATAAGATGGGAATTTTTCAGTACCTTCTCAACATATTCTGCAGGGAAAGGCTCGAACATTCTCAGGTATAAGAGGTTAGCTGATATGCCCTGCTTCTTGAGCTCGTCTATTGCATCAAGCAGCAAGCTCTTCTGGCTTCCCCAGGTAATATATGTTATATCTGCATTTTTATCACCGTAAAGCACAACCTTATCCTCAAGAGGTATCTCATTGTCTGCTGTAATGAGTTTTTGCATTCTCTTTTCCATCATTCTATCTCTCATCTTTGTATCCTCTGTGACATGGCCAAGCTCATCATGCTCATCTCCTGTCATCCAGAATATATCCTTTCCGAATACTCCGTATGGAGATATTCCATCCTCAGTATTTAAGGAATACCTTTTGAAGTTTTCATGGTCTGTGTTTTCATTGTATTTTACAATCTTTACCTTTTTAACATCTATTTCTGGCACAAGATCCATTGTATTTGCAAGGGTTTTGTCTATCATATGTATAACAGGCATCTGATACCTCTGTGCATAATTCAAAGACTTCATGCCATCGTATATGCATTCTTCCATATCGCCGGATGACATTACTATCTTCGGGAATTCGCCATGGCCGGTATTCAATGCGAACAGCAAATCTGCCTGCCCGTTCCTGGTTGGCAAGCCAGTTGATGGCCCGCCACGCTGGTAAAATGTAATCACAACAGGTATTTCTGTCATTCCTGCATAGCCTATACCTTCAGCCATCAATGAGAAACCTGGCCCAGATGTTGCTGTTGCAGTCCTGGTGCCTGTTAATGCTGCGCCATTTGCCATGTTTATTGCTGAAAGTTCATCCTCGCACTGTACTACTACCAGACCTGCTTTTTTAAGGTCTTTTCCAGCTGTTTCAAGGAATTTCATCTCTTCATGGCTTTCCAGCAATGTGCTTTCATCACTGGCAGGTGTAATAGGGTAATATGTCTGGAATCTTAATCCGCCCATCAATTTGCCAAGGGCTGTTGAGTCGTTGCCGGTTAACAGCATTCTCGGAGGTGCTGGATATGTTGGAAGTGTTTCAACCTTAATTGATGAATTTTCCACATAATCGTATGCAGCCTTTATTACATTAATATTGGACTCAATTACTTTCGGCTTCTTCTTAAAAGCAAATTTAATACCATCGTTTGCGTGGTATATGTCAAGCCCAAGCAATGCAAGTGTTGTCCCTGCTCCCAATGTGTTATAATACCGGTTTGCCGGCCCACCGTGGACATTCTCATTTATCAGTTTATCAAATGGTATTGCAATTACATCAATGCCTGTCTTTTTAAAATAATCCAGAACTCCCTGTACATCATAGGTAAGATTTCTTGATGAAAGTTCTTCCTCAATTCTGCCAAGTGTATCAGATGTGATCATT
>JAKADL010000092.1 GCA_021820565.1 Thermoplasmata archaeon
ATTCCAGGGAATGCGGTGGGTTTTTTTCTTTTAATAGTTTTCAATGTCATTTTCTGATCTCTGGGATCCGGTATGATTATTAAGGTGGAACCCTGCAATAAAGGTGTTAACATGGCGGTCATCATACCGTAAACGTGAAAGTATGGTATGGATGCAAGATAGGATATTTCAGCCTTGAAATCATCTGGAAACCATTCAATAAGTTGGTGGGCATTAGCCAGCAGATTTCTGTGGGTCAATGTAGCTGCCTTGGGAACACCGGTAGTACCACCGGTATACTGGAGGAGCGCTGCACTTCCGGATGGGTCTATCTCCATATCTTTTACTGATGCCCCCATAGTTCCGTGTTTATATCTTATCAAGCCTGATTCGGTATCAACAGGAGTGCCATTTTTTTTATTTGCTAATTTAAATAAAGCAGCCTTTACCGGCGGAAGATGATCTTCAACACCCACAATTATAATGGTATCCAGAAGTTTTTTCTTCAATGGCATTACTTTTTTGACAGAACTGCCCATCAGGACAATTACCCTTGACCCTGAATCCCTCAACTCATATTCTATTTCCGGCGTTGTATAAAGTGGATTCATCTGTACAACCGTAATTCCCAATTTCATAGAGGCCATAAAAAATATGATATACTGTGGCAAATTAGGTAACATAATCGTTAACCGTTCTCCGTTATGCACACCGATACTATCCAGAAATGCTGATGCCTGTTCTATTTCTAATTTAAGCTGGCGGTAGCTGATTTTATTGCCTATAAAATCTATGGCTATATTACTGCCATATTTTTCTGTAGACCTGCAAAAAGCCTGGTATATACCGATTTCCGGTATATCGATGTGCCTGTTTATACCGGAAGGATATGCTTTTATCAATATCTCATCAAGTTTATTCTCATTTTTTAAGGATTCCACACTGCCATCTCCATTAAGTCAATAAAGCTAATTTTTGTTTGACAAATATTGATAATAAACTTAATAAGTTTCCTGTAAGTACAAAAATTACAGCGACAAACCGGTTGTATTTCCGTATCCCTTCATGGTTCTCTGCAATGAATTCATAGTTTATTCATATAGCTAAAAAATTATTGAAAAATTTGCATTGATAATATAGAATAAAATTTAAATTTGGTTACCATTTCAGACCTGTTATTTTTTCATACATATCTATATACATATCGGAAACAGTTTTTACCATATTTTCAGGTAAAGGAGTGATATCTGGCTCTATTTCATGCTTGTCCCTGGCGTCAAAGAGTTTTTTATGATATCCGGATTCACGGTAATACTGTCTTACCATTTCTTTGCTCAGCTCATTTACCTGTCCATTATCGTAATCATTTTTATCCCAGAATCGGTCCTCATCAAGGGTTCCAAATGTGTCAATAATAACAGGCCTTCTTTCAATTCCCATGGCAAACTCTTTCTTTCCATCGGCGTGTAAAAGTCCCCTGGAATCCACTGCACTATTGATCCGTCTGTCTATTCTGAAAATTATTTCCCTTATATCATAAAGTTCACTTAATTTTAATCCGGAAATTTCAAGTGCTTCCTTCACATCAAGATATCTATCAAATTTTTCAAACTTGGTGGAAACCTCAAAAAATGGGTCCGGTAGTTGCTCTCCATATTCAGGCATGTTCTTGAATCCCAGAGAATGGTAATCAATTTCCCCTGACTTGATTCTATCGAATAGTGAACCGGCAAGGTAATAGCGTGTAATAAATTCCAGGGGAATCATGAAGTTGGCGAAAAATGGCTCACCGTAATCCAGCTGACGGTATTTCTTTACGCGCATCTCCGTGGGAGAGATCAATTCTACAAGGTCGGTATCAATGCCCAGGGATGATACCATGTTATACCAGTAATTCGAGGTTCTGCACAGGGATTCCCCCTTATGCGGAATTGCTGAGGGTATTATTTTATCAAAAACAGATATCCTGTCTGAAAATTTGAAAATCAAAGTGTTGCCATCATCATAAACATCCTTAACTTTGCCTTTGCGTAACAGTTCCATGCCTGTAAATAGTTAATATAGATATAATTTTATCCAATGTCATACTATTTATCTTTAATTGCCTGTTCCGGTTCTTTTTTCTTTTCCCCTGAATGCAGATAATATTATAGCAACCACTATTATTGCAAATGACATTATCAGGGCGGAGTGAATCCCGGCCATGAATTTGGTAGCAAGTGTTCCTATGATATCATGCAATCCCAGAAATACTTCAAATGCAACATCTCTTGGCACGGTGAGTGAAGCTATTGTAATAGCCAGAACGTAGCTTATAAGTGTCCCTATATTGGCAAAGGTACGCAGTAATCCCGATGATAGGCCGTAATAACCCTGAGGTGCGTTTGCCATAACTGCACTGTTATTTGCAGGATAGAAGAGGGAAGACCCACTGCCACCGAGAATAGATGCTATTATAACGAAATATAGTGGTGTAGTTACTGAGAATGTTAAATAAACCAGTATACCTGCGAGCATTAAAAATAGGCCGGAGGTTGCAGGTATCCTCGCCCCTATTTTGTCGGTAAGCCTTCCGGCAAAGGGTGCTATACATGCACCCAGCACGTATCCCGGTACAAGCAGTAAGGATGCGTCCAGCGGGCTCAAACCCCGTATGCCCTGAAGATACATTATAACTATAAAAATAACAGATAAATATCCCATACTCTCAAAAAATGATGCAAAAAGGGAAAAATTGAATATCCTGTTAGTGAAAACTTTCATATTTATAATTGGATTTTTCACTTTTTTTTCTATGGAAATAAAGAGAATAAGTATGATGAAGCCGGAGATTATTAGAACTATATTGAAAGCATCAACCCCTACACCGGTAATATTTGCAGCACCGTATGTTGTCAGCGTGAGGGCTGCCAGCAATGATATTAATCCCGGAATATCGAAATATGTCTTTGTTGTTTTCCCACTTTTTATATTTTGAATTCCCAGTACAGTTGCAATAATGCCTATAGGAATATTGATGTAGAAGATATATTCCCACCCGATGAAGGTTGTAATTACCCCGCCCACAAGTATTCCCAGAGTTGCTCCCGTTGTATAGCCGATTGCAGTATATCCGTAGGCTCTCCCCCGTTCGTTCGGTGGATAAAGATCGGCTATTAGCGCGCCGCTGTTAGCCTGCATGAGTGCCCCGCCAAAAGCCTGCAATGCCCGGAATCCGATAAGTTCATCAATATTGAATGATGTTCCTGCCAGGGCTGATCCAACTGTAAATATTACAAATCCGGAATTATATATTTTTGACCTGCCGAATGAATCCCCGAATCTCCCCATCTGTGTTGTCATAACCGCTATTATCAGAAGATAAATAATAATAACCCAGATTGTTGTGTCAAGATTTGAATGCAAATCCAGTGTAATATCAGGTAATGCAAGAATGACGGCTGTTGTATCAATTCCAGTCATCATCAGGCCCAGAACTATTACAAATAGTCCTATATTCCGTTTCATTGATTTATTATTGTATACCCATATTTAATAATTATTTAGTACTGAAGTTTTTCTCTGTGGCATTTGAAAATTATGATATTATCTAAAATATTATTTAGTAAAGTTCAATGCACTACTATGTTGCTTTATTTTGTAAGGCACGGAGAAACATACAATAACGTTGAGGGCGTATTCCCGCTGGATAACACAGAACTCACGGAAAAGGGTAAGGAAGAGGCTTTTGAAGCTGGAAAATATCTGAAAGAAATCAGGTTCGATGCCCTTTTCAGCAGCCCCATTTCCCGTGTGCAGGATACGTTGAAAATAATGGGATATGAAAAATATACCGTAAATCCTTTGCTACGGGATGTTGGAACAGGTGATCTCACCGGCAAAAAAATAGCTGAAATAACGGCGAAAGATCCTGAATGGTATGCAACGTTTCAGGACAATGTTGAAAATAAATACAATGTTGAAAAATTTTCAAGTGTAAAAAGAAGAGTTTTAGAGTTTACAGAATCAATAGCCAGTCTGAATTATAAGAATGTACTGATCGGCACACATCTCGAACCCATCCGGGCAATGTTTTCAGTAGCGACCCTGACCGAGGGCCTGCCTTTAACGAAACTGGAAATAGGCAACTGTTCAATATCTGTATTTGCAGTTAACGGAAAAACAATAGAGCTGAAAGGTTTTAACTGGTATCCACTGAATAAATATAATGATTCGAGGAATAAATCTTTCAATTAAATAAACCGGTTTTTTAGAAATGAATTACTCAATCTGATGATCGGGCGTTCACCCTGATAATGCCAATAGATGAATAATACAGATAAAATAAAAAATATATTAATGAATTATTTCCTATTTTTTGATTATTACACAATTTTAGTCTATAAAAGCTCCAGTTTTCCATATAATATTTTATATTTCCAGTAATCATCAGGAAATACTGTAACCGTAGTTTTATATTCCTCAGAATACTTTAATGATGCTATATAATTAGCACCCGATGAGGGACCGACAAAGTAAGTTATACTTAGCCCTGAGTTCCCTGACTCCCCTGTATGCTTCTTCCTGGGTAACCGTGATGAAATCATCTATATAATTTCTGTATTCATCAATGAGAATATGATGTTTCGACCTGAAGGGATTGCGCAATCCTGGGATATATGACCCTTCTGCCGGCAATACACCTGTTACATCTACATCCCCTTCCTCTTTAAAAAATCTTGAAAGACCTGTAATTGTTCCACCTGTGCCAACGCCAATTACTAGATGGTCGACATCATGTAGCTTTGCAGCTATCTCAGGTCCAGTCCCGTAGTAGTGAGCGTTTGAGTTCATCTGGTTTTCATGCTGGCCGGGCATGAAATATTTTTCAGGATTTGTATTTGCCTTTTCTATAGCATAGTTTATTGAATTTTCTGTGCTATTTCCCGGTGTAATGATAACGCTGGCCCCGTAACTTTCCAGGGTTTTCACGGTTTCATAGGGTGCAGATTCTGGTACAATTATTTCACTGTTAAAACCCATGAGTTTTGATATTCCAGCAATTGCGATGCCGGTGTTGCCGGAAGATCCTTCAATAACTGTCATTCCCTTTTTTAGTTCGCCGGTTCTTACAGCATAGTCCAGCATGAAAAATGCTGCACGATCCTTTATTGATCTGAAACGGTTGTAATATTCAAGTTTTGAATAAATTCCTGTATTCCCCAGTTTGAACAGAGGTGTATTCCCTATTCCGAATTTATTGGAATCTTCTGCAATTTCGTTTAATAATGACATGAAAGTTAATTACATTTATTATAATTAAGGTTTGTACAGATTGCACCCTGCATTCAACAAATATCTGGTAGATCATGGTTCTATGGTATTGTATCAAATCCCATTCCTGTTCGGAACGCCCATATTTATATTTCCTTTGACATTAAGCCCCTATTGCCTTCTCTTCTTTACTTTAACTGATTTTTATGAATATTTAAGCTTCTCGATTGACATGGGTCTAAAAATTCTAAAAAGCTCCAATATTATGATGGTTAGAAAATATGTAGATATAAAAATTTAAATCTATTCAAAATGCTTTATTTTCTATTTTCCATTTTTATAAAGTCTCTTTTATCCGGACCGGTGTAAACAGCTCTCGGCCTGATCAATCTTTCTTCCTCCTCTACATATTCTGTTATATGGGCCAACCAGCCCAGAACTCGCGAGAAGCCAAACAGGGTAGTAAACATATAGATTGGGAAACCTATTTCGTTGAATACAATTCCGGAGTAATAATCAGTATTCGGGTATATGCCCTTTGCACCGAACTCCTTTACGCCGAGGTCTTCCAGTTTTCTGGCGATTTCAAAGTATTTTTTCTGCTCCTCATTCTGATCCAGTTCAGTGGCCAGTTTTTTGAATATTTTCATTCGGGGATCATATGTTCTGTATACCCTGTGCCCGAATCCCATGAGTCTTTTCTTGCCATCCAGAATGTTTGTTTTGAACCAGTTCTCAACATTGTCCGGATTTCCGATATCAAGCAGCTGTTTGTAAGCTGCCTCCGCAGCCCCCCCATGAAGAGGCCCTTTTAATGCAGCAGTTGCTGCAGTTATGCAGGAATACATATCTGAAAGAGTTGAAGATGCAACAAGAGCTGCTGTGGTTGATGCGGGGACTTCGTGATCTACATAGATAACAAGTGCAGCATTCATGGCTTTTACCCTTTTTTCATCTGTTTTTCCGAAGCAATTCATCAGAAAGGCTTCAGCATAATCGTATTTAGGATCCGGGTTCTGTAAT
>JAKADL010000093.1 GCA_021820565.1 Thermoplasmata archaeon
GCAACACCGTTGACCCTAATATTATATGGCATGAGCTCCCTGGAAAATTCCCTTATCATTGAATACACAGCCCCCTTTCCGGCTGCATACCCTGCATTGGAATTGAGCAGCACATTGTCCGCTGCTGCAAATCCAATGATCGTGCCAGTACCCTGGTTCTTCATGACAGGAACTGCTGCCTTTGTCATATTATAAAATGTTCTGGCATTATTAAGAAGAGCAGCTTCAAATGTTTCAGGATCATATTCCCCGATCTCCGTACTTGAAAAATAATTGCCGGCAACGTTTACCACCGCATCCAGGCTCCCCATGGCTTCTGTGGCAACTTCCACAACCTTTTCACATTCCCTGTAGCTGTTAAGATCGGCCTTCCATGAATGGCATCCGATCTTGCTGGCAACTGATTCCACAGTATCACCACGTGATGCAAGGAAAAGGTGGAACCCCCGCTGATTCAGATAGTATGCGAGAGAGCTGCCAATGCCATGACCTACACCCGTAATTAGAATATTCGTCTGCATATTTGATTATATGGGTTTTCTATAAAATATTTGGGTCGCAGGTATGAGTACGAAAAAACTCATAATAATCGGGCAATTTGAATATTATGAATTATCTATTATATGATTTAAAACAAGGCGCTGGGAGGGAGATTTGAACTCCCGAGCTATTTCTAGCAGTAGATTTCGAATCTACCGTCTTACCGGGCTAGGCTATCCCAGCTCAATACCGTATTCCTATTTTTTATTTAATTTTTCATATTCTTTTTTCATGCATTTATCCATTACAACCTCCATTCCCATATTCTCTGCAAGTTTCTCTGCTTCCTCGTTAACTATTCCCTCCTGCATCCAGATAACTTTGGCTTTCCCGCCGGAATCTTTCACGATATCAACAATAAATTCGGGCTTTCTGAATATATCAACAACATCTATATTATGGTCTATGGAATGTATATCTTTGTAAACCTTCTTGCCCATCCATTCTTCTAGCATGGGATTGACCGGAATTATATTATAGCCCCGGTCCATGAGAAATTTTGCCACCTGGTAACTGTACCTGTCAGGTTTGTCCGAAATGCCCACAACAGCTATGTCCTTATATTTTTTCAGGATTTCTTCGATTGCCATATTTGTTTAATATGAATATTCTTAATATAATTATCTGTTCGTGAAATATTGAATATTCTATGGGATGCCCTGGAATCAAAAGGCTGGAGACTGGATGAACTTCTAGCAAATGTTAAATATTGCACTGAAATTATGTAGTATGTTTTGCCCGAAATGTGGGGCTTTGATGACTCCAAACAAAGATAAGTACATATGCAACAATTGTGGATTTGAAAAGTTGAAAGCAGGGACTGCGGATCAGAAAATCATCGCGAAAAGCTCTGATAAGGAGATTATCATGGTTGCCAAGGAAGTCAATGCCGAACCACTTGATAGTGATGCGGTATGTCCCGTGTGCCATCATACCGGTGCATATTATTTGCTGAAACAGACCAGATCGGCAGATGAGCCCGAAACCAAATTTTATACATGCGAATCATGCGGGCACCGCTGGAGAGAATACTGAAATTATGTTAAAAATCAGATAGCTCCACAAAATATTAAATAACACATTTTGATAATTGATTATGGTTCTCGATAGTTTATCGGATTCTTTAAAAAATATTATGCGTAAAATTTCAGGTTCAAGTTATATAGACAAGGATACTGTAAAGGAGGTAACAAAGGAGATACAGAGAGCCCTGCTTAAAGCGGATGTTAATGTCAAACTGGTACTGAAGCTCTCAAATACAGTGCAGGAAAGGGCTCTGAATGAAAAGCCACCGGCCGGCATGGCTGCCCAGGATTATATCATAAGGATAATTTATGAAGAGCTCCTGAAAATACTGGGTACAGAGGCCGATTTCGAATTAAAGCCACAGACGATTATGCTTGTAGGATTATATGGAAATGGAAAGACCACAACAGCAGGAAAACTCTCAAAACTATTCCAGAAAAAAGGATTATCCACCGGATTAATTGCAGCGGATGTGCACAGACCCGGTGCATATGAGCAGCTGAATCAGATTGCCACGGATGTAAATGCCGGTTTTTATGGGGAAAAGGGTGAAAAGGATGCCCTTAAAATCGTTAAAAATGGCATTAAACAACTGGCTGATTACAAGATAAAGATAATAGATACCAGTGGGAGGGATTCCCTGGATCAGGATTTAATAGATGAGGTCAGAGAGATCAGGGAAAAAATCAATCCAGATACTGTTCTATTTGTAATAGATGCGACACTTGGGCAGCAGGCAGGCCCGCAGGCACAGAAATTGCACGATGCAGTCAACATCAACGGTGTGATCATTACCAAAATGGACGGTACCGGAAAGGCAGGAGGTGCTTTGAGTGCCGTAGCGGATATAAAATCACCGGTTTATTTCATAGGTACCGGTGAACATATGAATGATATCCAGATATTCAATCCCAAAAAATTCCTCTCAAGACTCCTGGGAATGGGAGATATTGATTCATTGATGGAGGTTGTGGCCGAAACAAACATCACAGAAGAAGAAGCCGAGGCATCCCTGGATAAATTAATGTCAGGTAAATTTGATCTGAAGGATATGTACGATGTTTGGGAGAAATTTGCAAAACCGGGATTGCTCAAAAAATTCTTCGGTGCACTACCGCTGGCAAAGATGCCGGGTGCAAACAAACTGGATGAATCACAGCTTGACCAGGCAGACGAAAAATTACGTTTGTACCGTGTAATTCTTGATTCCATGACATATTACGAGCTGGAAAATCCCGATGAACTCAATGCAAAAAGAATCAAAAGAATAGCAGCCGGTTCAGGACAGGGGGAGAAGAATGTCAGGCAGTTGCTGAAGGAATACAATGCCATGAAAAAGAACATGAAGGCAATGAAAAAGAACAGGAATTTCAAAAAAATGCTTAAAACCCAGCTCAAGGGAGGCAATTTCAGCCTCGATGACCTGGAATCACAGATTTAAATTAAATCTTCAAGCTGTGAAACAAGTTCTGGATATTTCATCTGGACTGCTTTCAATATTTCTTCAACTGAGATGTTTGTCAATCTCACATCGGATATGACATCAACAAGCTTGTCCAGCGTTTCATCAGACAATGTTCCCAGCTTTTCCTTTGCAAACCAGTTTCTCAGGTGTTTTCTCTCGAATTTTTCCTTGACCATGAGATCATAGTTTTTCATCATCTGTTCCGAATAATCATTTTCTTCTATGGCTTTTTTGGAAACCTGTGCAGCAAATTTGCCGGAAATCATTCCGTTGGCTATGCCTCCACCGGTTATAGGATCAATGAGCCTTGCCGCATCTCCTATTGCAAGAAGCCCCGGAAGACTCATCTTGTCCTTTACCTTATTTACAGAGACTCCACCGCTTATCTGCTGTATTATACGGCCCTTGCTGTAACCGGGATGTGATTTTATCCATGCGTCAAGGTAGTTCTTCACATCAAGGCGATCCTTCATTCTTGTTATAGTAACCCCGATTCCCACATTTGCCTCATGCGGACCCTTGGGGAATACCCAGAGATAGCCGGCAGGCGCTATTGAACCCAGATAGAAATCTGTGAAATCCTCATTGGAATCCACATTCTCCATTCTGTATTCTAATGCGGATATGATATCATTCTTCTTCAATATAGGCGACTTCATGCCTGCCCATCTTGAAAATTCACTTTCGAATCCATCTGCGGCTATTACCATCTTTGCCCTGACTTCGACTTCCTCGCCGTTGTGCCTGATTTTTGCACCGACTACACGGTTTCCTTCCTTTATTACTGAAGTTGCAGGGGATTTTATCCATATATCTGCACCCTCTGTTGCTGCCAGTGTTGCTATATGCTTATCGAATTTATCACGCTCAACCACGAAGCCTACCTCATTGCCTGCACTCTCTGCACCAAGTATAATTGGCTTCTTTTCAGAAGGACCGTAAATTCTCGCACCTTTTACTTCATCTGATATCCAGTGCTGCTCTGGCTTTAGATCTACCTCGGGCATCCATGCCTTTGATACACCCTCGCCGCACCTTACCGGTGAGCCTATATCGGGGCGCTTTTCTACCATAAGGGTCTTCAAACCATATCTTGCAGAATATCTTGCGGCAGAGCTTCCTGCAGGCCCTGCGCCTATTACCAGAACATCATAATTTAGCATGGAACCACTCCGCTGATATTGCACCCGTAGGGCAACCTATAACACAAAATTCACATTTTATGCACTTATCTTCATTTATGGCTATAACTGTTTCATCCAAATTAATCGCATCAGTTGGACACATTCCAACACAGGCTCCACAGTAATCGCAAAGTCCCCTGTCTATGTCCATCTCGCTCTTAACCTTCACTTCCATAAGCGTAAAAGCTACATACCTATATCTATTTTTTGTTTTGTTCTTATATGCACGGACATTGCATGATTATCTACTTGTAGGATACCCGAGAACAACAATTGTATCGTATATAAACATGTATGTGAAAATCAATATCATAGATTTAAAGATATATAGAAATGATTTTATAGTTATAATGATTATATTTTGATGGATGATACCGAACCGGTTCTTCAGAAAAAATATGAACTCAAGCAGGGCGCGGTGGGAAAATGGCATGCTGTATTTCAGGCATATACACATGTTGCACCTTCGGGGGATATAGGGATACTACTCACCGGGGTGGCGCTGTTTGCACTGGGTGCATCACCGCTGGCAGTCCTGCTCTCATGGGTAGTTTATTTATTGATGGTTAATACCAATTACAGGTTCAGCAAGAGGGTGGCACATGCTGGAGGCTATTATGCTATTGGCGGTCATGGAATGGGTGGTTTTTACGGTTTCATGAATGGCTGGGTTTACCTCCTGGATGAAATGATCATTTATCCGAGCTTCGGGCTTCTGGGCTTTGCCTCCGTGGTCTATCTTTTGAGCCCCAGCATTTCATCGATTCCGTTCATATGGATTCCACTCATACTCATACCATTTGCAACAGGACTTTTGTTCAACTACTTCGGAATCAAACCATCCCTTGTTTATCTGCTGATTACAGCATCCGTTGAGGTTGTATTCCTGATGTCAACCAGCTGGTATATTATAATATCCATGGGACATGCCAATACAGTAAGTGTATTCTCTCTTCAGGGAATCAATGCCATACCATTCCTCTTTGCACTGCTTTACGGGATAGAGGCTTTCGGCGGGCTGGGAACGGTTATAGGCATCAGCGAGGAAACCGAAAAATCGAAATTCAATGTGCCCAGGGCAATAATAATAGCAGCCATACTGGCCGGGGCAACCCTGATATCTGCAATGTATGCATTGACAATTGCATGGGGACCCTCGGTTATGAGCGGCTACGCTTCGTCTCCCGATCCCGGTTTAATAATATGGCACAGATTCTTCGGCCTGCCCGGGGAGATAATACTCCTGTTCTTCATCCTGAATGGCTATATTGCCTATACAGTGGCAAATCCCATTGTACAGTCCAGGGTTATCTATGCAATGGCCAGGGACGGAGTTTTTCCCAAGTATTTTGCGGTCACACACAAGAAATACAGGACACCATACAGGGCAGTGATGCTTGTATCAATCATAGCTCTGGTTGTGGCACTGGGTTTATCATTCCCCTTTGGACCCTTTGATGCAGCCATAATAACAGGGGCCATGGCAGGAATCGGGCTGGT
>JAKADL010000094.1 GCA_021820565.1 Thermoplasmata archaeon
CCGTTTTTTTTATTTATCTTATTTTATATTGATTTTTTAATAAAATAAAACTTTTTATAGGTGTTATGAATATACAGTTAACAACTAATGGTTGTTAACTAAGGTGATAATAATGAATGGAAGAAGAGATGATGACTGGGATGATATATTTAATGACATGTACGATGAGTTTGGCCTGGATATGAGGAAAATTAACAAGGAAATTGCCAGATTCTGGGAATCCATGATGAGGGACGATACAAATAGCAAGGTAATGGGCCCATATGTGTATGGATTCAGCTATAAGGTAGGGCCTGATGGCAAACCAGTGTTCCAGGAATTCGGAAATGTGCCCAGGAATGCTATAGGTCAGAAGGATGAACCACAGGAAGGTTACAGGGAGCCATTAACAGATATCAATGAAGATAAAGAGAATATCTACATAACCTATGAGCTGCCTGGAGTGGACAAAAAAGATATAAACCTCACCGTAAATGAGAACAACATAGAACTGAAGGTTGATAAGGGATCCAGAAAATACTATAAAAACATAGAATTCAATACAGGAGTTGATATCGACAGTGTAATAGCCAAATTCACCAATGGAGTCCTTGATATAACAATTAAAAAACTTAACAGCAAAAACGGTGGAAAGGCAGTTAAAATAGATTAAAAATCTATTTATATTTTTTCGGGTGTTTTTATGGATGACGAATTATGGAATATTTTAATGGCACTGGAAAACAATACCAGGAGAGAAATGCTGAAAACACTCGCCAATTATGATTCTTATGCTCTTGAATTGAGTAAAATGATCGGGGTTTCACAGCAGGCAATAAATAAACAGCTTGATATTCTCGAAAAACTCGGATTTATATCAACCAGCGGCAACATACCTTCAACCATAGGCCCGCCCAGGAAAGTTTATAGATCAATGGGATTTTCAACCATAACCATCGATTATTCAAAGAACTTCATGGAAATTAAGAAAAGTGAAATAAACTATCCTGATTCGGATGTAACCGGCAGTACAGTTGACCTGATCGGAGAACTCAAATCGATTAATGATGGGATAGAAACTATTGATAAGAAGAGAGGTGAGCTTGTAGGGAAAAAGGATTTGATTATAGAAAAACTACGTGAGAAAGCCTCAGAATATGACGGCTTTTACAGGAAAGTAATATATGAATATCTGGAAAAACTTGATTTTTCGGAAGTTTCAGAAGAAATCGGACTTCCTGAAGAAATGATTGAAAAGATAATAGCTAAATTCATCTCATCCAGATAACGAAATGTTTTATAGAAATATTATATACTTATTGCATGAAAGTATCGTTTAAATTTGATAAGGATGTGGGATTTATTTCAGACGATGGCAAGTATGATATAAAGATAAAAAACTCCATTGTTGGAAATGATAGTTACCATTCGCCCACCGAACTGTTAATGCTTGCCATGGGTGCATGCAGCAGCGATGATGTTTTGAATATTCTTAAAAAAATGAGAAAAGAAGTAAAAAATTACAGGTGTGAAGTTACGGCAGAGAAAAGGGATACAGATCCTAAAATGCTGAAATATGGAGAAATACATTACATCTTCCAGGGGGAGGTTGATCCTGATTCAGTGAAAAAAGCCATAGACCTTTCACTGGAAAAGTACTGCTCAGTATCCCTTACAGTTAAAAATGCCGGAATACCAGTATCATATTATTATAGTATTAATGGTAAGGATTACAGGTGACTTCTTTGTCATTCTCACACACAGGGCTTTCGGATTTCAAGATTAATTTTTCAATCCATTTCCTGTCAGCAACAGCAGGGAGTTTCCATTATAATGGCCCTTCTTATATGCAGCATAAACCGTGGCGGAGCTGTATTCTGTATAAAATCCTTTCAGGGCAAGTTCTTTTCTGGCCTCTACAATCTCATTTTCTGACACCGTAACACAGCTATTTCCATTCCTTATTATTCTTATCATCAGTGGTAGGAGTACCGGGCGTTTGGCCACCAGGGCATCCGCAATAGATGAAAGATTGTTATCCGGATCGTATTTCAATCCATTTGCCAGTGAACACAGGGGAGAGATATTTTCGGGCTGTACAGCTATGATTTCAGGGATTTTATCAATTTCTCCGGAACTGTAGAGATGGGATAGGCCGCTATATAGCCCGGATAACAGGGTACCGGCAGAAACAGGAACAAATATATTATCCGGCATTTTAGGTGATTGCAGGAATATTTCATATGCAAGCGTCCTGATTCCGTCTCTGAATTCCGGATTGAGTATATGCGATGCATAAAAACCTGATGCTTGTTCGGCAGCCACCTGCACATCATCTCTTGTTCCAGGAATCTTTATAATACTTGCACCGTAACCGCTTATCTGCTTTAATTTATTTTCGTTTGCATTCTGTGGCACATATATATTTACATGATAGCCGGCACGTGACCCGTATGCGGCAGCGGATGCCCCTGCGTTGCCGGAGGAATCTTCATTTATCGAGTCAATTTTGAATTCTGATTCATTGGTTTTTATATAAGATATCAAATTTTTTGTGCCCCTATCCTTATACGAATAAGTGGGAGAGAAGTAGTCAAGTTTTAAAGCTAAATTCCTGTTCAAATCAACAACAGGTGTAAAAACTTCGCCCAGGGTTACGCTCTCCCTGATATAATCAAAATTCAGCTCAATATTATCAGAAAATTTTTTATCTGGAATAATCTCAAAGGGTTCATTGCATATACTGCACCTGAGTTCGTGTTTGATCCGCGGATGGCCATTAAGGCATATAGACTTCATAAAGAATATAATACGATAAAAAATAAAATACTATGCAAAAATAAAATATATAATTTAAAGTGAGGAATAGTAAGTCTCGTCGTATGGTTCAGGCTTGAGTCCTTTCCTTTCTCTTATCTTTGCAACTATGCCAGCCTGCAGTTCGTATGGCACACGCTGGTATCCGGAATTTTCAGAGCTCCATATGGCTTTTCCACCGGTGGCACTCCTGATTGCTGATGCAAATCCAATCATGCCGGAAACAGGTGCATTGGCTATAACGGTAATTTCATCACCGGCCTGCTGCATATCCTCCACAACTCCGCGCCTCTGCTGAAGTTCACTGGTAACAGGGCCCATAAGGTCCTGTGGTACACTTATGTAAACCTTCTGCATGGGCTCCATGAGAACTCTTCCAGCCTGACACATTGCACCGTATATTGAATTTCTGCCAGCCGGTATAACCTGTGCAGGCCCTCTGTGTATACTATCCTCATGAAGCTTGGCATCCATGAGACTTATCTTCAATCCATATACCTTTTCATTTGCCAGCGGGCCCTTATCAAGAGATTCATTGAATGATTCTATTAACAGTTCCATGGTTTCATCCAGGTACTGTATTCCCTTTGTCATATCAAGCATTACATTGATTCCGTGCACAGAAACCAGACTTCTTGCCTCGTTATGATCAAGTCCTGCCTCTTCAAGTATTGCTGCAACTGCCTTTTTATCTTTTATTTTAGACCCGTCAGGTATTTTACCTTCCAGTATTGCCTGTACAACGCCCTCGGGAAGTGGCTCTACCTTGAAATAGAATCTGTTATGCTTGTTGGGAGATTTACCCTCGAATGGGCCTCCGGTCTTGTCAACAGTTTCACGGTACACAACCAGTGGTGCCGATGTTACAACCTCAACGTGATAATCATTTTTTATCCTGTACATTGTAATTTCCAGATGCAGCTCTCCCATACCAGATATAAGGTGCTCCCCGGTTTCCTGGTTTATATCGACTTGAATTGACGGATCGGCCTTGGATACGGATCTGAGAACGTCAATAAGCTTCGGAAGATCGGCTGTATGCTTTGCCTCTATGGCAAGTGTAACCACTGGATCCGAATAATGGGACATGGGTTCAAAATCTTCCATTTCCTGGCTTGATGATACGGTTGAACCGGCTATTGCACCCTTGAGTCCAACAACCGCAGCAATATTTCCTGCGGCTATTTCATCTATTGAAATCCTGTCCGGACCCACCATCATGGATAATAACTGGACTTTGGATTTGCCTGCTCCTGTAACATAAAGTTCACTTCCCTTTCTGATTATTCCTGAGAAAACCCTTCCCACTGCAATTTCTCCAGCGTGGGGATCGATAAGAATCTTGGTTATCATCATTGTTACCGGGCCATTGTCATCGCACATTTCCATGGCTTTTCCGATCTCACTGTTGAGATCTCCGTGCCAAATCTGTGGAATTCTGTATTTCTGCGCAACTGCCGGATTCGGAAGATTTTTGATTACCATATCCAGAACCACCTTATGCAAAGGAGCCCTTTTTGCCAGTTCCTTCTGTTTACCTGCTGCAACCAGATCCACAATATCCTTGAATGTAACCTTGAATAAGCCCATGGCAGGAACAGATAGTGCCCAGTTGTGGTATGCCGATCCGAATGCAACAGTACCGTTTTTCACATTGACAAGCCAGTTGCTTGCAAATTCCTGCGGAGCATACTTTGTTATTAATTTGTTTACATCGGTAATTACTTTTATGAAACGCTTCTGCATTTCATCTCCGTTCAGCTTCAGTTCGTTAATCAACCTGTCAACCTTATTAATGAAAAGAACGGGTTTTACTCTCTCCCTCAATGCCTGTCTGACCACGGTTTCTGTTTGCGGCATTACACCTTCGACCGAATCTACCACTATTACAGTTCCATCAACTGCCCTCATGGCTCTCGTGACATCTCCACCGAAATCAACATGCCCGGGAGTATCTATAAGGTTGATAAGATATTCCTTTCCTTCCACTTCGTGAACCATGGATGCATTTGCCGCGTTGATGGTTATTCCCCTTGCCTGTTCCTGCTCATCATAATCCAGCAACAACTGTTTTCCCGCAAGCTCCTCGCTCATCATTCCAGCACCGGCAATAAGATTGTCACTCAGTGTGGTTTTTCCATGATCAATATGAGCTGCTATATCGATATTCCTGATTAACTCTGGATGTTCAACTAATTTCATTGCCTTTGCAACATTCTCTTCTTTTCGCCCCATTAATAACACCGTTTAAATTCTATAATCCTGTATGAAAAATCATTATTTAATTATTGTTAAAATTTATTTAAAAGCTAAAATAATTTAACTTTTTATCTGTATTTCGATTCTTACACCATCGGGTATGGATATCCTCATTAATTGCCTCAGGGTTCTCTCATCGGCATCCACATCCATCAGGCGCTTGTGTACTCTCATTTCCCAGCGATCCCATGTTGGTGAACCTTCTCCATCCGGGCTCTTCCTCAATGGGACTTTGAGTTTCTTTGTAGGCAGTGGAACAGGTCCGTGTATTTCAACGCCTGTTCTTTTTGCTATTGATTTGATTTCATCGCAAACAACATCGACTATTTTGTTCTCTGTGCCACTCAGTGAAATCCTTGCTTTATATGCCATATATCATCACACTACTGTTGACTTTTCAAGGTCTATGCACTGACCGGCTGCGACGGTCATGCCCATATCCCTGATTGCAAATCTGCCCAGTTGCGGAAACTCGGATACTTTTTCTATTACCAGGGGTTTATCGGGTATGACTTTTACTACTGCTATATCTCCTGCCTTTATGAAATCGGGTTTATCCTTAAGGGTGGTTCCATCCTTTGGATTTATGGTCCTGAGGATTTCATCAAACCTGCATGCTATCTGTGCTGT
>JAKADL010000008.1 GCA_021820565.1 Thermoplasmata archaeon
AATCTATCTACAGATCTCTTTACATTTATATCTGAATTCATGAACGCAATTAAACTTGAACAGGCAGTAATTTTAGGCGCTTCCATGGGTGGTGAAGCTGTTGTGGGATTTGCGACAAAGTATCCGGCAAAGGTAAAGGCATTAATACTGGTAGGTGCTGTTGGTGTTACAGAACTTGAATCCGGGTTGAGCATGATTTCGGACAAACCAACGCTCCTTATCTGGGGTAAAAATGATGCCATATCTGCACCGGCAAATTATGAAATTATAATGCGTTATAATAAATCAGCTGAATTTTCAAATATAGGAAGGCAGCATGCCTGCTATCTTGACGATGAGAAGGGATTCAATGATCGTGTCAAAGAATTTCTTGAAGAATTAAAGAGCAAATAATATAATTATTTTTAAAAAATTAAATAAAATGTTTTAAAAACGGAAGTATTTCAAATTTTATGCCGAAATCATTTACTGTTTGTTTCACATATTTTATACTTGATATATTATTTATGCTCAAAATTTTTCCTGACTGAATACTGGATACAAGTTGATGTAACTTGGAATAGTACCCAAACTCTTTAATAATGCGCTCCCTGTAAGCTTCAGCAAGTTCCTGCGGGTCATATGTTTTAATGCATTGATACATTATTTCCGCGCTCTTGATGGATGGGATTATTCCTTCGCCAGTAATCGGTGATACAGTTCCTATGGCCTCCCCTATGCCTATGATATTAGATTTGTTTAAAGAATCAAATAATGGTATCATTCTTATATTTCTTGATGTTATTTTTATTGGCTTATATTTTCTTACTCTTACCAAATCTTCCTTAGAAATCGATCCGATACCCACATGGTATTTGTCTCCAAGTGGGAAACTCCAGAAATACCCTTTCCCATATTTCAGAAAATAGAAGTAAAAATCATCGTATTCTGATTCGTCTGTTAAGTATTCCAGTGTATAATACTGAACATCATTCTGAGATCTCCCGAGAAAACTTCTTGAAATTCCGGTGGCATCGACTATTAATGACTTTTCCATTGAATTTATACTGACCTGTTCAACACCTTCCCTGACATCCTTTTCCATTTTATTTTTATCGAAAGTACACAATCCTGATGAGTTGAGAGTTCTATCCTGAAAATTATTTCCTGAAAATATTACGTTATCTGCTCTGGAGAGAACATACTCATGAAAATCAAAATTTATCCGAGACATATACTCCTGCATTAATTTTTCGTTTGTTGCGTATCCACAGGGAATATAGAAATTATCCTTCTTTTTATCAGTTCCGGTAACGTCAAAGCCATCGTTTTTTAATCGCCAATATAGATATAAGCCGGATATGCCTAATCCTCCTATTCTTATCATTCAATTCAAATGGCATATATTTATATCAATATTATACCTTTTATCATAAGTGACTTTCTTCACAAGCTAATATAATTGAATTTTCAGCCTTCAAGGTTATGAGTATACAACTTAAATTTGGAAATGCTTTCAGATAAGCAAAAAAATGTATTTATGAAAAGGTTTAATTAGGCATACCTAATTATCTTTCATGAACTTCAAGAATAATGAGGAAGATTATATAAAAACTATTTTTTCATTATCTGAAGCTTTTGAAGTGGCAAATGAAAATCAGATAAGTAGAGATCTCAATGTATCAATGGCCACAGTTTCAGAATATCTGTCAAAACTTGAAAGGAAAAATCTTATAAAAAAAGAAGGAAGAGATATTAAATTGACCCGGGAAGGATATGCTATGGCAATACCCGTGATTAAAAAACATAGAATTTCTGAAGTATTTGCAGTAAAAATGCTCGAAGTTCCCTGGGAATATTCTCATTCGGCAGTTATGGATATTGAACATACTATTGAAGATAAATATTTTGATAATTTTATTAAGAATCTTGGAAACCCGATTAAATGTCCCCACGGGAATATGATATACAATTCATTGAAAATAGACGATATTAATTTAATACAGGCAGTACCCGGGAGATATAGAATAAGTAGAATAGTTTACGAGGATACGGCTATATTGAAAAAAATGGCAGATCTAGGGATGTTTCCTGATACCGCTGTTGAATTAATTGGTGGGGAAAATATAATATTATCAAACAGTAATGGGGAGCTTAAATTCTCAGCCTCAATGTTAAAAACTGTAAGACTTGTAATATAAATATTTAAAACATCTGACTGGTCTCACATCATAATTGATATGAAACTATCCAAAGTAATTTTAATAAATGAAAAGTAAAGGCATCTGGGGTACTTCGTTTCCCTCTAATGGCTCGGCCTTCAAGCCTTTATTGTTGAAACCTGAAATTCCATGATCACAACTAACAAATATTACAGCATATTCAGGTTAAAGAGATATCCACTAATAATTAAAATTACGATGACGTCTGCTATTTCAAAGCATATTCCTCAGGAAAATATATAGAAATTTTATTTTATCATATTCGCGCTAAGCATATTGAACTACTTCTTCTCAGCTTTTACCGATTTTTTTGTTGACAATGTCCTCTTTCGCACAGTCATATTATTATCTACCAGGAATCTATATTTTTCTAATAATAGTTTGAAATTATCGTTTGCAGAGTTTAAAATTTGTATGGTGTCTTCCAGTGATTTTTCCTTGAGCTCATGCATTTTAATCTTTTGATCCATTCCATAATTCAGCACTTTGAGCTCGCTATTCAGCATATCCTTCTGTTCATTGCTGGCTTCAAGAGATTTAATCTTTGCTTCTTGCTTCTGTGATGATGACATGATCTCTTTATTATTTTTTTCTATTTCTGCAATTCTTGCCTGTAAATCAACTACAGACTTATTTTTATCATCCACTTGCTGTGTGAGCTTCATTATGGTATCATTGTCAGATGCAGTTTTGTTCTCCAGATCATCTCTCAACTGACCATTTTCCTGTTCTAATTTTTCTATACCTTCCTTGTTTTCTGCAATTATATTCTTATTCGCCTCAATTTCCGCATTTCTATCTTCAAGTTCAAGTTGCATACTTGCCAAACTTTTTTTTGATGACACCAGTGCTTCATTTGTATTAAGGAGCGATTGCTTTAATGATTCGTTTTCTTTTTGAAGTTCGGCCATCTGTTTATTATCTTCATCAATTTTGTTTTCAAGTTCACTTATATGTGATTTTAAATTCTCATTTGCTGATTCAAGATTACCTATGTCTGAGTGCATCTTCTGTACTTGATCCTGAAATTCTTCCAGCTGTTTTTTAGCATTTGCCATAATGGAATATATGTTAAGTCATATATAATTTTTTGTATAAAACTTTTGCATATTTTGTAATTTGAGTCTCATGTTATGCTACAAAATATTTTTTAAATAAATTCTTCCATGAAAGTAAACTATTTCAGAATCACTGAATTTAATTGTATTTTTGGAGATGTTGAAATCAGAATCAGTTAAATTAATATAAGATATAATTATTTATTATCGATAACTATGTTACAGATAGGAGAATTAGCACCGGATTTTGAAACAGATACATATTTTCCGGAAAAGAAGGAAATAAAGAAGATTAAATTGTCAGATTACAGGGGTAAATGGGTAATACTTACTTTTTATCCGGGAGATTTTACCTTTGTATGTGCCACCGATATTGAAGCACTAATGGGATCTTATGACCAGTTTTTGAAAGATGGGGCCCAGGTTTTCGGTATAAGTGAGGACTCAGTATTTTCGCACAAGGCATGGTGTGACACTTCTCCCAGGGTAAGCAAGAGCAAAATACCACTCATTGATGACTATAAAAAAGAAATTGCTAAGGACTATGGATTCCTTGATTCCCAGGGATATCAGGCACAGAGGGGCCTTGTGATAATAGACCCTGACGGAAAAATACAGTATGAGGCAATGTTCAATAATGGCCTTGGAAAAGATGTAAGGCATATTTACGGAGCATTCATGGGTCTTAAAACATTACGTGATACTCCTGAGGAGGCTGGGCACATGTGTGCAATACCGGCAAACTGGACACCTGGAGAGACTCCTCTGGATATAAATATAGTAAGAGATATAGGAAAACTTTAATTTTTTATTGGCAAATATAAATATTTATTTATATCTTTATGATAAACCTTTATGGCAGGTGAAGAATTATTCGAAAAGTTATCAAAATTTGGATTATCACCCTATGAAATAAAAGTGTACAAGACTTTATTGCTTAATGGACCGCAAACTTCGACTTCTATCGTCTCTACAGCAGGAGTTCCACAACCCAGGGTTTACGATCTTTTCAATAATCTCCTTACCAAGGGATTAATAGAAATAAGCCCCGGGAAGAAAAAAATTTACAGGGCGGTGCCTGTGGATGTAGCCCTTACGAGAATAATCGGAGATATGACATCCTATAAAGACGAACTCTCACAGTACATAAAGAGCGCTGAACCTGAAACCACAAAATATAATCCTTACTTATGGTACATGGACAACATAAATCTAATCAGGGAACAGATGAAAAATATGATTTTGAATGCCCAGCATGAAATTATAGTTTCATTGCGCCTTCCCCTTCTTAAATACCTGGATAAATATCTTCTGGAAGCGGCGGAAAGAGGCGTTTCCATTATTATCACTATATTTCCGGACTCAGATAGGTATGATATCACGCCCTTTGTGTCCAAAGCAGTGATAAAAAGGCGTCCCGGGATATCCCCGGAAATAATCATCACTGATCGCGACGAGGCAATAGTGTATGTGGATAATATCAGTACAAAAACTAAATATGCTATAGATTTCCAGGAGCAGGAAATGATTCACATCATCAATTATTATTATTATAATATAGTCTGGAAACCATCTATTTACATATCAAAATTCCAGATCAAGGATTCATGGCAATTTAAAACCTCCTGGATTTCATGTGAGGCTATCAATGTATTTATGAATAATGGCTATAAACTCAGCGGTCATGTGTCCGGTGACACCCAGAACGGGGAAATTGACGTAAGTGGCAATATAAAAGGCACAGATGTAATACCCGGATATAAAAATTCATATTTAATAGAAACCGAAGAGCGTGTTTTTACCGTGGGAGGAAGACTGACACGCATTGAAGATATAAGGATGGACCTGCTGGAATTACACGCAGAAAAAATGCCACAATGATTTATTTTTTAATTGAACTCATTTTTATTTCATTTATAAGCGGGAAGTGGAAATTTTTATATTTTCCAATAAATAGGAACAATGTATTCTTGCATATTATCAGGCTGGCATTTTTGTTTGATTCAATATAAGAAATAACCATGGGTATAATTCAAATATTTTAAATTCAATGAATTTATCCTGTGTAGTTTATGTCATCCAATTCCTCCGTTGTTATTCCGGCCTTAAACGAGAAAGAGAATCTGAGCAGGCTTATACCGGCTTTAAAAAATAGGGATTTAAATTCAATTTATATAATCGATGACATGTCAAATGATGGGACTGAAAAACTGGAACAACAGTATCCGGGGGTGCATCTTCTTACTAGAGGAGGCAGGCTGGGCCTGATAAGTGCAGAAATAGACGGAATGAGACTTACTGATACAGATTATGTTGTTGTTATGGATGCTGATTTGTCACACAGGCCAGAGGACGTCCCGGGGATGGTGGAACAGGCAATCAGAACAAAATCTGATCTTGTGATAGGATCCCGGTATATGGAGAGCGGGATTACAAATGATGAATTTATCAGGCAGGTAATAAGCAAAATTGCCAACATGCTTTTCAGGATATCCTTTGATGTTGACCTGCATGACTGTACATCAGGATTCAGGGTATACAGCAGAGAGGCGTGTGATTACCTGGGAAAGCAGACAGACATAGAAAACGGTTATGTTGGGCAGGTTGATATAGTCAGCAGGCTGAAACATGAAGGATTCAAAATTACCGAATACCCCGTGGTTTTTGTGAAGAGAACAGAAGGCAAATCAAAACTCAAGATGCGTGAAATAGTCAACTTCTTTCTATTTGTTGTATATAATAAAAAAATGTTCAGGTTCCTGCTGGGCTTTGCAGGCCTGGTAATTATCATGGTAATATTTTCATACCTGATCATCCGCTTTGTCTAATCCTTGGCTGGCTGCAATAATAATAGGGTCCCATACAGGCCCATATTCAGGCTCATAACCCAGGTCACTATACAGAAGATCATAAAGTGTCATATGTCCTGATATCGCACCTGCCAGTACATTCAATCTCCATGCTGCATTTTCCTTTCCTATTATCTGTGCACCGGTAAGTTTTCCTGACTTTTTTTCATATATTATCTTTACATATACATCAGTTCCATGGAGGTAATTGGATTTGTCCTTTGCCTTGATAAATATCCCTTCACAGTCAATTCCTGACTTTTTAGCCGTTATACTGTTAATTCCAGTATATCCTACCTGGTATCCGAATACATTGATTACCGTAGTGCCCAGTGCTCCGGGAAATACCCTTCTATTTCCGAACAGATTGATTCCTATTGTTCTTCCCATTTTGTTCGCAACCTGTGCAAGGGGATAATACCCGTAGCCGCCGGTGGCCAGGTTTCTGGTCGCAACATTGTCTCCACCCGCGTATATATCCTCATTTGACGTCTGCAAAAAGTCATTGACCCTGATCAATCCATCAGCTGTAAGTTCTATTCCCGCCTCTGCTGCCAGTTCTACCGATGCCTTGATGCCCGTGGCAAATATTATATAATCAGTAATGAACGAATCTGAAGTAGTGTTAATCCTGTATTTTCCATCTATTTCAGATATGGATTCCGGAACAGAATTATACTCAATATCACTGTTGTTTTCTTTTACAAGTTTATTCAAAACATCTCCCATGTCAGGGTCTAGATGGGGCAGCAAATACTCATGCTTGGATATTAATTTAACCTTATATTTACCTGAAAGCAGTGAAAACAATTCAGTCCCCAGAACACCGGCACCGATAATGGTTAAACTTTTTACACTGGCCAATTTATCTTTCATAGCAATAGCACTTTCCATGTTTCTGAGGGAAATACCGGAGTTTTTGAACTCATCCGGAATTTTTGGCGCTGCCCCGGTTGCAAGCACAAGCTTATCATAGTTATAGGTATTCCCACCGGCCTCAACATATTTTTTACTGGTGTTTATTGCAGTTGCAGCTATTCCTGTTATAACATTTATATTCCGGTGTTCAGTAAATTCACTTACAGGATAATGGAGCAAATCCCTGAAATTACCAAAGTATCCGGATAGGTAATATGGCATGCCGCATTCTGCATATGAAACATACCCTGTTTTTTCCAGTACTGTTATTTTTGCATTTCCGTCCATACGTCTTGCTTTTGAGGCTGCTGACATACCCGCTGCACCACCCCCGATTACAACTATATTCATGAATGTAAATAATGAATGTTTATTTAACAGATTTGAATAACCGGCAACTTGAAAATATTGTTACCAAACTTGGTTCTTCCCTCCATTATAATACCTGTTTGAACAGTAAATTTATAATTTCTATGGGTAATAATCAATGGATAGTCATATTATAAGGCCGGGTTAGATTCAGTATCCTCCTTCCTGTCAAACCTATATGGGTTTCCGTTCCTGAAATCTTAAATTACTGTTCCCGTATCTCAATAAAAACCCATTTTAAGCAGTATTCTGCATATCGCGGATATACATTTAATATCTGGGTACAATAATTATATCCTGGCTGATAGATCACAAAGTTGATTTAAATCGATTATAACAAGATAATATGCTGTTCTTCAAAAAAATATAATCATATTTTAGAATTTATTCTTCATCATCGTCGTCTTCTTCTTCATCGTCATCGTCGTCTTCATCAAAATGCATTATGAAACTGACCATTGATGCACCTCCTTAAGTCTTAATTAATATACGTATTAATAAATATTACGGTTACCTGAATTGAACTCTGTTCATATACCCCTGAAATCTTTATATGCAGAAGCTATGAAGTATCATGTATAAAATACAAGAGGACGAACTGGTAGTAAAAGCTTTAAAAAATAATCCACTGGGGGACCCATACATAAGAAAAATAATAACTGTGGAGAATATGGTAAAGGAAAGTACCCCGGTACTTATAGGACTCCCCGGATTTTTTGGGTCAGGCAACAGTTTTCTTAATAGAAGTTATACCAGTACGGATTTCATTGATGTAATAACAAAATTACAGGATGAATTCGGATTCATAATAGTTCTTCCAGACACGATGACAAAATTCGGTGGAAACCAGTTTGTTGATTCCAGTGCTATTGGAGATTATGAAACGTATATCACAAGAGATTTACTGAAATATATAAAATCGAAATATGGTGACAGGGATATATTCCTCTTCGGTAAATCCTCAGGAGGTTTCGGATCAATTTCCCTAGCACTAGGTCACCCTGAACTTTACAAAGGATTCATAGATATTTCCGGAGATTCCTATTTCCCATACTGTTACATGCCTGATTTTTCGACTGCCTATATGGAGACCAGGGAATCCGGCATAGATGAATTTATCAATACATACAGAAAAAGCTTAACGCACACACAGAATCAGATAACAGCTTATAATGTCATAGCAATGGCTGGATTCTATTCTCCGGATAGAACAGGTATAAAACTACCATTTTCTGACGAAACAGGAGAATTAATTCCGGAGATATGGGAAAGATGGCTTAAATTTGATCCGGTTAACAGACTCAAGGATGAGATGGAACATCTCATGGGAAAGAAGATTATACTCCAGACAGGGAATCATGATGAATTCAGAATAAATATTGGAATGAATATCATACATCATACACTGGAAAAAAACAGCATTAATCACACATACAAAGAATATTCAGCAGGACATTTTAACACAAATTACTTCTACCTGGATTCTTTCCCGGAAATTCTAATGAACTATAAATAAATATAAAATATAAGAAAATTCCATAATTATAAAATTATAATTCTATATTATTTTAAATTTTGATATTATGCTTATCCTTTCCATATGCCCACGCCGAGGCCAACCAGGAATAGCACTGTAACAATCGTTATGGCACCGACATGCCCGAGGCTTACCAGTCCAGGCACCTTGTCTATATTACTTATTAGAAATCCGCTTACATCTGTCCAGATTGTACCAAGAGAGATTTTAGGGATAAAGGCAAGCCCCGCATAACTCGCCAGAACAAATGCAATAATCAATAATATCACTGAAACTATGCCCTTCTTAATGGCAAGCCCGAAAAGCAATCCATCAATGAATGCAATTAATATTAATATATAACCGGAAATATCCATATGGTTATAAACAAAAATTTATATTTAAATGTTTGTAGTATTTCCGAAAATTAAACACAATATAAACAAAAATATATTATCAATGCAAATATTAGGTTTCAAATGAATAAATGGCTGAAAATTGCTCGACCGGTAAATGGGTTAATGGGATTTTTCTCTATCTATATCGTGGGCTTCATCGCTGTAAATATTCATATAGCCAGATTCTTAATTCCAATTTCCCTAGGTGCCATCAGTGTATTCCTAGTTACAGCAGGTGGCAATATTATCAATGATATAAGCGACCTTGAAACCGATCGTTTTAATCACCCTGACAGACCGCTCCCGGCCGGTACTATTACAAAAAAAACTGCTTATTATATGGCATTAATATTTTTTATATCCGGATTTGTTGTTTCTTTATTTGTTTCATTGCTCATAAGCTCCATTGTGGTGCTTGCAGAATTACTCCTTGTGAGTTATGAATTTAAGACTAAAAAAATGGGGTTACCTGGAAATATAACAATAAGTCTCCTGATAGGAATGATATTTCTTTATGGGGGCTTTATAACGGATTCATTGTCAAAGATGGTTCTATTATTTCTACTTGCATTCTTTTCAAATATGTCCAGGGAAATTATGAAAGATATTGAGGATGTTAAAGGCGACATAGATAGAAATACACTTCCAAAGAGAATTGGAACTGGAAATGCTAAAATAATATCCGGTGTCTTTGTAATTATAACTATTGCCGTATCATTTCTTCCCTATTATTTTCATATATTGTCAGTATATTACCTTTATGCAGTTCTAATCGATGATGTGTTATTTGCGTTAACAATAATGTATCTTTATACAAATATTTCAAAAGGCGAAAAAATATCCAAGGTTGCTATGATTTGGGGTATGGCCTGTTTTCTTTTAGGCGGGTTTTGATCCATCAAATTGCCCGGAATTGAAAGCATCTCGACATGAGATGTAGATAATTGATACTGATAAAGTTGAACACCATAACACGTATTTATTCAGCGATATTATCCTTATACCTGGTATAGAACTAAATACATATTCCGATTAAAAAATTGATTGTATTAAAATTTTGGCACAATATGCGCGGGGAATGGGATTTGAACCCATGCTCTCATTTCGAGAAACAGCTTAGCAGGCTGCCGCCGTACCACTGGGCCATCCCCGCATCTTAAGCAGGATACCTATCCTGAAGGTCATTTGCTATTTCCTCAAGTATTTCTTCAAAGTTTTCATTTTCCATGCTTACAACCTCACCGCTGGGTAATGTCATACGTACATAGTAAATTTCGCCATCTTTGGATATTTCAATATCTGCTAGACTATCTCCCATATACCTATAATTATTAGCCATATATTATGTTTTTCAAAAACAATGTATTTTTTATAAGCATTCACCGGTATTCTATAAAATCCACCTTTCAATTTGTAAAGTATGGTTTTCACTAATTTTCAAAGCAGATGCCCCATTTTATCCTTCTTTGTTTCAAGATAAAATTTATCAAATTCTGTTGGTTCTATTATAACCGGAATCCTCTTAACTATTTTGATCCCATTTTCCTCCAGATACTTAATTTTCTCTGGATTATTGGTCATCAACTGAACCGATTTGATTTTGAAATATTTAATTACATCGGTTGCAAAACTATATTTTCTATTATCTGCCGGTAACCCCTGTTCAACATTAGCTTCAACAGTATCCATCCCGCTATCCTCAAGATGGTAGGCACGGATTTTATTTAGCAGGCCTATACCACGGCCTTCCTGCCTCAGGTAAATGAGCATGCCATAATCCTGCTTACCTATATATCTGAGAGATGTCAGTAACTGGTCTCTGCAATCACATCTCATGGATCCAAAAACATCTCCTGTAAGGCATTCAGAGTGTATTCGAACTGGAACATTTTCTTTTCCCACAACGTCTCCATGTACTAAAACCGCATGGTCTGCATTCTCATCATTTTTGAAAACGTATATTTCAAAGGAACCGAATCTGGTAGGTAATTTAGCCTTAGAATAAAATTCTAACATATTAGTCAAAAGAAATTACTAAATTCTATAAAAAGATATTTGAAAATTTTTTTTAAGGGATGAATTCCAAATAGATAATTCATTCCAGCTCTTCAGTAATTATATACTTTTTATCTGACTTGAATATATAGATGTTTTTCTTTCCGGTAAGTTCAGGTTCTATCTTGTTTTTATATCTGTAAGTCTCCTCTGGCTGCATGCTGAACCTGAAATATATTTTGCCCGCATCAAATTTTTTTAATTTGGGTAGTATATCCAGTGAGGCTGAATAATCTAGAATGGCATACTGTTTCCCGGCGAATTGTTCATAGATAGAATTTCCTGAAAATACAGATCTTCTGCTATCGGAATATATGAGTTTCCAATCAGGATCTATTACCTTATTAAGAAGACCGGCAGATAAAACCGATATATCCGGTACAAATAGATACTCCATATTTTTAAGAACAGATTCAATGGAATGCTGAAATTCTTCTGGCTTGCCCGATATCACCCTGTTTTCCGGAAGCAAAACCGCTGTTGCCTTACCAATAGATAAGGATGGGGAATAAAGAGTCAACCTGTTCAGATTGCCATTCACAGAAATATATTCTTTTTCTCCGTCCAGAGGTATATTCTCCCATTTCATATGTGGAGGCAAATCTATTGCGTACCCTGAAATGCCTTGTCTTCCCTTAACGATATCTACAGGATCAGGGGATAGCTGGGAAAAGACTTTTTCACGTGAATTCTGTGGCCTGAGTGGATCACTGAATATTATTTTTCCGTTAAAATCGCCGTTGTAATCAAAAAAATCCTCACACAAGAAATTGGCATCTGAACCGTAAGGTTTTCTGTTTAACATTGACATTAAATACCTGCTTCTGTTTATTTCAATACCTGATACATCAGAAGAAAGAGAAAACATAATATCCTGCATACCAGCCCCACTACCTGCATCTATAATGTACCGACCCTTCAATCTATTCGCCCTGTATTTTCCTACTATTTCCGGGGTCGAGTATAAGGATGAATAATAATCAAGGAATAAATGGGCAGCTTGGGAAAATTTCCTTGATACCCTGATTCTGGATTTGGCAAATTCAAATAAATATTTAAATTCTGGATTTCTGTTTCTGTTTATTTTTTCCGGACCATAACCGAGGTGGATCTTTGCAGCTATTTCATTTATTTCTTCATCCACGCTTTTATAATAGCTTTCTGAAGTGTAGAGCCTTTCAAGCAATTTTTCGATATTCATTGTTTTTCGAACTGATTGATTGCATCAATTAAACTATTCATTTCCATAAGTGCCTGGGATCCATACATAAGAACTGTTACATAACCCACCTCCATGAGTTCTTTCTTTGTAGCTCCGGCTTTGAATGCTTCGCTGACATGATAGGAGATGCACCACTCACATCTTGCTGCGATTCCAAGTGCAAGGGCTAGCAACTCTTTTGTTTTTGAATCCAGTGCTCCAGTCTTCATTGTTGCACCCATGAAATTCATAAATGAACTGGTGAATCCCTTGTTGTCCTTGTCAGCCTCTATTATAACCCTATTAACTTCCTGTAATTTTTTATTCGCATCCATAAATATCTGTGATTCATTCTTATTACATATATTAAGATAATTATTACCAAGCAAAATAGAAGCTCAAAGTTATTACCATAAAAAATCTTATTCGAATAAATTCGTTACATCTGATACATTTCCTAATAAGTTGGTTTTAAAATATGAAATAAAGGAAAATATTATGTCAAGGTAAATTATACTGCAATTAAAATGGATAATACAACATATGCGATATACCATAAAAGATAACAGAAATAATAACTGGAATGAAACTATACTGGATAGGTGTTAAAGATGTTGCTTGATGGCAAAATAGTTGCAAATGAAAAGATGACAAAAATCAAATCGGAAATTGACTCAATAAAAGATAAATTTAAAATAACTCCATATCTACACTTAATTCAGGTTGGTAATAATTCCGCAAGTACAATTTATGCAAATTCTAAGATTAAACGGGGCAAGAAACTGGGAATAGAGGTGGAACTTGAAAAATTTGATGCAATTGATCAGCAACTGCTTGTGGACCATATTAAATCCCTGAATGCAAAAAAAGATGTAAATGGAATAATGATAGAATCGCCTCTTCCAGATGGCATGAGTTTTTATGAAGCTGTAAACAATATTACTTTTTATAAGGATTCAGATGGAATGACCGCATACAATCAGGGCAATCTGTCCATGAAGAATGAAATGATTGCTCCGGCAACCGCAAGGGCAGTAATAGATATACTAGAATACTACAAAGTATCTGGAAAAAGGGTTTGCATTATCAACAGGTCATCTGTAGTAGGCCGTCCTCTGGCAATGTTACTTCTGAACCGTGATTATACTGTGACCATATGCCACAGCAAGACAGCGGATATAAAGAAAATCTGCAGGGAAAATGATACAGTTGTTGTTGCAGTAGGATCTCCAGCATTTCTAACCATGGATTATGTTACGGAACAGTCAACCGTCATAGACGTGGGAATCAATTATTCAGAAGAAAAAATCACCGGAGATGCCGATTTTGATGGGATCAAAGACTTTGTTGAGAATATTACACCTGTTCCCGGTGGCGTAGGAATTGTAACTGCCACGGATATATTTGAAAATTTTCTCAATGGTCTGAAATATCAAATAGAAAATAAAAAATGAACCCGTTAAACAAATGTTTATAAACGAGTCCATATTGCATTTTTATGTTCGATATCCATAAAGCTATTGACGAATTCGTTTATTCAAAATTTACAAATAAATCCAATGAAATCTATATTTTGAAGGGATTTTATGACATAAATATCAATGACTCAGTTTATTACAGAATAAATATGATGGCAATAAAAAAACAGACACTGATAATATATCGATTAAATTCCAGAATGCTCTCACTGGGCATTGACAAAATATACCGTATAAGCGTTTTCAGTGATTACAGAAAATTGAATTTCAGAATAAATGCAAGGCAATAGATCATCTGGGTGGTCTTCTGCTACTGTACGACCTATATCTTCTTTGAGGAGGGGTTGCATAATTTCTACTTCCTTTTAACTGATCCGGAGGCATTCCGGGTTTTATTTTTGACAATAATTTCCCGGCCGAAGATACAGCTGTTCTAACACTTTCTGAAATGGGGTAAAGTTTCCACTCGTTTTCACCGTGTGCAAGCAAATTTCTCACATTCAGGGAAAGCCGGAACATGAGGCCGGTGGGTCGATCCATATATCTTGTCGCCCACCGTAGAAGAGAATTTTCTGATCCGGGGAACGGTTCACCATTAACATTGATATCTGTTCTACCGAGCCTATTCAGACGTATATACAGTTTAAGCCTTCTATAATCATAATTATCCAGAACTATGTCGTCTGTTCCGTATCTGGATATGGTAATCTTATTTCCCAACCACTTTGAATATGCGCAGCGCATAGCCATTTCGAGGAGGAGATATAAATCAAGGGTTGCGACTTCGTTGAATTTTTGAAGGCTGATGAGTTCTAAAGTGTCTTTTCTGAGTTTTTCAAGTTTAGGTGGAAGAATGCCATTAAAAAGATCATCATTAACTATCATTGCGGGTATGTTGGCGAGAAAAAATCCTAGGGCGTTTTCTTTAGAACATTCCAATACTGGCTCCACGTTTTTGCCGGTAAAACTTATTTTATTGTCCCTGCAATTAATTTTTTGCAGCGAGGCACTAATCATGGCCCTATCATAATTTTCTGGATACTGGAAGAAATCAAATACTTCATCTAAAATATATTCAGGATACATGGATATTCTATATCTTTCTTCTATTTTATTCTAACGATGAAAAACATTTGATTAGCATGTTAATTACAGGCAATTCATTTTAAATCCAAAAGTATGAAACTATTCAATGGATTTTCGCAATTCAATCAGAGAAATAAATGATCCTTGAACCCTCAAAATCGAAATCAAAATCAATACTCCGTAATCCCAGATCATCGAGCTTTTTTCTATTCCAGCTATCTATAATAAATACAAGAAATCCTCCACCTCCTGCTCCGATTAAATTACCACCATAGGCACCCATCCTGATAGCTCTGGAATAATATTCATCAATTTGTTGTGTGGATATTTTTTCGTAAAGGGATTTTTTACATTTCCAGTTATCATTAAGCAACCTTCCCAATTTTTTAATATCCATATCAAAAAGGTAATGATAGAATTCTTCTGAATAACCCTTCATTTTCTCATACTCATCCAGGTGTGAGGATATCTCCTTTCTTATATTATGATGAAGTTCCCCGGAATTATGATCTATTCCTGTATAAAGCAAAACCATATTGTCTTTTAGCTTCTCGAGTTTATCGTGGTTTAGGGTAACTGGATTAACGTATACTGAATCATTTTCATTGAATTTTAACATGTTGATGCCGCCGAATGATGCCATATACTGATCCTGCATCCCTCCAGGCTCTCTCAGTATATTCCTCTCAATTTGAATTGCCTCCTCTGCAAGTTTTTCCCTGCTGGCAAATTCTGATTTGTATGCATGCAATGCATTGAGAAGGCCTACCAGAAATGTGGAACTTGACCCCAGTCCGGTTCCTGTGGAGGGTATATCAGAAACACTTAATATTTCAATACCACCGTCTATATCCAGTAATTTCATGGCTTCTCTGACACTTGGATGGTTTATCTCTTCCACAGTATCCACTATTTCCGTTTTAGAGTATGATACTCTTATTTTATGGTCAAATTTTTTATTTACAATAATATAAATATATTTATTTATGGCGGCAGAAACCAGTAGCCCCCCGTAATTTCTATAATATTCAGGAATATCTGTACTTCCCCCAACCAGGCCTATCCTGAGCGGTGTTTTGGTTATAATCATTGTAAGGGTAATTTGAATATTTATAAAAAATTATCCATAATCAATAATTTTCATCGATTAAAGCACATATCATATGAATTGCTGTTATGTGTATTTCCTGTATAATTGACGTAGTATCAGTACCGGCGTGAAAAACTTCCCTGCAAATTCCGGCTAGTTTGCCACCCGATTTCCCTGTAAAGCCCAGTGTATATGCACCTATTTTATTTGCATCCTCTATTGCCATTATGACGTTTTCCGAATTACCAGAAGTACTGATCCCGACCACGTAATCTTCAGCATGGCAGAGAGCCATGACCTGCCTTGAAAATATCTCTTTAAAAGAATAATCATTGCCTATGGCAGTCAGTGCAGACGTATTTGTTGTAAGTGCTATGGCACTGAGTGGCTTCCTTTCCTTTGTGAAATGACCGGTTAACTCAGCAACAAAATGCTGCGCGTCCGCGGCTGAACCCCCATTGCCAAACACGATCAATTTTCCACCTTTGTTAAAGGAATTATTTATATCCGCCGCTATTTTTTTAATTTGATTATTATTTATACTTTTTCTGGCTATGATTCCCTCTTCTTTGTAAGCCTCAAGATCCATAGCTGGTAAATAGTAAAATATTATTAAACATATGCGTTACCCGGTATTCAGGTACATTTAGCCGGCAATCCTGTGTAATATTGCTATCAAAATAAGTTTTAACAGAAAGTTATAATTATACCTGTCAGAATTTTTTAGAAAAAATTTAATTACACAGAGTTACTATGCTACTAATGTCTTACATATTGTTTCCTAAACACATCGAGTTAAAAGGCAACAAAAGTGTCTACATAGACAAAGATACAGTTAAGGACGAGGAGTCATTTTCTTTATTGATTCCAGAAAATAAATCAGACATGATAATACAATTTTTGAAGGGACATAGTGGATTTTCAAATGCAACACCGAGTTTCGATCACGGTGAGGATTATGGGATTTCAAAGATAATCAAGGCTCCATGGGAGCTGCATATCAGAATATACAACGATTCATACTTCCCGGGTTATTCAAGGATGCAGGCACATATAGAGATAGCTAGAAAATATCTCCAGCATCTGAATTTCAGTTATGTGCAGCCCGTTATTTATGAGCCATATAGATTCTATAAATCTGTATTCGATGAATTTATCCTTGCATATAAAACAAGGTATATGGTTGAGAATATTCAGGAAAATTACTGGTTCAGACTCATGAATCCAGAGTTGCTCATTCCCTGGTCACCTGTTGCTTTACTGAAAACCACCACGGGTATGATTTCTGACAAGATCAAGGAATATTTCACGAAACAATAAGTTCAGAATATCATGCTTTTTACACTTAATTATTTTTATTAATATGTTAAATTATGAACCAAACTTTATATAATGTATATTTATACAGATACCTGATATGACCATTTTCATGTTATTTTATCGTCATTCTGTTCAGATATATTTTATAAAATTACATTTAAAATATCCGAATATTCATTGCAGGGTTGATACACGGGTGATCGGATGAATCTTAAATTATCCTCATTGCCGTACTTTGAGCGATGGTTTATAGTGGGTGCTATTATCGGCGTAGTTGCAGGATTCGGGGCACTAGCATTTTATTTTACTATAAGGCTTTTTGAAATTATATTTTTCACGTATATTGTTGGAATGACTATACCACATCCGCTCGGGGAAGGCGGTTCAACAATATACCATTTTTATGCACTGAGATATTATCTGATACCGGTCGTTGTCGCTGTAGGTGGTCTATTAAGTGGCATCATAGTTTATACATTCGATCCCTCATCTGAAGGGCACGGTACCGATGCAGCTATAAGGGCTTTTCACAAGAACCACGGAAAAATCAAAAGAAGAACGCCGCTAGTAAAAACAATAGCATCGGCAATTACCATCGGTTCAGGAGGAAGTGCCGGGAGAGAAGGTCCCACCGCCCTGATTGCTGCCGGAATAGGATCATTCCTTGCTGACATTCTTGGCCTCAGCCCTAAAGATCGGAGAATAGCGGTTGCGGTAGGCATTGGTGCGGGAATCGGTACGATCTTCAAGGCTCCAATAGGTGGTTCTGTCCTGGGAGCAGAAATATTGTACCGCAGGGATTTTGAATCAGAAGTTATATTTCCTTCCCTTGTAGCTTCTTCAATAGGCTACTCTATATTCGCATCAGTTGTGGGATTTGAACCTATATTCGGGGATTATATAGAACCGTTCGATGTTTATAGATTGCCATTTTACGCTATCCTCGGCCTTGTAGCCGGTGTGATGGCTATACTATACATCAGAACCTTTTATGGCATAAGGAATGTATTCAAAAAATGGCACGTCCCCAATCATGTCAAGCCTATGATAGGCGGGGCTGTGGTTGGAATTATTGCACTCCTTTTCCCGGAAATACTGGGAACAGGATATGGATGGGTTGAGATACTGGAACTTGGGAAGTTCAATGAACTCATCACCTTTGGATTGCCGGTGCTCCTGATACTGATCCTTCTTCCATTTGTCAAAATTATAGCCACCTCATTCACGGTTTCCTCAGGTGGAAGTGGCGGTGTATTTGCGCCGGGGATATTTATAGGGGCATCCCTCGGTGCTCTTTTCGGTGTTTTCTTTCACTTTCTCGTACCTGGAATTGTTCCAGAGGTGGCACCATTCGTTATAATAGGCATGTTATCTTTCTTCGGTGCTGCCGGGAAAGTGCCACTGGCTGTTATCCTCATGGTGGTGGAAATGACCGGTAGCCTGCAGTTGCTACCCGGTGCCATGCTTGCAGTATCAATAGCATACATCGCATCTGGTACAAAATACTCTATATATGAATCACAGGTGGAACAGAGGCGGAATTCTCCTGCCAATATGGGCGAGTACCATACTCCACTTCTTCTGGAAATGAAGGTCTCCAGTTTGAAGATAAGAAATGACATATATGCAGATCTTTACTATACAATCTACCGCGCCGACAACATAATGAAGGAAAACGATTTGCTCTCCCTTCCGGTGGTTTATCACGATCAGCTTATGGGTGCTGTATATCTATACGATATTGATAATAAATCCTATGGTTATGTTAAAGATTACTATAAGCCCGGAATATCCTATGTAAAACTGGATAATAGTGCCGAAAACGCATGGGAATTAATGATGAGAAACAGGACTAAATGGTGTGCTGTTGTTGACAATGGCAAATTTATGGGAATTATCACGCTCGAATCTATACTCGATAAGTATGAGGAAAATGTCAAGGTTATAAGAACACAGGAATCCGAATAATAAGTGAATTTTATTACCAAAATATAAATAATATGATTTAAATTATGAATACATGCAATTGAAGATGCCACAACTGAAACATTTATTTCTGCTATCTTTTATTATAGAGCTAGCGGGATTTGCGTTCATATCATCACTGCCGATCAGTGACCCGGCACTTTATGCTAGTTTTAAATCCGAAGATAGTGCCATTGTGTCACAATCCTTTTTCCCAATGTGGTTGAGCATATTTCCACACAATCTGCTTATAGCATCAATAGAATTCATTCCTATTATAGGTATTTTTATGTTTCTGTTTTCAATAGGAACCACGGCAGCCGTCATAGCCGTAGAGGGTACTGCAACGAAGATAAGCGGATTTGCTATATTCGCAAGCCTTATGCTTCTGCCACATTCTTGGCTGGAACTTCCAGCATATGCAGTGGCGGTCAGTACAGGAACATACATATTTTATTATTTGATTAAAGGGACTCTGAAAGATCATTACATAAAAATTATTTATATGTACCTGTTCATGGTACTTGAGCTTGCCTTTGCCGGTGCAATTGAAACATCAGAGATTCTTCTGGAAGAATCGGCACATCCATTATATGCTTTTTATATGTGGATTCCGGCAGTGCCAATAATAATATTCCTTATATGGCTATATCGCCGCATTGATTCAAGTGAGCACGTGAAGCCGAAGAAGGAATATGATGAATATGATTTTAATCAATTTTAAATATGGAAATTATATAATCCTTCATTGAAAGTAGGATATTTCGGCGAACCGGGAGCTTATAGCAATATTGCTGCAATGCGAATGACATCTGGTGAGTATATACCACTGGATTCGGTCAGGTCTGTATTTAATGCCCTGCAGGAACATGAAATAGATGTGGGCGTAGTTCCAATTGAGAATTCCATTGAAGGGGCCGTTAATCAAACATATGATTTTCTTTTTAAATCTGATTTTTACATAATAAAAGAATATTATCTCAGAATAAAGCATTGCCTTATAGGAAAACCCGGATCGAAGTTAAACGATATAAAATATGTGCTTTCACATCCTCAGGCCCTGGCTCAGTGTTCTGAATTCATCTATAACCACGGATTGAAAGCCGTCAGCGAGTATGATACGGCCGGAAGTGTTAAAATTATAAAAACCATGGATGGGAATTCCCATGCTGCTATTGCCAGTGAACTTGCAGCAAGATTAAATGATATGCATATAATAGCCAAAGATATAGAAAATAACAGTTCAAATTATACCCGCTTTTTCCTTATATCCCCTGAGCCTGTGTCCCCCGAAGGGCCATCGAAGATTTCTCTGGTATTCTCGGCACCCAATACAGCCGGTTCACTTTACAGTATTCTCAAAATCTTCAATGATTATGGGATAAACATGGCAAAAATAGAATCACGGCCGGTTCAGTTCAATCCTTTCAATTATTTATTTTTTATAGATATAGAAAGGAATGAGAATGCAGAAACAGCTCTTGAGATGATAAGGAATATTACGAACCCCTTTAAAATACTGGGTATTTACAGGACCGCTCTTATCGATGAATAAAATATCTACTGTTCAGGTATAAACATTTATTTACAATGTATTAATATAAATTTATGTTAACCTTTGAAGACTCCTTTGAAGTAAAAACCACACCTGAAAGGGCGTACGGGCAGGTCACTGATATGGAAACACTTGTAAAACTTGTCCCTGACCTCATAAGCCATGAGAAAATAAATGATAACGAAATGAAACTTACAGCAAAAGCCGGCGTTTCTTTTATAAAGGGCAAATTTGACCTTATCCTTGATATCACGGATAAGGAGGAAAATAAAAGCATTACATTGAAAGGAAGAGGCAACGGGTCTGGGGCATCCGTGGATTTTACCCTGAATTTTGAGTTTTCCGGTATGGGCGATCAAACAAAAGTAGACTGGAAGGCAGAAATGAACGTTGTTGGGACCGCTGCAAGCATGGGCGCAAGAATGATGAAAAGTGCCGCACAAAAATATATAATCAAACTGGTTGCCAGTTACAAAAAGGCCCTGGAAGAAGAACCGGTGCAATAAAAATGCCTGTTGATAAGGACACATTCAATTCTTCCCGGAACCTGGATACTAAAAATTCTATACTTGAATTCCTGGAAAAAAACAGGGAAAATGCATACACATTAAAGGAATTAAAGGGACATCTGGGAAATGGCCACGAGGAGTGGATGCTCCACATGGAGCTTACCTCACTGATATGGGCGGGTCAGATACAGTACAGGGATATATATGATAATAAGGGAAAACTTGTACGCTATTTCAGAATCCAGGATAAAAATGTAAAATAAGCACACATTTTTCATAACAGGCAAATTTAAATTGCTTAATTTATTTGACCATTATGATTTATGAATTCGAAGGTAAAATTCCAGAAATAGGGAATAATTCGTATATTTTCGGCAATGCTACCGTAATCGGCGATGTCCACATAGGTGCTAATGTATGGATTGGCCCGGGAGCTGTTCTCCGTGGTGATTATGGGACAATCTATGTGGGTTCATATTCGGCCATTGAGGATAACTGTGTTATTCACGCAAGGCCCGGAGAAAAAACGGTTATAGGAGAACATGTTACAGTCGGGCATCTCTCTGTTATTCATACCGGAAAAATCGGAGATTATGCTATTATAGGAATGAATGCGACCGTTTCAGATTTCGCTGAGATCGGAAAATGGGCTGCTGTGGGCGAGGGTGCAGTTGTCAAAAATAAGAGCATAATACCGGAAAAGTCAATTGCAGTTGGCGTTCCTGCCAGAGTTGTGGGAAATATTTCTGAAGATTATATGGAACTGTGGAAAAAATATAAAGAAAATTATAATAGTTTTTGCACAAGATATGCAAAAAACCTGAAATAATCGGAAAGTTAAGTATAATATTATAAATATAAATTTTTAATTGTATTTGGAAATTACTTCTTCAATTTTCTTATAATCAGGCTCTTTACCAGCATCTTCACTGACCCAGCTGTAAACTACCTTTCCATTTTTATCAATAACAAATACAGACCTCTTCGATGCAGTCAACTTGTTTATATTCAGGAAATTTTTGTATAATACCCCGTATTTTTCGGATATTTCCCTGTTTCCATCACTGAGAAGGTCGAATTGAAGATTATTTTTGGTTGCAAATTCCTTCAATGAAAACGGCGCATCAACACTTATGCCTATTACTTTAGCATTAAATTTGTTGAAGTTTGCCATGGAATCCCTGAATGTACACATTTCTTTTGTACAAACAGATGTAAATGCTCCCGGGAAGAATGCCAGTACTGTTACATTTCCCCTGTAATCCGATAACTTTCTGCTTTTCAATCCTGTATCGAGTGCCTCGAAGTCAGGTGCCATTTCTCCTTCATTTACCATATTTATCAATTATACATATCATCAGCATATAAAAATATGATGTGCCACCATGAAACGACAAACAATTTAAAATTTATTACATTCTAAAATGGATACCGGCTTAAAATACAGCTTCGTTTATTGTTTTTTCAGGCGTATCAGGACAAAATAAAAAGACGGAACCTAATTTATTTATTGAAGAATGTCCTGCTGCTTTCAGGTATTTTGTTCCAGTCCTCCATGTATTTTGCAATATCATCAACAGTGTTAATATGGCTGCTGAGTGTTTTTATCAGATTGTATGGAACGGAAATTGCCCCGATCCCTATCATTCCGGCTCTTACAATATGTTCTGGATTTGAAATGTTTGTGACAAGAACCCGGGAATCAAATTTATTATTTTTGAACGTTTCGTTCACACTGTATGCCAGCTCCATCCCATCCTTTCCATTCCCATCAATAATACCTGTTCTGATTGAAACATATTCAGCATAGTTCTGTGCGGACATAATTGCCTGTACAGTATTGTAAACAGAAGATGCAGAGCATTTGACTTTTTTGTCATTGAGTTTGAGCATAGCCTTTATGCCGATGAGCGTTGCCGGAATTTTTACTATTACGTTCATTCCCATTGAATGAATCTTCATTGCCTGGGCCATGATAGTATCAAAATCCTGTGCCACCACCTGGATATGTACCTCACCGTTGACCCGTTTAATAATGCTGCTTATCACCTGTTCGGTTGTACTACCCTTGGACACCTCCTTTGCAATAGATGATGGATCAGTGGTTACGCCGTCTATAAATCCGTAATCTGAAATTTCGGTTATTTCATTAATGTCACAGCTATCAAGGAAGAATTTCATTATAATCTGCTTATAATTATTTTTTTATATATATAACTATTTGTTTGGAACTTGAACGTTTATCCGGCAACTGATCATGTATTCAAACTGCATTTAAGAAATAATTAATAATATAATAATGATAATGTTATATGGGTATCGAAAGTATGAAAGATGTCAAGGTCATTACCGAGAAAAACGTCAAGGATATGTATTCAGATCAGGTTGAAAATTTTACAGTCAACAGCATAGTAAATAATAGTGATAGATACGACGTTTCAACAGAATTTGATTTATCTGGATTTCATTATACTGTTTACCTGAGTATCGATACCGACGGCAATATTACCAAATTCAGTCAGATTGCCAAAACAAAAATAGAATAAGTAATGGTGCTTGAAATATTTTAATAATAGCTTTGCCATACGATTATATGGAAAGCATAGAAAACGCATGGAAGGTTCCGCTATCCACCGGCGGCATATTCAAAATAGTTGTAAATGAAAATAATATAGAACTTTACAGAATTTTTTCCGGGAAATATATTTCAGATGAACTGAAATTAAAAAAGGACATAGAATATATAGATTCCCTGATAGTTCCCGGTGCTACTGACCCTGTTGAACCTGAAGACCTTTTCAACAGAATAAAAAATATGGTCAAAAAAATAACTGCTGAATACTATGCAAACAGTGCATCTAAAATGGAGGAGATATCCGGGCACAAGACAGCTCAACAGTATGAAATGATAACTCTGACCGACGTAAAAAAGATAGAAATATCAGATTTTAATGATGAGAAATTTCCAGAGCTTACAATTAATTCAGAAAAATTTTTGCTTCCCTTCGAAAATTTTACACAACCAACTGACAAAGACATTAAAAGATACAATCAATATAATATAATTGTGGAAGCTTTAAAAAATAAGATATTATAGAAATAATTTTAATAATTTAAATTAAAACTTTTTTATTTATAATATTCGCAAACTCTACAGGTCTATCTATCTGAGGGGTATGCCCCGCCCCATCTATTACAATAAGCTGGCTCCCTTTTATTCCGGCATTTAATCTCTCTCCGTATTCAAGAGGGATTACCCGGTCATCCCTCCCCCATATAACAGTTGTAGGGCACCGGATTGCAGCCAGTTCATCATATGTAATTTTTTCGTCTTCCCTTGCATTGTTCTTCATAATAGTTTCCAGCGCATCCCTATTTTTATAATTCCTTACCTTAAGTATGGAATCAATAAAATCTCCCGCTGTTTTTATACCCTGTTCACCGGGGGTCGGGGATATGCCAGCACTATCTACCAGGAAAATCATATCAGGGTTTATAATAGTAGAGGCAAATTTCAGGGCTATCCACCCGCCGTATGAGTTTCCCGCAATAGAAAAATTTTCCAGATCAAGGTCCTCTATCAAAGATTTGATTGCCTCTGCCTGCTGGGTAATTCTATAATCAATTTCGGGCTTATCAGAATGCCCGTGGCCGAGTAAATCCACCAGTATGGGCCTTATACCTGCATCCAGCAACGGTTCAATCTTCAGCCATGTATTGCCTGTACCCCCGAAGCCATGAAGAAAAATCAACGGATACCCCTTATCCCTGTCCAGGTAGGAAATTTTTCCATATTCAGTCTGAGCATATTTTCTCTGCATTTCACTCACGGGATCTGGAAGCAATCTTCATAGCTTCATCTATATTTTCCAGTTCCATGGCTATGTCTGATACAGAATCATACAAATAGCCCATACTGGTCTTGAATTCTTTTTTATCCTTCTTTGTTTTAATTGCCTCCATTACTGCATCAATCTTGTCCAGTGCCGCTTTTCCAAGGTCGAAAGCTGCATTGATATCGCTGTTTCTCAGTATATTGATTTTTCCATAGAGTGCTTCAAAGTAATTCTCCCAGTCCTCAGATTTCTCGGATAATTCCATTACATGGTCGTAAATTTCCATGGCTGCAGGCTGTTTCGATTTGAGAGATGACAATGCTTCCGCCTTGGAATTATTGGAGAGTGCAAAAAGCTGGACATCCTCAATTTTATCCGCAACGGATATTGCCTGGTCGAAGAATGTTATAGCATCATCACGCTTCCCACTATCCAGGTATATGTAACCAATATTAAGGAGGTCCATGACTTC
>JAKADL010000095.1 GCA_021820565.1 Thermoplasmata archaeon
ATCTATGGACATGATAAATTACATGTCCGATAATATGAAGTATATACAGCCATTGAGTAGGAATCCCAAATTAATAGATTATTCCATTAATATGAAAGGTTCATTCACATACCGTGGAAGGGGAATAAGGCATGGCTTTATGAAATATGATAATTATACCCTGTACATATACGAGGATGCAAGATCAAGAGATGAGGAGATTATATCCCAGTCAATAGCAGCAAGGGCGGTTAATCTGAGAATAAACGTGCATGACGAGAGATTACGTATACTGTATAATATATGAAAAACAGACATCGGAATACTTTTTAAATAAGTGCCTTAACTTTACTGCTATGCAGAATACTATGTAGGTCTGTGTCTGAAATCACAAATGTTAATATTGGAATATTCAATAATTAACCCAGTGAAAGACATACAGATATTGAAAGATGTTTTTATTTCGGATTTATACTGCGTATATCTCCAGGATATTTCAGCGGTGGTTGTCTCCGACCTGCATCTTGGTTTCGAGGAGGAGATGAACCTTCATGGACTCTTTCTTCCAAGATTGCAGAGGGACCATGTAGAGAAAATGGTGGATAGTATAATTGACAGGTATTCTCCCTCAAAAATTATCATAAACGGTGACTTCAAGCAGGAATTCTCCAGGAATCTGCCACAGGAATGGGATGACGTCAACCATTTCATTGATAGATATAAAAAGCAGGCAGACCTGATCTTCATACGGGGAAACCATGACAATTATCTGATGACAATCCTGAAATCGAATGGTCTTGAATTATATGATTATTATGAAACAGATCGATATTACATATACCATGGTGACCGTGACATGTCCTTCAGGAAGCTTACACTACTGGGGCATGAGCATCCTTCCGTTGTGCTCAGGGATGAAATCGGAAGTGTCTTCAAGATACCGGCATTTGTTTACAACAATGATGATAAAATACTTATTACCCCTGCAATGAGCTTCTTTTCATCGGGAACAGATGTGGCTGAATCCCTTCTCAATAATGAGCATTTTACACCGGTGTTGAAAAATGTATCCAAAAAATTCCGTGCATACGGAATCACAGAGGATTTTGGACTCCTTGATTTCGGCTATGTTACTGATCTGTCCCAGAAAGTTTAATTATTATCCAGTTTTCTTTCTTCCGGGCCCCTGTAAATAGCCCTCGGCCTGATGAGCCTCTCCTGTGTTTCCACATATTCTGTGATATGTGCCAGTATTCCGGATACCCTTGAAAGCCCGAAGAGCGTTGTGAACATATCCACTGGAAAGCCCATAGCCCTGAAAACTATTCCTGAGTAAAAATCCGTATTTGTGTATATACCCCTGGCACCGAAAGCTTTCACTCCTGCCTGTTCCAGCTCTTTTGCCGTGGCAAGGATATTTTTGAGTTCTTCCGTGGTTGCCAGAAGATCTGCATATTTCTTGAATGTTTTCAGCCTGGGATCATATGTCCTGTAAACCCTGTGGCCGAAGCCCACAAGCCTTCTTTTTCCGCTGAGTATGTTATCATTGAACCATTTATCAACATTTTCAGGACTACCTATCTCCAGGAACTGCCTGTATGCACCCTCTGCGGCTCCCCCATGCAGTGGCCCCCTCAACGCCGTTACGGCGGATGCTAGTGCCGAATACATGTCTGAAAGTGTTGATGCAGTTACCAGTGCAGCAGTGGTTGAAGCCGGTATTTCATGATCCATGTAAAGTATCAGGGCTGAATCCATTGCCTTCACTGTATCTTTGGCTACATCTCCGAAGCAGGCCCTGAGGAATGTTTCCGCATATGTTCCATGCGGTTCAGGATCAATGATGCTGTTGCCGGATTTCACCCTGTATATATTTGCCACCATGGAAAGCACCTGCCCCAGCATTTCCGGGATTTTTTTTCTGTCATTTGCACGGTTGTACTGGTAATTCAATTCCTCAGAAGCCCTTGCGGAAAGCAAAGTCTGCAACATGCCAAGCGCATCTGATTCCTCCGGCAGTGCTTTAAGTATTGTTTTCAGATAATCAGGCATCGGGAGATTTTTATTGATGACATCCCTGAATTCCTTCAATTCCGCCGCATCCGGGAATTTGCCGAACAACATTAAATAAGATACCGCTTCAAAGGATGATTTCTGTGCAAGTTCATTTATATCGTATCCACGGTAGCGCATTATGCCTTTATTTCCATCTATATACGTTAATTCAGTATATTTTATGTAAACGTTTTCCAGTCCGGGGCTTATTTCTTCCATATGATGTAATGCGTTAAATATATAAAAGCTTAGACACTCTTCCTGAAATCCATCATATTCCCGTGGCCCGGTAGAATGAGGCAATGCAGCGATTCAATCTGCTCAAGGGATTTTTCCGCCATCCCGGCATCCGCAGAAAAGGCCCTGTTATATCCAGGTTTTCCCCTGAGGTTAACAGCTGCATCCCCGGAGAATATAATGCTTTCCCCGGCAAATATATATGAGGTGGAACCCCTTGTATGCCCCGGAGTATGCAGTGATTCGATTCCTTTAAATGCCATCTCAGAAACAGGTTTTATCTCCTTTACATGCTGTGCATGCATTATCATTGATGCGAGTTTCGGCATGAATGGCTTTGACGGTATTTTCTCCGTTCCGGATATTATACTGGCTTCATCCCCCGGAACATATATATCCATATGGTACCTTGAATAAAGTGATAGAAGTCCTCCAACATGATCCGGATGGTAATGTGTTATGAGTACAGCATCAGGCTTCATTTTATTATATTCAAGATATGCAACAATCTTCCTGCCAGATCCCGGTGTTCCCGCATCGATTATGATTTTTTCGCCCTTGAGATTCATGAAATATGAATTTGCCATGGTGCCGTCTATTCTTTCAACATTATCAGAAATTTTCATAAAATAAAGAAGAATAATATATTAATAAAGTTATCTTTCAGAAATTATTTCTTTTCTGAGATAATCTTATCGAAGTTCTGGTAGAAATCGTAATTGATTACTTCATACTGTTCCTTCCTGCTCATGATCTTATCGATCATGCCGCCCTGGGTCCCATCCTTCATGAGAACATCGAGTGCCTGATCCATGGCCTTTGCGGCGATTCTGAACAGTGTTACAGGGAATATGACTATGCGATACCCCATCTTCCTGAATTCTTCAGCTTTAATAAAGGGTGTTTTCCCGAATTCGGTCATATTTGCAAGCAGCGGAAAATCTGTATTGTCCGCAAAATATTTGAATTCATCACGATCCATCAAGGCCTCCGGAAATACGATATCCGCACCTTCTTTTATATAGGTTCTGGCCCTTGAAATTGCATCATCCATGCCGTTCACTGCCCTGGCATCCGTTCTTGCGATTATCAAGGTGTTTTTTCTTGCTGCTTCAGCTGCCCTGATCTTTTCAACCATATTATCCGCCGGCACTACTTCCTTTCCGTTTAAATGCCCGCATCTTTTCGGGGATACCTGATCCTCGATCTGTATTGCAGATGCACCGGCTTCCTCCAGAAGCTTTACAGTCCGGTATACGCTCAGTGTTTCACCGAAGCCTGTATCTGCATCCACAATTATTGGTATATCTGTTATCTCGTGTATGCTCCTGACCATTGAAGCGAGTTCAGTAAGTGTTATAATTCCCAGATCGGGAAGGCCCATCGATGCAGTCAAACCCCCTCCTGAAAGGTAAACAGCCTTGAAGCCTTTCCGCTTTGCCAGAAGGGCGGAAAATGGGTTGAACACACCGGGAACCGATAGAAATTGATTATCCAGCAGATCAGACAAGCTCGCTCACCTCCCTGTCCTCCATGGTCCACAGCGATTCCAGAGCCTCTGTTTTCCCGGTAAGTCTGATGAATTTTGACTCTATTTCCCTGTCGCCCATAGGATTTTTGTAATGGCCTTTCGGTATTTCCACGGAGCTTTCATGTGTTTTACCCCTGCATTTAACCTCAATTCTTATGGGAAGTTTATCAGGGTACTGTTCCGTGTATTCCTTCAATTCTATCACCTTTATTTTCTCCATCAGCGATATGATCTGCCTGTTCCTTATATCGTTGTAATTATTTACCCAGAAGTCCTTGTTTACCAGTGTTGATGCAATGATGAATGGCAGGCTATGGTCGGCAGTTTCCTTGTTTTCAGGATGCCATTTCTCCGGATCTGCAAGTATGGATACAGCCGCCTCGTATGTGTATACATTTATGGAATCAACATGGTTGATATCAATATCATTGACAAGTTTCAGTGATGCCTCTACGGCTGCCATTGCATGGTACTCCACAGGATATTTTTTAATGTATGTCCTCATTATTCCATTTGAAGCGGTTCCTTCCAGCTTTGAAAAGTCCATATCGGGCGCTACGATATTTTTGAACCCCAGCTTCCCGGAGAGTGGCTCCGATGGTGAAGTAAATCCGTATAGTGTAGCCAGTGTTCCGAATACAGAATTCCTTGCGCTGTTTGCAGCTGCACCGGCCTTCCACATGGTGAGTTCCCCGACCCTTGGCTGCCTCAGTGCAACATGGGGAACAACAGAGATGGAGATGGCATTTATTATCTGATTTTCATCGAAGTCCAGAAGTTTGGACATTGCTGCTGCCATGGCTATTTCTGTGAAATTCACATGGTCATATCCCTTTGCCCTCAGCGATGTGGAATCACACAGCCTTGTCCCGATTTCATAGCCCACTGCCGCTGCCGTTATCAGTTCTTTTCCGGTCTTATTGAATATTGATGATAATGATATCAGGGGACCGAACATGTCACTGGGATGAAGCGGCTCCTTTGAAAGGTATGTATCATTGAAATCCATGTACCTTATAAACAGAGTATTCAGGAATGCTGAGTAATCCGGTGAGGCTGTTCCCATGCCTATTATTTTGGCATTTCCCGGATACAGGCCGAACATTTTTTTTATCTTTGAGGCTGCCGGGGAGTCCATGGATGAATATGCCACACCCAGTGCGTCTATGAACCTCCTCTTTACCTCGTGTTTAACGTCCTCTCCAAGATCATCGTAAGATGTTTTATTGATAAAACCCGCAATACCTTTCTCTACTGACATGAAGAATGATTGCGTTTAACAATATATTGTTTTTTATAAGGAAAAAGCACATAACTATGGATATATTTTTATACTGCAAATAATTCATTCTCTCGGTGGCAGATAAAAAGAATAAAAAAGAAAGGATAAAGACAAATACCGGCAGGCACGGAATCAAGCCCAAAAAGCAATTCTGGAAAAACCGCCAGTTCATTTTCAGTGTCATAGCCGCAATTATAATAGTTGTTATCGTTGTACTGGCAATAACGAATCCCTTCTTTTTTGCTCCTTCCAGTATTTCACCGGATAAATATTATAAGATTTCGGACCATGATCTTCTTTCAAACGGAAGCACCGGGATATATTTCATTTCATGGCTTGGATGCCCCATAGGTGCCACAGATTCATGGGCACTGTACTATGCCATGAACAGCACAACAGATATATACAGCCATGTGGAGTACCATCAGGCATACAATCGGGATATCTTTGCAAATGCATCTGGTACA
>JAKADL010000096.1 GCA_021820565.1 Thermoplasmata archaeon
GAAATTCATGGAATACGCCTATAAACTTGAAAAACTGGTTGAGGCAGTGCCGTGAAAAGAATAAAGCGGCACTGCGAAGTGATGCATATGATAAATCCATTGTGATATATAAGTTTTTATACCCCTGTATATTATTAAATCATGGCAGACCAGAATGATGTAATGCGGTATTATCAGGAGAAGATAAAGCACATAGAAGACCAGATAAGAGAACTGGACAGGCATGTTGCAGAGCTGGACGCATTTGAGAAAAGGGAATTGTCGAGGAACCTCCCCAATGAATATAAAATTAATCTCCACAGTGCAGTGTCAAGGGCAAAGAACGACGCACAGGTTGTAAAGCAGAAAGCAATTGCAACTGCAGGCAGCCTTAAGGCGAGGGTTCATGCCTTCATGCAGAAGCCTAAAAATTAAACTGTTTAATATAACTAACCATTAAAATAATTTAAACGTCATTACAACGTTGTTCATCAACTTTCTGGGGCAAATACCCCGACTTCTTTAATAATTCAACAAGGAAATCATAATCCACCATTGCGATCTTGTCCTTGTGGAATTTCTTTGAAAGAACTACTATGGGGGTTTTATTCTCTTTTTCCGCCTTGCCCCTTGTGTCAAGGAATAAATTCCAGCCGGGAGGATTCGCCCTTAACTTTGACTCAAGGTAAAACGTCTCTGACAATGAATCACTGGAGGAGTGCCCTGACATTGAACCTGACAGAGGGTTCCTCTTGGTGCCGAAGTCCTCTGCTATATCCCTCTCCCTCTGCTTCCATGTGTTGCGTGATGTCATATCCCTGCCTCAATATAATCCCTTACAGCCACGCTCAATGAACGTGGTATCACAGCCCTTACAGCCGGGCGGTCGGGAGACGGCGATACAAGCCATTTCCCATACATGTCACTGCCCTGCGGAAGATTGAGCGCCATGTTTGTCCAGAGGTATCTGGATCCATAGTGCATGTCAGCCCTTCCCATGTATTTCTGGCTCCCCCTGACATTCTCAATTATCCAGAATTGCGGCCTGGACTGCCTTATTATCTCCCTTGCCCTCTCAAACAGTTTCACTGCAAGCGGTATATTGGGAGGATACCTCTGCACAGACTTCCACGTGGGCGGGAAGCTTGCCTTGCTGAAATCAGTGCATGGCGGTGATGCCACCACAAGGTCTGCATGCCCGAAATCCCTGTATTCCAGCAGGTCAGCCTTTATGAACTTCCCCGGATACCTGCCGGAAAAATCCATTATGTCGTACCCTGTTATGTCCCAGGCGGCCGGGAATGACTGAACCCATCCACCCAGCCCGCAGAATAAATCAATAACTTTCATAGCTTTTTATCACCGACAAGTGTTGAACCCTGGACGCGTTTGCTCTCATTCTGCGATTTCTCAAAATCAACGAATGCCTTTGCCACGTCGTATGCACCTATGCTTATTAGGTATTCCAGAACATCGCCTGATGTAAGCGTTTTGCCGAACATTATTTTTTCGCCTCCTTTGATGATTTCCCCTTGAGGAAATTGATATAGGCTATGGCGACATCAAATGCCCCCTCGTCTATGAGCTCCTGCGCAAGCGAGTGCTTACTGGACTCCTGCTTCAATTCATCGATAGACGCTGACATGTTCCTGATTGCTTCTGCTATATCACTCAATGCCCCTCACCTTCATGCCCTGTTCAACAAGGTAGGAAAACCATGACTGCGTGGAATATGCAGCCGATACCCCATTCTTAAGGGCTTCCTCCTTGGCCTTCATTGCCCTCTCATACACATTCCTTTCGAGCCTTAAGCCCACAGAATCGTTTTGTGCTTTCATTTTACCACTTCCATATATAGATAATGGCAACAGCATATATAAACGTTATTACAAGGTTATTATGACGTTCCTCGGCACTCATCAGTAAACTTAAATACCCATACATAATATTTATATCATGGAACACGCACACATAAAATTAGGAGGAAATAGTGAGCCTGACAAAAAAGCAGAGTATATAGATATAAAAGACTTGGACCCACACATGATAAGATACAAATTCAAAGTAAAAAGTGATAAATACGGATGGGTATCAGCAGACTGGCGTATAATAAAATTTGATACTAATGGTGTATATATTGTAGGACGAGATGAAAATTTTAAATTTAAATCTGGATGTGAAAAAACCTTTATCCCGTTTGAGAGAATTCTATCAATGAAGCCTATACGTATGCCAAGAAGCAGTGTTTTATTTGCATTTGCATCTATGACTGGGTACAATAAAAAAATAAAAGACAGGAAGGCATATATTAAAAAAGTTTTTACATATGCAAATAAACACGGGTATGACGTTGCATTTAAATTTTATTATCATATCAAATTTGAAAACAATAGGCTTTACCACCTTTAAATGTTTCTAATATCTTTCAAATTCCAGCAGGATGACCTTATCCATTTGGCGTATTTTAGAATACCAGCCATAATATGATTCACCATTGAGCCTCGTGTCTTCAAGGAGGAGTTCACGGTCTATTTCATGCGAACCCATCGCAGCAGCACTTTTCAGCACTGCATCGTACAGCCTTTTGCCGTTTACCTGAACCTCGAATACATTGCCAATATTGCTGGAATAATACCCGTATTTTTCAGGCGTGTACCTCCTGATTGTGGTGAACCCGTCTATATGACCTAACTTGTCCCATTTCTCACTGAATTTTATCACCAATGACATCCAAATCACCGTTTTTCTGCATATTCCAATAGCAGATCCTCATTGCCGGTTGCACATGAAATGCTAACCAATGCATAATCAAACTTTTTCATAATGCCATTCAAATCATCAAGCCCATCTTTTGATACCCTGTAAGTTGCAAGAAATACACTGCCATCATCAAATATTTCATCGACATGGATATATATCTTATGCTTTTCCTGAAGCTTATTCAGCTCAACCTGAATGTCTGCCTTTAAAATATTTTTATTGTTTATATACTTCATTTTTTCGCCTCCTGTGCCTTTTGACTTCTTTCGCCAACTCTATAACCTTTTCAGGTTCTGCATAGCCAACAACATCATCCTTGAATGAGCCAGAGTAGCATAAACCATAATCTTCCTCACCAGTGTTTTCACTGTAACCATGCTTTATTTGTGCAACCTCATAATCCATTTTTAATGGCGAAACATAATTTGAAAGGCTTCTCCTCACAGAGAGACCATAGCCGTGGCAGAACAGAACGCAGATGGTCAAGGAATGGATCAGGTCGTTCTTTCCTCCTTCGTACCTTTTCATCATAAAGAATTGTTGCCTCGATGCTCCTTAGCTGGCTCATTCTATGACCTCCAGATAATCAACGAATTCATCCGCAGTAAACCAGTCAACCAGTGGCTTTGGCCTTGGAAGGTCCCACTGGATGGCATACCTGGTTATATTCCCCATATCGTCCATCTCGGTGTCTATAACAGTTCCAGTTGTTCCCTTAGGAACCCCTGAAAATTCATAATCAGTCCTTATTTTAGTCATGCTCTCACCTTCCTTTTTTCTCTTTTTTCTTGTTCCATTTCTTTTGCAAAATCAAGTGAAAAAGGGAAAGCAAAGAAAAAATAGCCAATAGGGTTAAAGTGTTGATAGTATTCAGGTTTATCAAATACTTTCACATCTGTCAAAGTATTTTCATACGTATCCAAGATCAAAAGCACCCATACATATTTCATTTTTCAATCGCCTCTGTTAGACCTTTTATGCAAACCACTGCTACTTTGCCCTTTAATAGCACTTCCCTTTCCAATATCACCATCTCCAAATCTTCCCATTCGCCCCACCCGCAATTATCCAGCACAATATCGATATATGCTATCACTGGGGTGGCTTCATATTTTTCATCTTCATATTTAGGAACAAGTATAGGTTTGCCGTATTCTTTATAATTTTCCTTTATAAATTTCAGGATGCCAACCAGCTCCATAATCTCATCCTGTGAGAAGTTGCTGGATATCATATGCGCCGTGTTCTCATTACAGAATGGCATAAGATTGGAAACATTGCCATTTCTTAACTTTTTTAGTATTGCCTTCACGTTTTTTGCTTCTTCCTGCGATATATAGCAGCCGAAATCGGTATCCGTTGGCAGTTCAGTAAATATGTCATGTACGATTATTTGAAGCATGTAGTCCTTCCCATCAAAATTTTCTGATTTATGGGATTCTGAATCAAACGTAACCACATCTATGCCAGATTCAATGCCACCAAGGTGCACCTTTATATCAGGGATGACATGCCTCAATGCCTTCTGGAGTTCCCTGCATAATTTACTTCCGTATTCCCTTGCCTTATCCAGGCTGTTGCTGTATTCCTGTATATCATCTATTATCATTTTCCACCTCATCTAGCCACTTATTTATCCCGTTTACAACGCCATTTACTGCCTTTGCATATTCCCGCCTTTCCTCTTTTGTCATGAATATCCCATCATGCCTCCCGGTTCTTGGATAATCTTCTACCAACTGCATTTTATTGCAGGATGGGCATTTTGTTCTTTTTTGCCCTAATACTGGAGGATTAACATAGAATTCTTCTCCACAATTGGGGCATTTTAATGTTATCATTTTTCTATCACCTTTAAAATCCTCTTATACACTTCATCAGATATCAATTCTTCTTCTTTTAACTTTGTTACTTCATTTAGTATTCTCTCTAACCTACTTTGATATTTCATTATATCCATTCCCAAAATTTCTGCTTCTATATCTGCATCATTCTGCCTCATTTTTTATCATCTCTTTTATTTTTCAAGTTTCAGCACAAACTGGATCCTGTACCCGTGAAATTCAATCCATGCAAGCATATTTCCCTGTTTTGTCTCATCCCTGAACTGTTCATAATCTCCCATGAATATTGGAACTGAATAATTTTTATTCACCTCATAAAGCTGCCTTAACTCATCCTCTGAAACAACCAGATAATTCCTGGTCCTTTCATATCTCTCAACTACTTCTTCCTTTTCACTTTTGAATTCCATTTTGCATCACCGAATATACATTGCATATAGGTATTTAAGTTTTGTTATAACGTTGTTATTACGTTTAAACATTAATCATGGTCAATCATGCACCTGGATAGATGAAATGCATTTAATTCCTGTTTTTGAGTGGAACATGTTATAGCATATATTCCTTCCATGGCCTTTCCAGTTTTGTAGCATTTTCATGGAGAAAAATTTTCTAATATTTAAAAGTTTGCATAAAACATGCTACAAATACGAAAATCGTAGAAAACCTGCTACAAGCTCGGGAAGTCGTATTTTCCTATATATAGAATTAACCCCCCCTAAAATTTGTAGCAGGTAGCACGCGTGTTAGAGATCATATAGAGAGGTAGTAATTCTCTATATAAGAAATGAAATTTGTAGCATTGTAGCATGTAGCAGAGATATTATATTTTTTTAATATAGGTAAAATTACTA
>JAKADL010000097.1 GCA_021820565.1 Thermoplasmata archaeon
TGGATGTTAACACTGTTAACGGAAACCATAACCTGGGCTTGGATAGAACCTGATCTTTGTTTAGAACAGAAACGGCAGGTGTCAAAAAAATCATTTCAACTATTAAGTCCTTGTCGTACTCATTCATCTTTGCGCCCATACCGATGTTAGCAATTAATTTTGCCATATTTTCCCTGCCAGTTTCCAGTACAAAAATAACTTTATCTGTCATAAATATTAATTGCTTTGTTCAATAAATAAATTTTTAATATTCATATTTTCTAAGGCCAGTTCAGTCAATTGATATATTTTTAAGATCGTTTATAATTGTAGCACCCGAATATTCAGAAATTAAATTGTTATACGTGGGAAGAAATTTATTATCAATTTTATCTATTATGTACATTTTTGAAACTTTCTTCAATTTTCTGGATATCTCTTCAAGGTCACTCCGTGGGTTTCCAGGAAACACATTGCCCCTTCCATCGGATATAAGCAAGGAAACTGTCTTTAATTTCTCATAGGTGGATAAGTTGTATATTTCTTTCAGTGCATCGTAGAGTGGAGTTTTTCCCCCGCTGTTTATGCTGTTTATATGATTTCTCAGTGATGTAAAGTTTCTGGAAAAATTCATGATAAGTTTTGGGTACTGGCCGGAGAATGTTAAAAGCGCAACACGACTACGCATTAAATAGAGTTTTTTGAGCAGCATATCAGAGAAGTCCTTCGCGATCTGTATCCTTGAACTGAAATTCATGGATCTGCTGGAATCAATGGCTATTATAAATGGAATAGACCCGGATGAAAAAGAATCATTCATGATCACAGTTCTGCTGTTTATTTCCATGAAGCCAGATGTCCATGTATTCAGAAGTGATGACCTCATATCAAGATGGGCCCCGGATTTTTTGCCTCTATGTTTGAACTGCCTTGCAATTCCAGATCTCCCTGAAATTCTTGTTTCCATGCTGTTTTCTGGCTTTATCTGTATTTTTCCGATCTGATCCTTTTTGGAGTTCCCATTCTGTTTATCCGTGTTTTTTGTGCTATTGTTTCCTGATTTATTATTACCCTGGCTGACGTCCTCTTTTTTATTCGGGTCGCTCTTCTCCCTATCATTATCACTCTCTTTATTTTCGGGCTCTTTATAATTATAATTCGGTTTGCTATTTCCTTTCTCCTTGATCCTGTGGTTAAGGGCAAACTCAAGTGCCTTCTTTAAATCTTCTTCATTTACTTCCTTTCTGCCATTATACGCGGCTATGGCTTTGGCCGTTTTTACAGTGCTAATCATTGCCCTGTTGCTCAGGGAATTTTTTAAAACTGTATCGGCTATGAACATCAAAAAATCTCTCCTGATTGTAACATATGGAAGCAGGTCCCTGGCTTTCATTATTCTTAACTTGATCTTTCTATCATCATCTTCGAATTTCTTGATAAATTCTGATTTATTCCTGTCAAATTCCTCAACTCTGCCCGATATTTGAAGTAATATTTCCGGTGAATCCGGCATTCTACCCTCCACGGAAATCCCGAATCTGTCAAGAAGCTGGGGTCTTAGTTCCCCCTCCTCTGGATTCATTGTCCCAACGAGTATGAATCGTGCAGGATGGGTATAAGAAACACCTTCTCTCTCGACTATATTAACACCTGAAGCCGCCGCATCCAGTATGGAATCCACTATGGAGTCCTCCAGCAGGTTGACCTCATCTATGTACAGAATTCCACGGTTTGCTTCACCTATGAGTCCCTCACGGAGTACTGATTGCCCCTTTATTGCATGTGATATGTCCAGTGACCCAACGACCCTGTCAAGTGTTGTGCTGTTAGGTAGATTGACTATCCTGATCCTCATCTCTTCTATTTCCATTTTACCGTTTTTCTGCTTTTCAATGCATTCATCACATAATTCTCCATCTGGATCACAGTGGAATCTGCAGCCTTTCACTGCCTTTATTTCGGGCAGTACAGATGATAATGACCTCACCATTGTTGATTTTGCAATGCCTTTGGGGCCTGTAATAAGTAGACCGCCTATTCTACTGTCTATTGCATTAACTATCAATCCAAGTTTGATATCATCATTGCCTACTATGGCAGAAAATGGGAAGTCATAAGTCCTCATTCGTTTTCACCCTCAATTTCCATGTACTCTTCTTCCAGTTTTTCTTTCATTTCATCGCTGGCATGCCATATATCCCTTTTATATGCCTCTATCATTCTCGATGTGATCTCTGAAAGCGCCCAGGGATTCTCTTTTTTGAACCATTCCTTCATCTTTTCATCCATGATGAATTTTTCAGCTATGTTGTTGAAGATATTATCATTGACCATTCCAGTGGTCGCCCCCCATCCATAGAGATGCTCAATTTTTTTGAGCATCTCGGTAGCGCCACGATATCCGAAATTCTTCTGGGCATCAATCCATTTTTCATTTAGCAATTTTCCGATGGCGGTTCTTTCTATTTCCTCTTTCATGGTCCTTACTTTTGGCTTATTTGGATTAAAGGTATCCTCAAACATCAGCGAGGGATTTGACCCGCTCTTTTTTGCCATCAGATAAAAACCACCGGCATATGAGTAATTGCAGGAATCATCATTTATGTCGATCTCATCTATTTCCCTTTTATGTATAATAGTCTCTATGTCCTTTGATATTGAGAGAAGCTGTTCCCTGGATTCCTTTCCGAAATTGTTTTTACCGTAGGAATAACCCATCCATTCTGTGAATACCTCAGCCAAATCCTCTTCCTTTTCCCATTTGGAGGATTCGACGGCATTATTCACACCGGAACCGTATGATCCCGGTTTTGATGAGAATATTCTGTCGAGGTGCCCGTATTTTCTGTGATGTTTTATAATGAAGTTGCTTTCCTCATCCTCATTCAGCTCTGATACCATTTTTACCGCCATATCTATCAATTCTATTATATTGAAAAGGTTATCACGGACTATTCCGCTGGATTCAACTACTACATCGATCCTCGGCCGTTTCAGCACATCCAGTGGAATAGGCTTGACGTCTTTTACCTTTTTTGTTCCCTCCTGCCACACAGGCTCAACGCCCAGTGTGTAAAGTATCTGCGAGATGAGTTCCCCATCTGAACGGTATGCATCGGTTGACCAGAGAACAAACCCTATTGTTTCAGGGAATTTATTCTCTTTTTTATACTCATTTTCAATGAGTTTGTTTGCAAGCACAACCCCTACCTGCCATGCAGAGTGGCTTGGTATTTTGAATGGATCAACAGCATAAAAATTTCTTCCTGATGGGAGCACATCGTACCTTCCCCTTGTAAGGGAACCGGATACTCCGGGTTCTATATATTTCCCGTTAAGTGCCGATAAAAGGCTGTTTCTCTCATTTTCCGGAGAATATTTTAATTTCTCTATTATTCTGGACTCAAGTTCCGGCAATTGCCCGCCATTATTGAGATACCCATCTATTATCGTTTCTGCTGCTTCCTTTCCCTTTTCCTTATATAAGGATTCATCAAAGCGGGTTGCAGTGATAACATAATCTTTTATATCAGCTGTTTCCAGATCCCTCCCGTACACATAAAGCCCCTTTGTAACCACAGAATCCTTGAAAAGATTTAATCTATGCTCTATTTCATGAGTTGCCTTATGTGAATCGCCGAAATCTATGGATAATCCTATTCTATCTGAAAGTTTCTGGATTTTATCCAGTATCATACCTTCTCTCGGTTTGTTTTCAGCTTTTTCGGTCTCTTCATAGTCATCTATTAGATCCTCGAGCTCCTTTATTTCCTCAGGAACCTCATCATAGGCTGTAGGTGGCGTTATATAGTCCAGTAATACAGCATAGCTTCTTCTCTTTGCGATGATTCCCTCTCCTGGCACATTTGTTGAGTAAAGATATAAATTGGGAATTTCTCCAATGGAAATTTCCGGGAAGTCTGAAGGTGAGAGACCTAGACCTTTGCCGGGTGTAAATTCCAGTGTACCATGGGTTCCTACATGGATAATAGCATCGGATCTGAATATCTCCTGGAGCCATTTATAAAATGCAAGCCAGTAGTGCGTTATGGGTGTCAGTGAGTCATGTATTGTCCTGATGCTATTGTCGTTATCTGCGAATGTTATCCTCTTCGGCTGTATTCCTATGAATATATTACCAGATATTATTCCGGGTATCTCTATTTTTCCGTCCTTGAGCATGTAATCCCTTTCATTGTTCAGCTCACCCCATCTGGATATGATCTGCTCTTTAGAATCTTCTGGAAGTTCCTCGAAAAATTTACTGTACTGTTCAACAGGCATGCTGTAGACTGAACCACCTTTATTTTTTATATCTTCAACAGAGGTCCATTTGCCCTCAGGAATTGCTTTCTTCTCCATGATGGTTTTTATCAGTGATTCTCCATCCTCTGGAACATAATCCATGGAATAGCCGCTTGATTTCAAAAGATGCATTATATTTGAAACAGAATTGAGTGTATCCAGTCCCGTTGCAGTGCCGATATTGGCCTCAAGATCCTTGAAGGAGGACCCTGAATGGAGTATTATTGCAATTTTTTTATCACTGTTTTTCTTATATTTAAGGTCTATCCACCTGCTGATTCTACCAGCCATGTAATTTACCTGATCCTTAACCGGGACGAGCTCCCTGTATACGGTGCCATGATCATATATCTTTTTGATTAGCCCTATTAGAACTGGTTCTATTGTGCCGTCCATTTCTGGAAGCATTGCGCTCATTATTGTTGAAACTACATCCAGGCCTGAAGAGTCCAGCCATTCCTTTTCCTCTTTATAATAGTAAATAAGCCCCTGGAAAACTGGTACACCCAGTTCCATAAGTGTGGTCTTGTCCTCCTTTTTTATCAGTGAAAATGAAAGCAGGTTGATAACTGCATCTACAGCCGGTTTTCCATCCTTGTAGAAATACTCCTGGATACATTCCTCAGCACTTTTAATATTTCTGGATTTATCTCCGAATCCATTGGTGAACACGGGTATTGCCGATATTTTCCTGTTGTTCAGTTCATCAATTATAGACCTCACAATGCCGGTATCGTTATCAACCCATGCAGTTCTATAGAAGAGTATGCCGGCCTTCCTGGAATAATTCTGATTGCCGTAGTTGTATATACCGGAGAAAGGCATCTCTACTGGATCTTCATATTTGCAGCCATCGATCAGGTTTTCAATGAATAGTACCATATTTTTGATGTTTTCATACCCACCGTAGAAATAATAATTAGATACTTTTTCCTCAACATATTTGCTTACAGTGGAATAGCTGCTGAGTATCGGGTCTATGGCAATAACATTCTTTTTATTTTTAATTACGGACTCAATGTCCTCAAGAATATTGTTATATATATTTTCCCCGGAGAAATGATGTATGAATACTGCATCGGCATCCTTAATAA